>JBOHWF010000190.1:0-3697 GCA_050736455.1 Binataceae bacterium (SeqCode) | reverse complement strand
GCAGCCGTTGCGACCAGATTGTGACAATTCTATATGAGCATGCTCAAACGATCTTCGCGAAGGCTGCCGCGCCAGCACTTCCAAGCTCCTTTTGACGCCGCTTCGGCTTTTCCGCCACAACACCTGACGCGACTGCAACAACACCACGTCCACTTCCGAAAATCGCCTCGATACTCCTCACGCAGACCGAGACATCGTCATCAGCAAGACGGTAGTACACCTGCTTTGCGCTGCGGCGATTCTGAACTAGTTCCGCGCGCCGCAGTTCGGCTAGCTGCTGGCTCAAAGCCGGTTGGCCGATCCCAGTCGCTTCATCAATTTCACTGACTGTGCACTCACGGTCGAGGAGACGGGACAGGATCATGAGACGTTGAGGCTGGGCGTAGACCTTTAGTTGCTCCGCCGCATTGTTGGCGCTATCACGCGATTGGTAGACGGCGCTCATTCGTCCCTCCGGGTGCAATAGAACCAGTTCTTTGGAGCGCCCGCCTTTAAGGCTTCGGCGACGCCTTGAGTTGGCGGTAGCAGAACGTCACCGCCGGACCGCCAGCCTTCGGGCGTCATCACCTCGTTCGAGGCGGTACGTTGCAAGGCGGCCACGATTCGGATCATCTCGTCGACCGATCGGCCGACGTTCAGCGGATACCATGTCAGGGCGCGGATTGTCCCCGTCGGATCGATAAAATAACTCACCCGGACAGCAGCCGAATCCTGTGCCGCCTCATCCAGCATGCCGTAAGCGCGGCCGATAGCCATCGACGGGTCTTCGACTATCGGGAATGAGACAGTTACGTCGAAAATTTCCTGAATCGCCCTTACCCACGCGACGTGCGCGTAAAGGCTATCGACCGAAAGGCCGAGCAGGGAGCACTTCATCGCTTCGAATTGCGAGGCGGCACGCGCCAACGCAACGAACTCACTGGTGCAGACCGGGGTGAAATCAGCCGGGTGAGAGAAGAAGACGAGCCAGCGGCCCCGATACTGGTCGAGACTTACCTCGCCCAAGGTCGTTCGCGCCTGAAACACCGGCGCGGTGTCTCCGATCCGCAGCGATCGCGGCGCGGCAATGCGGGCCCCTTCAGTCGTTTCTGTTCCCATTCACGATCCTTTGACACCCGGCGGAATTGACACACGTCATATATATATGATTACATAATTTACGAAGGTGTAAAATCAAAATTTTGGGAGAGGCCCATTTTGGATCCAAATCTGACCGTGGCGATTGAGCAGGTTCACGCTGCGGGGGATGGAACCGGCGCCGAGGTGCTAGTCGAGAGCTTTTTCAACGAGCCGACCAAGACTGTGAGCTATGTCATCCATGATCCGGTGACCAAGCGACGCGCCGTAATTGACAGCGTCCTCGACTTTGACGTAGCCGCGGGCCGTACGTCGACCACCGCAGCCGACGCCATGATCACCTACGCGGAACGCGAACGGCTGACGATCGATTGGCTTCTCGAAACGCACGCGCACGCCGATCACCTATCGGCCGCGCCATACATCCAGCGAAAACTGGGCGGGAAGCTCGCCATTGGGCGCGAGATCATCACGGTCCAGAATGTGTTCGGAAAGATCTTCAACGCCGGGACCGAGTTCGCGCGCGACGGCTCGGAATTTGACCGGCTTTTCGACGACGGCGACCGATTTTCGATTGGCGACATCAAGGCGATCGCGCTGCATGTTCCTGGCCACACGCCGGCGGACATGGCCTATGTGATCGGCGGCGTCGTCTTTACCGGCGATACGCTGTTCATGCCTGACTATGGCACTGCGCGCGCCGACTTCCCCGGCGGAGACGCGCGGCAACTCTACCAATCGATCCGTCGGTTGCTGTCTCTGCCTGACGAGACCAGGCTTTTCTTATGTCATGACTACAAGGCGCCGGGGCGGGACGCGTTCGTGTGGGAAACCACGGTCGGCGCCGAGCGGACGAAAAACGTTCACGTCCATGACGGCGTGAGCGAGGAGGATTTCGTCGCCATGCGCAAGCAGCGCGACGCTACTCTGCCCTTGCCGAAGCTCATTGTGCCGTCGGTGCAGGTGAACATGCGAGGCGGTCATCTCCCGCCACCGGAAGGGAACGGCAAGCGCTATCTGAAACTGCCTCTTGACACTTTCTGATCGATGCGCTCGCGCGAACCATGCCGATGTCAGCATCGTCGCGCCGGCGACATTGGTTTTGAAGGGAATGCGACAGCGCTTCGGAGACAGCGCATGAACCAGGCAAAAGGAGCGAAACATGTCCAACGAATCGGCGAAGGCAGGCGGCGAACTTCATGATGTCGTGATCGTAGGGGGTGGCGCCGCCGGAATTGCGACGGCAGCGAGCCTGCTCAAGCGGCGGCCGGACCTCGATATCATGGTCATCGAGCCGCAAAGAAAACACTACTATCAACCTGGCTGGACAATGGTCGGGGCCGGCGTCTTCCAGGCGGTCAGCACCGAACGAGACGAGGCCGACGTCATGCCTCGGCGCGCGCACTGGCTTCAGGCCGCCGTTGCGGCGTTCGCGCCCAGTACCAATGAAGTCATCCTCGACAATGGCGGGCGAATTGCTTATCGCATGCTCGTCGCGGCGCCCGGCATCAAGCTCGATTGGGGCGCCATCGAAGGCCTTCCCGAGACGCTTGGCAAGAACGGCGTCACGTCCAACTACCGCTTTGACCTTGCGCCCTACACGTGGCGGCTTGTGCAAGAGTTCCGCGGCGGGCGCGCGCTCTTCACACAACCTCCCATGCCGATCAAATGTGCTGGCGCCCCGCAGAAGGCACTTTATCTTTCCTGCGATCATTGGCTCCGGAATGGTCATCTCAAAAACGCAACCGTCGAGTTTCACATCGCCGGCGGCGTGCTCTTCGGTGTCAAGGATTATGTCCCGGCGCTGATGGAATATATCAAGAAATATGGCGTGGCACTCGACTTCAATAGCCGTCTCGTCAGGATCGACGGTCCCGCCAAGAAAGCTTGGTTCGAGGTGACCAAGGGCGACAAGAAAGAGACCATCGAACGCGGCTTTGACATGATCCATGTCTGTCCGCCGCAACTCGCTCCGGATTTCGTCCGCTCCAGTCCCCTGGCCGACAAGGCCGGCTGGATCGAGGTCAATCAAGACAGGTTGCAGCACGCGCGTTTCGCCAATGTCTTCGGGCTTGGAGACGCCTGCTCCGCGCCGAACGCCAAGACCGCCGCGGCAGCACGCAAGCAAGCGCCGGTCGTGGCAGAGAATTTGCTGCGCGTTCTTGCCGGAAACGCCCCACACGCCACCTACGATGGATATGGGGCGTGCCCCCTCACGGTGGAGCGTGGCAAGATCGTGTTCGCAGAATTCGGCTATGGCGGTAAATTGCTCCCGACTTTCCCCAAATGGCTGATTGACGGCACGCGGCCGCAACGTCTCGCCTGGTTCGTCAAGGCGAGGATACTGCCGCCAGTCTATTGGGGCGCGATGCTGAAGGGCCGTGAGTGGCTCGCGGGTCCTTGCATCGTCCCGGCGACCGCCGCGCCAGAGAAATCGGCCTGACCGGAAGGGGGGGCCCTCTTCGTCAATCGCTTGCCCATTTGTCACCCTTCTCCATGAGCGAAGAGCGCCATGATTCGAGGCTATAGGGATCATGCGGCCAATGAGCGGACGTTTCTTGCCTGGGTGCGCACCGGCATCGCCGTGATTGCCTTCGGATTCGTCATCGAGAAGTTCAAT
>JBOHWF010000189.1:0-2159 GCA_050736455.1 Binataceae bacterium (SeqCode) | reverse complement strand
CATCCAGGTCGAGGAACTTGCCCGGAACGCGCGGGAATTCGGCATCGAATATTTTAATGAGCGCGATCGCCGCCAAGGCATCGTCCATGTCATCGGCCCCGAACAAGGCTTTACTCTACCCGGTGCGACGATCGTCTGCGGGGATAGCCATGCCTCGACGCATGGCGCCTTCGGCGCGCTCGCGCATGGCATTGGCACGTCGGAGGTCGAGCATGTTCTCGCCACCCAGACCTTGATCCAGGCCAAGGCCAAGAACATGCGTGTCACGGACGACGGAGCGCTCGGCGACGGCGTAAGCGCCAAGGACGTCGCGCTCGGGATCATCGGCGAGATTGGCGCGGCCGGCGGCACTGGCCATGTCATCGAATATACCGGCGAAGCAATCCGCGCTCTGTCGATGGAAGGCCGGATGACCGTCTGCAACATGACGATCGAGGCGGGCGCTCGAGCGGGGATGATCGCGCCCGACGCCAAAACTTTCGCTTATCTAAAAGGCCGGCCGAAGGCGCCAAAAGGTCCGGCCTGGGACGCCGCGATGCGCTATTGGGAAAGTTTGCATTCCGATCCGGACGCGTTGTTCGACAGGCAAGTCCGCCTCGATGCCAGCCAATTGCCGCCACTTGTCACCTGGGGCACGATCCCGCAGGATGTCACCGAAATCACTGGGACCGTGCCGCACCCGGAAGCGGTTTTGAGCGAGCCCAAAAAGGCCTCCATCGCGCGTGCGTTAAATTACATGGGGTTGAAGGGCGGCGAAAAAATCACCGACATTTCCATCGACCGGGTATTTATTGGCTCCTGCACCAATGGACGAATCGAAGATCTCCGCACCGCCGCAAAGATCGTCGCCGGCAAGCACATCGCCGCGTCCGTCAATGCCATGGTCGTGCCGGGTTCGGGCCTCGTCAAGCAGCAGGCCGAAGCCGAAGGTCTTGACGCGATATTTTTGGCAGCCGGCTTCGAGTGGCGCGAGCCCGGCTGTTCGATGTGCCTCGCGATGAACCCGGACAAGCTTTTGCCGGGCGAGCGCTGCGCCTCGACCTCGAACCGCAATTTTGAAGGCCGGCAAGGTTTTCGGGGCCGCACCCATCTTGTCTCGCCCGCGATGGCGGCGGCGGCGGCGATCGCCGGCCACTTCGTCGATATCAGGGAATGGATTTGAATCTAATAGCCCGAAAACAGCGCCGCGTAACTTAGTCTATTTTTGGCCATTTCGTACAAATGCTATCGCAGAGGTAACAAGAAACGAACTCGATCCGGCTACAAGGCTCCCGTTTATCAGCATTCCTGCAGAACCACTACCGCTTAACGCGACAACATTCTGGCAAACTTTCCTAGACTCAATAGTCAAATTTGGCAAACTTTTGTTCAGCTGAGATAGTTCTACTTTGTCCGTAGTTATTCCAATTCCTAGCGGACTATCAGGATCAGCATCCGCTTTGCACAGAAAGAGTTGAATACGTAGAGTTGAAATATACCTTTCGACAGGATCGGGTCGATCAGTCTGTTCATCCTTTATTACTTGTCGGCCATCAATTACATTTTCTCCACTCTTAAATAACTCAGGGCCTGTCTGGACGCAATCAGCATACATACCGAAAGTCGTCCTGGCAACAGCATCCCCAATTATACTTTCTGTAGGGTCCACTGAGTAGAGTAAAGAAGTTGACTTGCGAGGGTCTGCGCAGAACACCGTATCCACAATCCAACTATGATGAAAACGAGCGGAAATCTCGGCGCCATCCGACTTGAGATACCCTAAGGGCTGCAGCCCGCCACCGAATCTGCCACTGTAGGATCCTGAGATCACGACGGGAGCGTCATCAAAGTTTATTTCGGCCAAAGTAGCTGGAAAACTATATCGGGCGGATCCAATTCTTCCAGTTCCTCCAATGAGATGAGGCGCATATTTCGTTTTGTGCGACTCGATAAAAATTATTTGTAGGTCATTTATTCCGCTACTCCCCGTAATATCGAACACGTGTGCCGAAAGGCCTGGCTTTAGTACAGTACTTGTCGTCGGCTTGATATCGCCACAGACACCAACGCTTGGGAGGAATCCAACAAGGAGAAAGATCGCCACGAAACGTAGGATTGAATTCTTAAGCATCTTAGCCCAGATACTCTTCGAACACACTAATTGGGTTCCGTATGTTTTC
>JBOHWF010000188.1:0-3333 GCA_050736455.1 Binataceae bacterium (SeqCode) | reverse complement strand
AGATGGATGTGGTGGTCGAAAATTTCGCGCCGGGCGTGATCGCGCGGATGGGTTTCGGCTACGAGACGGTGCGCCAGTTGAATCCGAAAATCATCATGTGCTCGGTCTCGACCTTCGGGCAGCAGGGGCCGCTGGCGCAGGACACCGGCTACGATTTTATGGGGCAGGCCTACGCCGGCGTGACCTCGCTCAGCGGCGAGGAGGGCGGCGCGCACTTTCCGCCGATGCTCGCGATTGGCGACGTCTCGACGGGCGTGCACGGGCTGGCCGCGATCGCCTGCGCGCTGCTGCATCGGGAGCGCACCGGCGAAGGGCAGCATCTGGACATCTCGCTGGTCGACGCCTACTTCCATTTTCACGACATCTGGGTGCAATCGCTGAGCGCGAGCGGCGGCGCGGTCAAGCCGGTCCGCACCGGACTGCATTACTCGATTCTGGCGCCGGCCGGGATGTTCAAGGCGCGCGAGGGCTATATCTTCGTCTTCGCCTGGCTCGACCATCATTGGGCCAAGCTCTGCGAGCTGATGGGGCGACCGGAGCTGGCGCGCGACCCGCGCTTTATCGACGGCGCGACCCGCGTGAAAAATCGCGGCGAGATCATCGTGCTGATCGAGAATTGGCTGCAGTCCTTTCCGAACGACGCGGCCGCGGTCGAGGCCTTGCGCGCGGCGCGGCTGCCGTCGGCGCCGGTGCTGAGCGTCGAGGAGGCGATGCGCCATCCCCATCTGGTCGAGCGCCAGACCGTGCAGACCGTGCATGATCGCATCCTCGGGGAGTTTCAGATTCCCGGCTTCCCGCTGCGTTTTTCATCGTTTCCGGAGCGGCTCGAGTTGGAAGCGCCGTTCCTCGGCGAGCATAACCGCGCGATCCTGACGGCGTATCTGGGCTACACGCCCGAGGCGGTGAGCCGGCTCGAACGCGAGGGCGTCCTGCGCGCGCAGCCGCGCTGACTTTTTTCGCCGCCTTTTTCACCGCTCGGCGTGGATTCGGTTAAACGAAGGTTTCACGTGAAACATTTGTTTTCAGCGTTCGGACGCTGCGGACTGTGACTTCTGACGCAGCTCGCCGACTCGCTTGCTCGTTACGTGGAACTTTTTTCAGGGTATTAGAGAATCTATTGTCGGCGAGCGTGTGAGTTGGGCTTCACGTAGAAACGTGACCACGGCGGCGAACTGTAAGGCCGCGATTTTTCAGGCGAATCTCGGAATGTTTCACGTGAAACATTCTGTCCACAGAAAACTTCTACTAGTGCAGCGATTCCCCTTGACGGACGAGCTGCGATGATCGAGGAAAAGGAGCGCGCAGCGGGGTTTTGTGCTGTTGGCGGACGGGTCCGTTAGGCTGCTGCTATGTGGTGGGTGTGGTCGCATCTGAGGCGATCGTCGATCTGACGGTCACTTATCTCTACAGTTTGCTGAGCGGGCGGATGTTGGCGAGTGCCTCGCGCAGCGCTTCGGCGGGGAGAATGAATCCGGGATTCTATCCAGCCGCGTCTCAGACTCGGCCGCCCCCTGGCGCGCCAGGCAAGGAGCAGACGCGCGAGAACGACAGAAAGGCGTTGCGCCGGAATGACAAGGGGGCGGGAAACGGCGGAGAAACCGGGATTCCTCTCTGTGCTCGGCTGACGCCTCGCTCCGATCGGAATGACAACAGGGGTTTGGCGAAGAAAGTAGTTTGTCATTCCCGAGCCAGGGGGCGGCCGAGTCCGCGAGGCGCGGCCAAATCAAGTCTGCGCAGCGAGGAATCCTGGATCTAGAGCGGGTGACGCCGGTGATCTACGCCCGCACCGAGGGCTTCGACACCGCCGATCTCATCGATGCCAAGAATCTTCTGGATGAGCTGGCGGTGTCATTAAGAATTTTGACGCAGCTCGTAGACTCGCCTGCTCGCTACGCGCGGCAACCGCGCTCCGCTAGCGCGATCTGAAACAGGCGAAGGCGCTGCTCGATGAGTTGAGCTGCTTAGCCTCCTGATCCCTAGCCCTAAGATAAGGGCGAGGGATCGGGAAAAGGCGCGTGGCTCGGGATAAGGGCGAGGGGTAAGAGAACCCTCACCCGCGCGGCTGCGCTTGCGCGCCCGCCGCTCGCCCTCTCCCTAAGATAAGGGCGAGGGATCGGGAAAAGACGTGTGGCTCGGGACAAGGGCGAGGGATCGGGAAAAGACGTGTGGCTCGAGGACAAGGGCGAGGGATCCGGAAAGAGCGCAGCGAGGAATCCCGGATGCGAACGAATTTAGAGGCTTGAGTGGCGTGTTCAATCCGGGATTCCTCTCTCCGCTCGGCCGGAGCCTCGCTTCGATCGGAATGACAAAGTGGGTGTGGACTAGCGGCGGGCGCCGGGTGATGATCAGCAAATCAAGAGGGAGGAGTCGCGCGAGCGGGCGCCGGGTGATGATCGGGGAATCGGGAGCGAGAAGCGCCGACCGCGTGGTGGGATATGGCGGGCGAAAGTGAAAAAAGTGAGAAACCGGTAGCGGTGGTCGTCGGCGTTGGCGCCGGGCTGGGGGCGGCGGTCGCGCGGCGCTTTGCCGCCGGCTACCCCGTCGCGCTGATGGCGCGCAGCGCCGACTATCTGGAGAAACTCGCAGCAGAGATCAAAGCGGAGGGCGGGCGCGCGACGCCGATTCCCGCCAACGTCGCCGATGCCGCGGAGCTCGAAGCGGCCTTCGCGCGGATTCGCACGGAGCTCGGGGCGCCCGCGGTGCTGATCTACAACGCCGCGATGCGGCCGTTCGGGCGGCTGATGGAAACCAAGCCGAGCACTTTCGAGATGACCTGGCGGGTCAGCACGCTGGGCGCGTTTATCTCCGCGCAACAGGTGGTGCCGGCGATGCTCGCGGCGGGCCGCGGCGCGATCGTCTTCACCGGCGCGACCGCGGGGGTCAAGCCGTTTGCGACTTCGGCGGCTTTCGGCCCGGCGAAATTCGCGCTGCGCGGGCTGGCGCAACTGATGGCGCGCGACCTCGGACCCGGCGGGATTCATGTCGCCTACGTCAATGTTGACGGCCCGATCGACATGCCCTTCATTCGCAATCGGATGCCGGAGGCCAGGGAAGAAGATTTGCTCAAGCCCGCGGCGATCGCGGAAACCTATTGGCATCTGGCGCATCAGGATCGCAGCGCCTGGACGCAGGAGCTCGACGTCCGGCCCTTCAAGGAGAAGTTCTAGGGTCGTGTTTCGAGAAAGTAAGTAACGTATTGTCATTTCGAGCGCAGTCTGCGGAGCGAAGAATCTCGGCGTTTGCCGAAAAGTCGAGCCGGCGCCCTCGCCGTAATTTCCGGGATTCTTCGCTACGCTCAGAATGACACCAAGGGTTTGCGCTGCTGTGATAGGC
>JBOHWF010000187.1:0-28160 GCA_050736455.1 Binataceae bacterium (SeqCode) | reverse complement strand
GTACCACGGCCGCCTAGCCGCCCGCGCTCGGGTCGGCGACCCGCAGATTATCACGCAACGAAGCGATCCCGGCGATGCTCACACACATCATCTGCACCGTGGCGCGGTCATCCTCACTCGAGATTGTTCCGGACAGCACCAGAGTACCGTCTTCAAGCTGAAACCGCACGGCGTTGAAGCGGCTGTTATCGAGCGCCTGCCGGAGCGCGAAGAGCCGCGCGCGCTGAAGGGCAGACAGGTCCGCGGGGGGCGGTGCGATCGCGGCCGGCGCGCTGGCGTCGCCGCCATCCACGGGCGGCGGCTGATCATTCCACGTCGATCTGACGATCGCCTTCGTCGCGAAGAAGCCCGCCAGCACAATCAGAATCAGCAGCCGCAGCGGATGGCGGATTCCGCGCGATCGTCGCCGCCGCGCCCACGTCCCGCCGGGGGCGGCATCGCCGCTTACCTCACCATTCTGATGCGCCGGCGCGGGCGAGAGAATTACCGTAGGGTCGTTGGGGCGCGCCCTCGCGCCCGAGGGACGGCGGATGACGATCCCGCAAAACGAGCAGTAGCGCGAATCTGCGGGAATTGTCCGTGCGCAGTTTCGGCATTTTACCTCCGGGCTTGCGATGACCACGGTCGCCGCCTCCGCGCTCGCCGGGGCGGAAGCCGCGGGGTCTCGCGTCTGAATGCCGATCTTCAACTCAGCGGTTCCGGTGCTGGCGCCGGAGCGGTCGAGCGGCAGCTGCATCTGCGCCGCCGGCGAGCGGGCGCCGGCGCGGGCTGGCGTCGATGGCTGCTGCGCGGCGGCCTGCAGTTCGATCAAACGGCGCTTGAAGTCACTCGCGTCACGGAGGCGATTGACCACATCATAGGCCAGCGCCTGGTCAACCGCGGCGGCGAGTGCCGGATCAATTTCGGGAGAAACTTTGCGCAGCGGCGGGAAGCTGAAGGGCGGTTCGGCGGCCGGGTCGCGTCCCGAAAGCGCATGATGCATCGTGGCGCCGAGCGCGTAGAGGTCGGAGCGCGCCTCGACCTTGCCGCGATACTGTTCGGGCGGCGCGTAACCCTGCGTGCCGATCATGGTGGCGTTGGTGAGCGGCGCGAAGTGGCGCGCGATGCCGAAGTCGATGAGCTTGGCCCGCCCGGATGGAGTAATCATGACGTTGGAAGGCTTGAGGTCGCGGTAAATCACCGGCGGGCTCAGGTCGTGCAGATATTCGAGGGTCTCGAGGATCTGGATCGCGACGTCGACGACCGGTTCCGGCGCGAGTTTGCCGCCGGCTTGCTTGAGTCGGTCCTCGAGCGTCAGGCCATCGATATACTCCATCACGAGATAGTGATGGTTGGCCTCGCTGAAGCGATCGATCACGCGCGGAATGTGCTCGTTGCTGAGCTGGGCGAGCATGTCCGCCTCGCGCTGAAAGGCAGCGATCGCCTGGCGCTGAGCGTCGGGGCTGGTGAAGCCGTCAACCATTTCGGCGAGCGCGCAGGGGCGAGCCGCGAGCCGCAAATCCTCCGCCAGATAGACCAGCTTCATCCCGCCGCCGCCGAGGACCCGGACGACGCGGTAACGTCCACCGACAACGGTATCCGGCGCGATCATCTAGAACAGCATCCAGCCAGCCCGCTCAAATTGATCGCATCGAGCCGCCGCGCAAACGCGTCGAGCGGCGACCCCGGCGTATTCGGAACGCCGGGTCGGTCGATCCCCAGGCGGCGTTGCACGCGCAGATCAGATGCATCAGGAAACCGATCGGATAGGTGGTGACGTAGAGCAACATCACAGCGAGGAACCAGACTGCACCACGCCGCCGCAATCCCCGGTACCAGTGGCCGAGGCCCGGCACGACGCTCAACATCAGCGCGGTCAACGGATGCCAAATGGCGGCGGCGTCGCGCGGCAGGTCGAGCACTGGCGCACCGCATTCTTTACAAAAGCTGGCGTCGGGCACCGTGATCGAGTGGCCGCAGCGCGAGCAGAAGCGCGCCGGTTCAGTTTGGTGTTCAGGCATGGAAGGTAAAGTTGGCGTTGCCGAGGCGAAGCGCGGCGCCGCGCTCCAGCGCGGCTTCGGTGACGCGCGCGCTGCCGAGCCAGGTGCCGTTGTGGCTGCCGAGGTCACGGACGAAGTAGCCGCCGTTACGCGCCTCGATGACCGCGTGATAGCGCGAAATCGAAGCATCGTCGAGCACGATATCGTTGTCGAGCGCGCGCCCGACGCGCGTTGCTGCGCCGGCCTTCAGCGACAGGCGCGCGCCGTCGGCGCGCGTGAGGCAAGCTCCTGCCGCGGCCGCTTCAACCCGGGGCAATGCGCTCGCGCCGGGCTCGGCGCGGCTGTGGAAGCTCAGGTCGTACGCGCCGATCCGAATGCGATCACCTTCGCGCAACGTGGCAGTCTCGATCCGGCTCCCGTTGACGAAAGTCCCGGCTTCGACTGCGAGATTACGGATCGAATAGCTTTCGCCGCGATGCTCGATCACCGCATGACGCGGACTCACCGACGAATCCCCGAACAGCCCGACCGGATTTTCCTCGGCGCGCCCGAGGCTGATCGTCGCGCCTTCGAGCCGATATTGGCGTCCGCGCAGCCGCCCGGCCTCAACGACCAGCCACGCCGTCTTGGTGAGCTCCTGGACCAGCCCGATGAACAGACCGATCGCCAAGCCGATGACGGAAAAACCGACGAGGCGCGGGGTCAGGCCGGTTTGACTCAGCGAGCCGATCAGGTCGAAGCCGAGCCCACCGACAAAGCCGCCGATCACGCCGCCGAGCCCGCCCTTGAGTATGTTTTGCATCGAGAGGCTCGCGAGCCCGACGCCCACGCCGAGCATCAGGCCCATCAGGCTCCATCCGATCAAGCGCCCGAGCACCAGATAAACCTCGGAGCCCGCTTGGCCGCTGGCCCATCCGCCGGCCGAGAGCACCGCGCTGAAGAGCAGGTCCGAATAGTAAGTGCCGGGAAGCGAGACCACGGCGCAGACCAGAAAGCCGCGCAGGAAGCGCCGCTGCGTGGGCGGCGAGAATTCGAGGCGCTGTTCGGCGGCCGCCATGATCATTCCGCCGATCATGCCCGCCATCAGCGCCATCGTGACGAAGCCGGCGATCTGCGTCGCGGTGGTTTGAACGTCGGTCAACGAATGGTTGTGACTCGCGAGCTCGACCGGGAACCATCCGATCGCGCCGCCGATCAAGCCGGCCAGCGCCTTAAAAGTGAGTTCGCGCTTATCGACCGCGCCGATGCGAAACCGGTCCTGGATCATCGATTCGTTACCCCCGCAACGGGAGACAATCCATGGTAGCTCGGCTTGCCGAGGCGATAAACGCCCCGTCCGTCGCAGGCCGGTCGTGGTTGCCGCGACGCGGCCAAACACGGCATTATCAGGACCTCGCAAGCAGGTGTGAAGAGCTGATCGCGCAGGAGAAGCGAAACAATGACGGGAAAGCCCCTAATCGAGCAACCCTTTGGTCCCTTGCAGGGCGTGCGGATTATTTCCAGTGGCACCCTGATAGCACAGCCCTTTGCCGCGGAGTTGGCGGCCGAGATGGGCGCCGAAGTCATCCAGATCGAACGGCCGCAGGTCGGTGATGCCGGCTGGCGCACGATCGGGATTCGGCTGGCGTCGGCGAACGGGGATACGCAGGTGGCGACGAATTTTGTGCAGGAACGCCGCAATGTGTTCTGCGTCACGCTCGATCTCTCGAAGCCGCGCGGGCGCGAGGTTTTCCTCAAGCTGATTCCGACCAGCGACATCTGGATGGAAAGTTCGAAACCCGGTACGTACGCGAAGTGGGGCGTCAACGACGACGCGTTGCGAAAGATCAATCCCAAGCTGGTGATCACGCACGTCTCGGGCTTCGGTCAGGTCGGCGATCCCGCTTACGTCAGCCGCGCGTCGTACGACATCGTGGGCCAAGCCTTTGGCGGCGTGATGTATCAGACCGGCTTCCCGGAGAATCCGCCGTCGCGCGCGGCGCCGTGGACGGGAGATTACATGACCGCGATGTTCACGCTCTGGTCGTCGCTGGCCGGTCTGACCTACGCGCGGGCGCACGGCGTCGGGCAATCGATCGACCTGGCGCAGTACGAGGCGATCCATCGCACGCTCGGTGGCACGATGCTCGAGTATTTCCAGCAGGGCGTCGTGCGCGAGCGCTCGGGCAACAAGGCGCAGGGCTTCCAGCCGCTGGACAGTTTCGAGACCCGCGATGGGTTTGTCGTGATTGGCGCGATCGCCGACGTTTATAACCGTCTGCTGCGCGCAATCGGACTCGACGAGGCGGAGCCCAAATGGCAGACGGCGCGCGGCGATCTCGAATCAATCGAGGGGATCGAATTCGACGCTCTTCTGCGCGGCTGGGTCAACGAGCGGACCACAGTGGAAGTCGTCAAGCTGCTCAACGAACATCAGGTGCCGTGCTCGCCGATCATGACGTCGAGGGACATGGCCGAGGATCCACACTATCGCGCGCGCAACATGCACATCGAATGGGACGATCTGCAGGTTGGACGGGTCAAAGGAATCGGCGTGGTGCCAAAATTCTCGCAGACGCCGGGCAAGGTCTGGCGCGGCGCGCCGCCGATCGGCCACGACAATCAGCGCATTTACGGCGAACTGCTCGGGCTGAGCGCTGACGAGCTCGACTCGCTGCGCCGCGATCGGGTTATCTGAGGCCTGAGTCTTCGCCCGGCAGCGCGGCGAGGATGCGTTCCATCGCGATTCCACGGACCCCTAAGAGCGTCGGTAGTGGTTCAGCTTGAATCGCCGAAGCGTTGTTCTGTCGTTCTCGCGCGTTACGCCAGCGGAGCGCTCGTGCGTGGAGCGAGCAAGCGAGTCTGCGAGCCGCGTTCCAATAAAATCCGCGCGAAGAATCCCGGTCGGTTTCGAGTCAGACTGGAAACCAGCGGCGGCAAAGGCTGGGCGCAAACCCGGCCGTGCCATACGACGAGATTCATGTGACCATCGATTTGCGCCAGTCGGACGCGGCGTAGCGGCCATCACTCGACCATGCCGAAATCGACTTCGCTCAGAGAGGATGATTTAAGGAACTGCTGGATGCGCGTCAAAGGCGCGCTTGGTCAATGCTGATTCGCGACGCTACGATCGCAGACCTGCCCGAGATCATCGGCATCTATAACGCTGCTATTCCTGGCCGGATGGCGACCGCCGACCTCGAACCGATCAGTGTTGAGTCACGCCGCGCGTGGTTTGCCGGGCATTCCTCTACAATGCGCCCACTTTGGATCCTTGAAGACCGCGGTGCAATTCACGCCTGGCTCAGCTTTCAATCCTTTTACGGGCGGCCGGCGTATCAGGCCACCGCGGAAGTCAGCGTATACGTGTCACCAAGCTCGCAGAGACGCGGCTACGGCCGAGTACTTCTCGCACACGCGATCGATCAGGCTCCCTCTATGAGCCTGAGAACGCTCTTAGGGTTTATTTTCGGACACAACGAACCGAGCCTCACGCTCTTCCGCGGTTTCGGCTTTGAAACCTGGGCTCGATTGCCGAAGATAGCCGAGCTCGATGGCGTCGAGCGGGATCTCCTGATTGTCGGACGGCGAATTGTCTGAGGCGACCGCACTGTGCGCTATCGATGCAGCTAACTTTCGCCGAACTCCTGTCCGCTTTTCTAACACGATAGAATCCATTTTCAGACTAGAATCACCGGGCGCGTCTCCTTGATGCTAGTCGAGATCAATAAGAAGGCGTTGTCTGCAAAACGGACGTAGCTCGACGCGCTGCGCCGCGATCGGGTTATCTGAGGCCTGCGTCTTCGCCCGGCAGCGCGGCGAGGATGCGTTCCATCGCGATTCCGCGCGACCCCTTGACGAGGAGCACGTCGCCCGCGCGCGCGAGCTTCGCGACGATCGGCGCGGCTGCGAGGCTGTCGTCGGCGATCGTGACAAGCGCGAGGTGGGGTGCGGCGTGACTCGCGGCCGCGCGTCGCATCTCGCCCCCGACCAGCACGCAGGCGTCGGGCCGCATTTGCGCGATTTCGCGCAGGGCCTCGGCATGCATCGCGGCGGAAAGCTCGCCGAGCTCGAGCATATCGCCGAGCGCGACGATCAGCCGCGCGCGCAGGCCGTCGGCAGTCTCGCGCGCGGCGGCCAACGCCGCGCGCAGGGACCGTGGATTCGAGTTGTAGGTGTCGTCGATCGCGACGATCCCGCCAAATTTACGCAGCTCGAGCCGCCCGGCGGGTGGACGTACCCGCGCGAGTGCGTCGGCGATCGCGGCCAGTTCGCTGGCCGCGAAAGGCCGGGCGAGCGCCGCGGCCGCCGCAGCTATCGCGCTCGCGGCGTTGAGCGCGGAGCTCGCCCCCAGCAGGCTCAACCTGACGCGGAGTCGCGGCGCGATCCCGCTCTCGACCAGGGGCGGACGCAACTCAAGCTCAATGATTTGCTCTCCCGCGCCGCTGATCGTGCGCGCACCCAGCCGCACGTCGGCAGCCGGATCAAGGCCGAAAGTAAAACGCGGCATTCCCGCTGGGACGCGCTCCAGCAACAGCGTTTCCGCGGTGGAAACGACGGCGCGACGCGCAGTCGCGAACAATGCCGCCTCCTCGTCCGCGACGCCTGCGAGCGAGCCGAGTCCTTCGGTATGCTCGATGTCCACGCTCAGGACCAGCGCGGCGTCGGGCTGCACGATCGCCGCCAGGCGCGCAATCTCTCCGCGCTGATTGGTTCCGCATTCGAGCACGGCCGCGCGATGGGTTTGCTCGAGCGTGAAGATCGTCATCGGTACGCCGATGAGATTATTGAGGTTGCCGGGAGTCGCGAGGGTTGCGCCGCACAGCGCCGTCATCACCGCGGCCGTTAACTCTTTCGTGGTGGTCTTGCCCGCGGCGCCGCCGATCGCGATTGTCGGGATACTCCGCCGCGTGCGTTCGAGATGGGCGCGCGCCATCGTGCCGAGCGCCGTCAGCGGGTCGTCAACTTCAAAGCATGGGAGGGCGGAGACGGCCCGTCCGGGCTCGACCAGAGCGGCCGCGGCGCCGGTTCGAGCGGCGGCCTCGAGGTACTCGTGGCCGTCGCGCAGGCCGCGCAGCGCGACAAAAAGCGCGCCCGGTGTGAGCGAGCGCGAATCGATACTCACGCTGGCCGTACGAAAATCTCCGCCAGACAACGGGGGCGCGCCGGTGATCCGCGCGATCTCGGCGGCGGTGAAGGAGCATCGATTTGGCGGAATTGGCGTCGCCATCCGCGGGCACCTCGTAAGTTGCGCTCTTCTCCGCGGGAGCCTCGAATCAGTCGCACGGGTCGCGGCTTGACAGCGCCGCATCAGCCTAGCAGGCTCGATCGCTTCGGGCAGTATGCTGAAAGCATTCGTGATCGCCGCGATAATTGCCGCGCTCGCGCTGGCGCAAGCCGGTGCCGCGGTGGCTGCCGTCCAGCTCAAAAAAACCGGCAAATTGACCCTTCCGGAGAATGCTGCACTGATGGCCTTTTGCAGCGATCCCACGGTCGAGGCCGTGCTCAGCCAGGATTTCCGCGCGGCCAAACGCGCCGCCGGCGCCGATGCGAAAGCCGTGACGACCCTCACCGTGACCGTCACTCAACAGCTGCTCAAGCCGGGGGTCTCGATGAGCCAGATCGCGCCCGGCGCTCCCGAGGTCGCCGACTTGCTCAAAGCCGCCGGGGCGACACCGCCGCCGCTCGGTGATACCGGCAGCGAGGTGGACACTGGCGTCAAGGCGCGATTTCTTGCGCAGCGTCAGGTCCAATCGGGAGACTCGCCACTTTCCCAGGTTCTGAATCAGTTCGCCGCACACGGCAACCTCGGTCCCGAGAACACGCCATGCGATCCGTCAGACCCGGCTCCGCAACCCGGATGCGTCCAGCCGACGCCAAAACCCCAACCGGGCAGTCCCGGCTACACCGGCGACACGCAGGACTATCTGAATCAAGACAATCCGTTGCTGAGGCCGCACAGCCTCGACGACAAGGCGTTCCAGACGGTCGTGGTGGCGCGCGCCTCGCTCAGCGGATCAGTGGACGAACTGACCGTTGTCGCCGTGGTCGAGCCGGGCGGCGACGTCGTCGAGGCCAAAAAACTGGTCGCCGAAGAGATTACCGACGCGGTGCTGCATTAGCCGCGGGCGCCGCGATCGTCGCTGCCGGCGGCAGTTGGACCGCGATCGCCTCGCCCAGCTTGCCATGCATTCGCGGGCCAGGCTCGAAGCGGTTGCTGCGCGGATCGTATAGCTCGGTCGAAGCGAGCGGGAAGTAAGCGCAGTGTTTAGACTTACACTCGGCGTCGTTGTACCGAAAGTTGATGATGCCGCACATATCGGTGCATCCGGCCACGTTATGCGGAGAGTTGACAATGCCGCCGGCGATCAGAATCTTGCCCGCCTGAGGACCGGACCCAATGACCATAGCAATATGCCGAGTACGCGCTGAGCGCATCGGCGGACCTAGGGTGAAGCTATTTGATGCGGGGTCGTAAAGCTCGGTTGACGAAAGCGTGATGCGATCGTCCGCTTGGCCGCCGCTGATGAGAATCTTACCAGCATTAGGCCCCGAAGGAACGGCTGTAGCAGAGTGCGCCGCACGGGCTACGGTCAGGGTCGGAGTGTCGGCCGGAGCGGCGAAGGTGTTGGTCGCCGGATCGTAGAGCTCCGTCGATGCCAGGGGAACCATTGCTGCTGATTTATCGAGCCACCTCCAGCCGCCGACCAGCAAAATCTTTCCGGTGTTCGGACCTGTGGTAATCACCGTGGCGGTGTGGTCGCGGCGGTCCATGTTCATCGCCGGACCGGGAGCAAAAGCATTCGTGGCTGGATCGTAAAGTTCGGTCGATCTTGAATCGTCAAACCCTCCCGCAAATAGAATTTTGCCCTGGTTGGGGCCCGAAGGAATAACGATTGCCGTCTGATCGGTGTCTTCGTAGATCATCGGCGGCCCGTCGACGAATTGATTGGTAATCGGATCATACAATTCGGGCGTATTAAGCCCGGCAACTAGAACCCACCCCGCTCTCGGCCCGTCCTTGAGCACCGTCGCTGTCTCTCGGTCGCGCTCATTGCTCATATCCGGTCCTGGGGTGAACCTGTCATGGCCGGGATCGTAGAGTTCCGTCTCTGACAGTGAACCGTGCGGCTTATTGAGTCCGCCTGCAACCAAGACCGTGCCGACGTTGCGGCCGACAGTAAGCACCGTCGCGGTGGCTCCAGTCCGCCCGAACCTCAGCACTGGTGGCCGCGATGCGAAACGGTTTCTAGCCGGATCGTACAGTTCAGCTACCTCTACGGAATGGCAAAGCCTTTCTGGCTCATCACCGATTATCAGAATCTGGCCCCACGTCGGCGCTCGCCTGTCGGGCGGCCGCGCCGAAAGTGTGTTTGACGCTATATTGGTGACTATCAGCGCGGCACCCAGCGCGAGCATTTGGGACGATTGTTTCAAGGCGTCTAGGCTGCTTGATCAGCCGCAGCATTGCGCGGCGGTTGTAGAAATCGTCGGCAGCACAATAAGCAGATTCAGTAATACTAGTTTCATCGACTCAAAAACCGTTCTCTCTCCTTCCGCCCCCGGGCGGAGACTTTCACGTAGCGAGCCGACTAGACGAGCTGCGTCTCTGCCGAAGACCGCTCGATGAAGAATGAACTGATCGCTAGTGTGGCGAGCTTATTTTGGGGACACGCGTATGAAGTCAGCGTGTTGGGTTCACGCGAGCGAGGGCTTCGGATGGAGGGGTCCGGTGACCGGGACTTCTTCTTCCGTCGCGCGCGGTTTCTCGCGGGGCGGATTCGGCGGGCTCGCGGGGGAACTCGCCACCGGCGCCGGCTGCGGCACGAACGGGCGGCCCTCCTGATGGGCTTTGACCATCTCGGCGACTTCGGCGCCGTCCACAACTTCTTTGTCGATTAAGCGGTCGGCCAGCGCGTGCAGCAACGTGACGTTCTCGGTCAGGAGCTTTTTCGCCGTGTCGTAGGCCTGGCTGAGTAAGCGCCGCACCTCGCGATCGATTTCGACCGCGGTCTGCTCGGAGTAGTCCTTGTTGTGACCGAGATCGCGCCCCAGAAAGACCTGTTCTTCCTGCCGGCCGAAGGTCATCGGCCCCAGTTCGTCGCTCATGCCCCATTGGCAGACCATCTTGCGCGCGAGTTCGGTCGCGCGTTCGATATCGTTGCCGGCGCCGGTCCACATCTCGTTAAACACGAGTTGCTCGGCGACCCGCCCGCCGAACAGCACCGCCAGCGTGGTCATCAGGTACTGCCGCGACTCGGTGTAGCGATCGTCTACCGGTAGTTGCTGCGTGACGCCCAGCGCCATCCCGCGCGGGATGATCGTGACCTTGTGCAGGGGATCAGCGCCCAATTGCAGGGTGGCGACCAGTGCGTGACCCGATTCGTGGTAGGCGACCTTGCGCCGCTCTTCCACCGACATCACCATCGAGCGCCGCTCGGCGCCCATCATGACCTTGTCTTTGGCGAGCTCGAAGTCGGTCATCGCGACCTGTTCCTTCGAGTTGCGCGCCGCCAGCAACGCGGCCTCGTTCACAAGATTTTCGAGGTCGGCGCCGGCGAAACCGGAGGTCGAACGCGCGAGCTTGGTGACATCGACGTCGTCGGAGAGCGGCACCTTGCGGACGTGAACCTTGAGGATGCCCTCGCGCCCCTTGACGTCGGGGCGCGGCACGACGACGCGCCGGTCGAAGCGGCCGGGCCGCAGCAGCGCGGGATCGAGCACGTCGGGACGGTTGGTGGCCGCGACCAAAATAACGCCTTCGTTGGCCTCGAAGCCATCCATCTCGACCAGCAATTGATTGAGGGTTTGCTCGCGCTCGTCGTGGCCGCCGCCCAAGCCGGCCCCGCGATGGCGGCCGACGGCGTCGATCTCATCGATGAAAATGATGCAGGGCGCATGTTTCTTGCCCTGCACGAACAGATCGCGGACGCGCGACGCGCCGACGCCGACGAACATCTCGACGAAATCCGACCCGGAAATCGAGAAAAATGGGACGCCGGCTTCTCCCGCGATCGCGCGGGCGAGCAGGGTCTTGCCGGTGCCCGGTGCGCCGACCAGCAGGACGCCCTTGGGAATCCGTCCGCCGAGGCGGGTGAAGCGCTTGGGATCCTTGAGGAACTGGATGATCTCCTCGAGCTCGTACTTGGCCTCGTCGATTCCGGCGACGTCGGCGAAGGTGACTTTGTGGGTATTCTCGGTCAGCAGCTTGGCGCGGCTTTTGCCAAAGGACATCGCCTTGCCGCCGCCAATCTGCATCTGCCGCATGAAGAAGATCCAGACGCCGACCAGCAGCAGCATCGGGAACCATTGCACCAGCAGTACCATCCACCACGGATCGCCGTCGGCCGGTTTGGCGGCGATTTTGACGCCTTTCTCGCGCAGGGTCTTGACGAGATCAGGGTCGTTGGGGGCGTAGGTCTTGAAATGCTGGCCGTCGGAGGTCTCGCCGCTGATCTGACTGCCCTGGATCGTGACCTGGGTGACGCTGCGATTATCGACGTCGTTGAGGAAGTCGGAGAAGATGATTTCGGGCGAATGCTGCTGGGTGCTGCTGAAGAACTTGAACAGCAGCGCGGCCATCAGCACGACTACCAGCCACAGCGCGATGTTGCGTGAGACCTGATTCATTACAAATAAAAGGCTAGCATGGCGCTGGATTTTCAAGCAACGACAGGATTTCGCTCGGGGTCGTAGAAACCGCCCGCAAATGCAGGATTTTTCTGGTCGCGGGAGTTCCTTCACCGGCGGCAACGACGAGCGCGATACGGCTGCGGGCGATTGCGGGTATCCACAGGATTTTTTCGCTCACCACCACGATCGGCCAGCTCGCGCGGAGATGGCGCGGAATTTTGCGATCGACGAAGAGGTCCTGAACCTTGCGGCTGCCCTTCATGCCCTGCGGCGCGATTCGATCGCCCGCCCGAAAACTCCGCACCGCTAGTGACCCGCCCAGTTGGTCGGCATCGAAGATTGCTTCCGTGGCGTCGCGCGGAATCGCGATCGGTTCCTGCGGTGGGCAATCGATCAGGCGGGTGTCGAAGGTGACGCCTGCCGCGAGGACCGGAGTTGGGCCGCCGAGCCTGAGTTTGATCGGAATCGACGGCTTGAGCGCTGCGGCCTTCGACTCCATCTGTTCGAGCCGGGCGAAGCCGTATTCGCGGCGCAGACGCCATCCGCCGGGGATGACGACATGGCCGCTGGGGTTCGGACCGGCGCAGAGCGCGCGCATCATCTCGATATGGTCGCGCGAAATGCGGCGCAAACCGCCCAGCCGTTCGCGCAACTCTTCCCGCAGGATCGCGTCGGCGAGCGCGGGCGGCAGGTCGCTAAACCCGGCGAGCGCCAGTCGTTCGCCGTCGCGCCGGCGGGCGAGTTCGGCGCGGGCCGCAACGGTTATAAATTCATCTAGCGCGCGCAGCTCTCCCGCCAGTTCAGTCAGGCGACCCGCGAGGCCCGGGGCGAACTCGCGCTCGAGCAGCGGGATCAGCTCGCGGCGGATGCGATTGCGCAAAATCCGCGGCGAAGCGTTGCTCGAGTCGGTCGTCCAGGTGGCGCCGATCTGAGCCAGGTAAGCCATAATCGTGGCGCGCGTGACCGTCAGGAGCGGCCGCCAAAGGCGTCCCGGACCCGCCTCCGCCATCGCAGCGAGTCCCGCGGCGCCCGCGCCGCGCAGGATGCGCATCAGCACGGTTTCGGCTTGATCGTCGGCGTGATGGGCGATTGCGATAAGGCTGGCGTCGAGCCGATCGGCGACGCGGTTCAGAAAGGCATGGCGGAGCTCGCGCGCCCGCTCTTCGAGATTCGCGCCTGCCGCCTTAAGGCCGCGGGCGCGTTCGACCGTGAACTCTACTCCGAGTTCGGCGCAGAGCTTGCGCACGAATTCCTCGTCGCGATCAGCTTCCGCACCGCGCAAGCGATGGTTGAAATGAGCGGCGGCGAGCCTGAAACGCGTACGCGGCTGCAGCGCGATGAGCGCGTGAAGCAGCGCGACGGAATCCGGACCGCCGGAAACCGCAATCAAAATTAGACTGTTAGCCGGCAGCTTGGCGCGATCGAGCGCGCGCGCGACCGGCTGCATCACTGCCGCTTGCGCGCGCCCACGCGCCGACGGGCAAAAGCCCCGACGACGGCGCGGCGCGCTGCCTCGGCGCTCAGACAAACTAGCCTCCGAGCAGCTCGCCGCGCGGATCCGGCACCCCGCGCGCGCGCCGCTGTTCGGCCAGTTGCCGCATCAGATCGCGTTCGCCCTCGGTGAGATCGGTGGGGGCGAGCACGCGCAATTCGTAGAGCAGATCGCCGGCCGGCTCCTTGCCGCGCGTAGGCAAACCCTTGCCGCGCAGACGCATGACGCGGCCGCTCTGACTGGCGGCAGGAATTTTCAGCGAAATCCTCCCGGTCGGCGCGGGCGCGGTGACCTCGGCGCCCAGAGCGGCCTCATAGTCCCAGACCGGCAGATTGCAGCGGATGTCGCGGCCATGAAGGGTGAAATTGGGACCCGGATCGACGTGGATCGTGATGAAGAGATCGCCGTTCAGATCGCTCCGCGCACCTTTGCCCCCCTGGCCCTTGAGCCGCATCCGTCCGCCGTCGGCCATGCCCGGCGGGATGGTTACTTCGAGCGTGCGGCGCTCCCGGATCACGCCGGCGCCGCCGCATTTGTCGCAAGGTTCGGCGGGACGCATGATGCGCGTATTGCCGCGCCGCTCCTGACGAACGCGCATGCCGGTACCGCCGCAAACGTCGCACTCGACGGCGGCGGCAATTTCGAGCCGCCGCTTGCCGCCCTCGACGGCGTCGCGTAGCGGGATCGTGGCCTCGGCCTCGAGATCGGCGGCTTTGGCCGTGCGCCGCGACGGGCGGCCGTCGGCGCCGGTTTGGAAGGCGAAATCCTGGCCGTCGGCCCCGCGCCCGCCGCCACCGAAGTTGGCGCCGAGACCGCCAAAGAAGCGCTCGAAGAAATCGCTGAAACCGCTGGCGTCGCCCGATCGGAAGGTTGCCCCTCCGGTCGTGCCGCCACGCGCATAACGGCGGAAGACCTCGTCCTGCGGCGCGCCGCGCTCCCAGTCCGCCCCCAATTCGTCATATTTCTTGCGCTTTTCGGGATCGCTGAGGACCTGATAAGCCTCGTTGACCTCCTTGAAGCGGCGCTCGGCGTCTTTGCTGTTGGGGTTGACGTCCGGGTGATGCTTGCGGGCGAGCTTGCGGAAGGCGCTTTTGATCTCGGCCTCCGACGCGCTGCGCTCAAGGCCGAGCGTCTTATAGTAGTCGCGAAATTCCATCCAGTTTCCCTTAAGATGCGCACTCGGCGGCGATCCCGCAACTGGCGGACGCGCTAACGCGGAGACGCTTGGGGCCGCTGCGCCAGCTCACTCTCCAAGGCTGCGAGTTTGGCCTCCATCGAGCGCAGAGAGGATTCGAGCCGAGTCTGCCGCGTCCGGACAAAAGCCACGTAAAGAAAAATCGCCACGAAGATCACGCTGTAGGCCGCGAGCAAATAACTGAAGTGTTCCATTAGATTTTAGGCAGTTCCAACAGTCACCCCCGCTACACGTCTCGCGCTGCAGCCGAGGCCATCGCGATTGCCTGCCCAAGCCGATGCAGCCGGGTGCCGGCTCGCAGCATCGCTACTCGCAGCAGCAGGAGCCAGATGAAAAGCGCGGTGAAGGCGGCGACCGCGACCAGCAGCGTCACAACCATGCGCGGGTCCTCGAGTCCGTGCCCGCCAGCGCGCGTCACCAGCACGGCCGGATGGATCGTGCGCCACAGCCGCACCGAGACGATGATCACCGGAACATCGGCGGCGGCGACGATGCCGAGCACTGCGGCAAAGCGGGCCACTTGCGGGGTATCGTCGCTCATCGCGCGGAGCATCAGATAACCGCCGTAAAGCAGCCAGAGGATCAGCGTCGTCGTCAGGCGCGAGTCCCAGGTCCACCAGACACCCCAGATGGGCCGCGCCCAGATCGAGCCGGTAATCAGCACCAGGGTGCAGAAGACCATGCCGCCTTCGGCTGCGGCGTAGCCGAGCTGATCGAAGATCGCATGGCCGAGCCAGAGGTAGAAAATTCCACAAATCGCGACCAGTGCGAACGCCGCGAAGGCTACCCAGGCGCAAGCGACGTGAAAATAGAAGATGCGCTGGACGATCCCCTGGTCGGCTTCCGTCGGCACCCACGCGAAGACCATCCACAGGGCAACGAGCATCAGGGCGAGCGCCGGCAGCCCCGCTCGGCTCGTAGCGCTGCGTGTCGGCGCGAGATTTCCGACGTTCAATTTAGTCCTCGATAATCACGTGCTCGAATAGCAGCCAGCCTGCACTCAGAAATAGCACATCGAAGGCGGCGAGCAGCTTGAGCCAGGGCGCGCAAACGCTGAACGGGGCGCCGGCGAGCGCCGCGCCACCGGCTTTGACGCCGGCGATCAGGGCAGGCGCGAACAGCGGAACCGCGAGCAGCGGCAGCAGCAGATCGCCCGCGCGCACGCGTCCCGAGATTGCAGCGAGCAGGGTTGCGAGCGCCGCGAAGCCGAGCGCGCCGAGCGCGAGCGAGGGCGCCAGATGGAGTACGCGGGCGTCCAGCTCGAGGTTAAAGAATAGGACGAGGATGACGACAGCGGCGATCTCAGCGATCGCCATGAAGATGAAACCGGCGGCGAGCTTGGCGCAAAAAATCGTCGCGCGATCGGCCGGACTGACGACCAGTGCGCTGAGGCAGCCGTTCTCGTGCTCGGCGAGCAGCACCCGCGCCGCGCCCATGGTGCCGGCGAAGAGCAGGGCGACCCACAGCGCGCCGGCCGCGGTCTCGGCGTCGCGCACGCCGCCGGCGGGACTGAGCGCGAAGACCATCGCGACGAGAATCAGCAGGGACAGACCGATCAGCGTCAGGACGCTCTCGCCGGCGCGGAGTTCGAGGCGCAGGTCTTTGCGCAGAATGGCTGCGAAGGCGAACATCGGGGTTTAGCGGGCAGCCTCGGCCGGTGGAGCGACGAGCTGGTCGCCCCGGCTCAGCAGCCGGCCGTGGGCCAGCTCGGCAAGTTCGAGCGTCAGCCCAGACGGCGCGACCGCCTGATGGGCCGTCATCACGACGGCGCATCCGCGCGCCGTCGCTTCGGCCGTGACGGCGACCGCCAGTGCCGTGCCTTCGGCGTCGAGCGCCGCGAACGGCTCGTCCATCAGCAAGACCTCGGGCGTCGCGAGCATCGCGCGCGCGAGGCTTAGGCGGCGTTCCATCCCGCGCGAGAAATCGCGCACGCGCTCATCGGCCGCGATTGCAAGTCCGACGCGATCGAGCCACGCGTCGGCGACCGCGCCAGCATCGCGGCTCCCATAGAGAGCGCCAAAGAACTCGAGGTTTTCGCGCGCGGTCAGGTTGGGATAGAGGAAGCTCTGATGGGTCAGGATACCGACGCGGCGGCGCAGGTCCGGCGCGAGCGATCGGCTGTCCGCGCCGAAGAGCATCGCGGCGCCGGCGCTCGGCCGCTGTAGCCCGGCGAGGAGAGCGATCAAAGTTGATTTGCCCGCGCCGTTGCGCCCGGCTACCAGCAGGCCGCGCCCGCCCGCGACCCGCAGGTTGACGCCGCGCAGGACCGGGGCGAAGCCGAAGGTTTTATCGAGCGCGCGAGTCTCAATCAGGGTCCGGCGGGTCATTCGGCGCCGTTGGCTGCCGACGAATCGAGCGGAGCGCCGCAAAGCGGGCAGAAGTGATAATCCGGGGCGAGCGACGCTTTGCATCGCGGGCACGCTTTGACATTGCCGGTGGCGGCGACGCTTGCTCGGTCATCGAGCTCGACCATCGCCGTCAGCGCGCGGGTTTCGAGTTCTCCGCGCAGCGCGCGAAACTCGTCGTCGGCGATCTTGCCCATCGCGTGGTCGAAGTCGAGCTCGCGCAGTGCGGTGGTCGCGAGTCCGCGCTCATGCTCGAGGCGCGCCCGGCGCACTTCATCGTCGCTCTCGCGGCGGCGGTATGACCAGGCCTCGGTCAGCGGCGCGGCCACGAACAGCGCCACCGACGCGACCAGCATCAGCGCGGCGATCCAGACGGTGATGTTAGAGGTCATGCTTCAGATCCGACTCGAGCTCGTCGCACAGTGCGGGATCGAAGCGCGCGCGATCGGCGGGCGCGGCTGGCGCCTTCGCGCTCGAGCGCCAGCGGCCGAAGAGGAGAAAAATCGCGCCGCCGCCGGCGAAGATCGCGCCGAACGGCATCAGCCAGGCGAGCAGATTAAAGCCGCTGGTGGTCGGCGCGGAGAGGATCTTCTCACCATATTTTGCGCGATAGCTTGCGAGAATCTGGCGGCTGCTCATACCCTTCGCGATCATCGCTTCGATTTGCGTGCGCACCGGCACCGAGAATTCGCATTGCGGATGGTTGCAGTTGGCGACGGTCAGCCCGCAGCCGCATTGGCAGGTGAGGCCGTCGGCGATCGCGTCGGCGCTGGGGTGCGTATCGGCGCGCAAGACAATCGCCGGGCCGAGCGCGAGGAGCAAGCCCAGGATCGTGAAGCGGAACGCGCGCCGGGTCAGCGATGACATGCCGCTAGTCACCTCCGAGCGCGGGCTGCGAGGCCAGGCGTCCCTCGGTCGCAGCGCTGACCGCCGAGGCGATCGCCGCGCGTTCGCGGACATTCGGCCACATCACGACCACGGTCCCGAGCGCCATGATCAGGCCTCCCGCCCAGAGCCAGAAAACCAGCGGCGTGAGAAAGATCTGAAAGGTCACCCGACCGCTGTCGTCCACCCCCGCGAGCACGACATAAAGGTCGCTGAGCGGGGTCGAGCGCAGCGCAACGACCGTCGCCGGCTGACCCTGGCGCTTGTAAAACAGCTTCGCCGGCGTCATCAGCGCGAGTGGCTTGCCGTCGCGCAGGACTTCGACCTGCGCGCGCTCGGTTTCGACGTGGGCGTTGGCCGTGTTTTTGAGGCCGATATAAAACAGCTCGTACGGACCGATATCGATACTCTCGCCGGCCTTGACGGATTTCTTGACTTCGACACGAAAGAACGACGACGCGACGATCCCGATAAACGCCAGAACCACGCCGAGGTGGATCACGTAGCCACCGTAGCGGCGATTGTTCTTCGCGACCAGGTTGACCAGCGCCTTGGCCGGCCGCTCGCCGACCAGGCGGCGGCGCGCGCCGACGCCACGGCGGAATTCAGCGACAATCGTGCCGAGGACGAAGGCGGCCAACGAGAAGGCCGTCAGCACGTACCACTGACGCAGCCCGGCGAGCGCGACCGCGAGGCCGGTGGCGACCGCGATCACGATCGGCGCGATAAAAGTGCGCGCGAGATTGTCGGGCGTCGAGCGCCGCCATGCGATCAGCGGTCCAACGCCCATCAGGAAGATCAGCGCGAGCGCGAGCGGCGCATTCACTTTGTTAAAGAAGGGCGGACCGACGGTGATCTTGACCCCGCGCACCGCCTCGGAGAGCACCGGGAAAATCGTGCCCCAGAAGACCGCGAAGGCGATCCCGACCAAAATCAGATTGTTGAACAGGAATGCCGCCTCGCGCGAGAGGTACGACTCGAATTCGGCGGGCGTCCGCAGCAGCTTCACCCGCGAAATCAGCAGCGCGCTGTAAGCCACGGTCGCGACGATGAGGAAGGTCAGAAAATAGGGCCCGAGGCCGGATTGGGTGAATGAGTGGACCGAAGAGACCACCCCGCTGCGGGTCAGGAAAGTACCGAACAGCGTCAGCCCGAAGGCCATCCCGATGAGCGCGAGGTTCCAGACTTTGAGCATGTCCTTGCGCTCCTGGATCATGACCGAGTGCAGATACGCGGTCATCACCAGCCACGGCATGAAGGCGGCGTTCTCGACCGGATCCCACGCCCAGTAGCCGCCCCAGCCCAGGACCTCGTAGGCCCAGCGCGCGCCGAAGAGATTGCCCAGCGTCAGGAAGAACCACGAGAAGATCGCCCAGCGCCGCGTTGTGCGGATCCAGGTGTCGTCGAGACGGCCGGTGATCAGCGCCGCGGCGCCGAAGGCGAAGGGCACGCTCGCGCTGACGTAACCGGTGTAGAGCGACGGCGGATGAATCGCCATCCAGTAGTTCTGCAACAGCGGATTCAGACCCTGGCCGTCGGCCGGGATCGCCTTGACCAGATCGAACGGGCGCGTGACGAAGTTCAGCATCCCGAGGAAGAAGATCGCAAGCCCGGCGAGCACGGCCAGCGCGTAAGGCGTGATTTCGGGATTCCGCCGGCGATTCTGGAGGGCCACGATCGCAGTGAAGATCGAGAGCAGCCAGGTCCAGAGCAACAACGAGCCTTGCTGTCCGCCCCATAGCGCCGTGAATTTGTAGATCGAGGGCAGCGTGAGACTCGAGTAGGCGGCCGTGTATTCGAGCGTGAAGTCGGCGCCGAGCAGCGCCGTCCACAGGACGATCATCGCGACGCTGACCATCGCGCACATCGCCCAGAGCGCGTGGCGGGCGCTGACAATCAGCGCCGGCAGGCCGCGTCGCGCGCCGATCACATTGGCGAGGATCGAATAGAAGGCGAGGAAGAGCGCCAGCGCCAGGGCGATTTGACCGATCAGTGGCACGACGGTTTATTGCCCGGCTTTCGCTGCGTCCCGGGGCACGTACTTGGAGGGACAGCTGGTCAGGACCTGGCGCGCCTCGATAGTGTTGCCATCGCCGAGACGTCCCTCGACGATGACGTCGCGGCCGGGCGCGAACATATCGGGCTTGGGCTGGCCGCGCGCAATCACGCGAAAAGCGGCCGGGGCGCTCGCGACTATCGGCGTGAGCTGCGGCTCAGTCGGATCGGCAGGCGGCTGCGTGATCGCGAAGGTGAGCGTCAACGAATTGGCATCCCAGCCGATAGCATCGGGTTCAACGCGGCCGGCGACGCGGATCATCTGGCCGGCCAGCTCCGTGCGGCGCTGATTCAACTCGTTGACCGTGAGGTAATACTCGGCGGTGTTGCGCACCGCCGCGAAAATCAAATACGCGATCGCCGCCGTCATCAGGCCAACGCCGATCACGAAACGAAACTTTTTCGCCATGCCTGTTTGCCGAGCCCCGGCCATCCCGCTCCAAACTCGCGCCTTATTCTTCCCTGCCGATGGCTTATCGGCAAGCGACCTCTCGCCAGCGCCGCGCTTTGCGAATAACCGACTGCCGCTCGACCGCGCTCAGGCGGCGGGCTAAGCTTTGGCCGTTTCGCGAGGAGGAAGAGAAATAGGCATGGACTTCAACGGCATGATCGCGGAGCTTGATCGCATCGTCGCCAGCCGCCATCTGCTCCAGCATCCATTTTATCAGGACTGGACCGCGGGGACGCTCAGCTGCGAGGCGCTGCGCGAGTATGCGCGGCAGTATTATCGCCACGTCGCGGCGTTTCCGCGCTACCTGAGCGCGCTCCACTCGCGCTGCGAGGACCTCGCGACCCGCCAGGCGATTCTCGAAAATCTGCTCGAGGAGGAACGCGGCTCGCGCAACCATCCGGAACTCTGGATGCGCTTTGCCGAGGCCGTGGGCGTGAGCCGTGACGAGGTCTCGCAGAGCATACCGCTGCCCACAACGACGAATTTGGTCGCGACCTTCTTTCGCGTGACCCGCGAGGCGCCGCTTCCCGCCGGGCTCGCTGCGCTGTACGCCTACGAATCGCAGATGCCGGCGATCGCCGCGGCCAAGATCGACGGACTCAAGCGCTTCTACGGCATCACCAACGAGGACGGGTTCTCGTTCTTCAGCGTCCATCGTGAGGCCGACGCCGATCATGCGCGGGCCGGCGCAGCGCTTATCGAGAAGCTCGTCGAAGGCTCAGGCGATCGCGAGGCAGTTATCGCGGCGGCGACCGCAGCCGTCAATGCGCTCTGGACGATGCTCGACGGGGTCCATCAGGGCTGATTATCCCGGAAGTTGCGCATACCAGCCGGTCGGCGCTATTAGAACAAGAATAAAGGTGCGATGCGCCGGAAATTGTCGCGACCGAGTCCTTGAAGATCGGCGCGAACCTTTAAGGAGGCAATCACGATGGCCGACGAAATTTTGATCTCAGCCGATTCCCATTTTGTCGAACCGCCCACGATGTGGGCCGAGCGCGTCGACAAGCAATTCCGCGATCGCGCGCCGCACACCGTCAAGGGGCTCAATGGCCGCGAGGGCGAATGGTTCGTCTGCGAAAATATCACGCCGATGGCGGTGGCCGGATTCTTCGGCGCCGGCGTGCCCTCGCAGGACTTGCCCACGCACAACAAAAAGACCTTCGATGAAGCGCCGAAAAGCGTCTGGGACGCGGCCTATCGGATCGCCGATCAGGATCGCGACGGCGTCCGCGCGGAAGTCATCTACACCTCGATGGGGATGCCGCTGTTCGGGCTCGACGACGCCGGACTGCGCTCGGCGCTGTTCCGCGCCTTCAACGACTGGGCCTGCGAGTATTGCAGCCATGACCTGAAGCGGCTGGTCCCGCTCGGGCTGATCACGCTCGAAGATATTCCAGCCGCGGTCGCGGAACTCGGCCGCATCGCGAAGAAAGGGATGCGCGGCGCGATGATCTGGGCCGAGCCGCCGAGCGACAAGCCCTACAGCGATCCTGAGTACGAGCCGTTCTGGGCCGCCGCCGCGGACCTCAATATGCCGCTCTCGCTGCATATCCTGACGGCGCGTGGCGGGACCGGCGCCAACCCGACGGCCGGGCGCAACTTTCTGCTTTCGCTCGCCAACCTGCATCACCAGATCGAGCGCTCGATCTCGGTGCTGGTCTTTGGCGGCGTACTCGAGAAGTTTCCCAAGCTGCGGATCGTCTCGGCCGAGAACGACGTCGGCTGGATGGCCTACTTCATGTACCGGCTCGACACCGTGCAGAACCGGCTGGGCGCGCTCGGCGGGCTCAAGCTGCCAATGCGCGCGAGCGAGTATATCAAGCGGCAGGTCTTCGCGACCTTCATCGCGGATCCGGTCTTCGTCGATTCGCTCCATCGCTACGGCGCCGACAACATCATGTGGTCGTCGGATTATCCGCACACCGCGGCGACCTTTCCGCGCTCGCGCGAGATCGTCGCGAAGCGCTTCGGCACGCTGCCGCCGGAGCAGTTGTCGAAGATCGTGCGCGGCACCGCCGAGCGGGTCTACGGCCTCGGCTGAGCCCCGCTCTCGCTCCAATGATTCAGACGCGATGCGGGTTCATGTGCTGAACCCGTATCGCGCGTCTAGAGCGGCTTGCAACACGCTCGTCCGACGGGTAGCAATGATCGCTCGCCTCGGCGCGCCAGAGCCTCATCTCGCGGTGGGCAGGTAGCTCAGTCGGTAGAGCAGAAGACTGAAAATCTTCGTGTCGGCAGTTCGATTCTGCCCCTGCCCACCACATTATTGAATCGTCGTAGTGATTTTCGTGGTAGACTGAATCTCATGGGTTTCCGAATCGAAGTTGAGCAGGAAGACGATGGACGCTGGCTGGCCGAGGTGGTGGACCTCCCTGGGGTTCTCACTTACGGCGGCACGGAGCGCGAAGCCATCGACAAGGTCAAGGCGCTCGCACTTCGCGTCATTGCCGACCGCCTCGATCATGGTGAGTCGGTCCCGGAGTCCCTCGAGACTTTTTTCGCCGTACGTGGGGTCGCGGCATAGAGCGTGGCCTTATGGCCTGCCGCAAAGGCTCGGCGTGTCTTGAGCGCGCCGGTCCGAATCGGCTGGAGCATCAAACGGAGCAGCGGGTCGCATCGAACGCTCTCCAAACCTAGGTATCCTGACTACGTCTTCGCCTTTCACGACAACGACGAAATAGGACCGAAGATGTTGGCCCGCGTTGCCAAAGCCACCGGCCTCCAACCCGACGATCTGTGAGTCCATCGGGCGTTGCCCACCGGTTGGCGCGACCCGCTCTGCCTGCTGTTCCTCGGGGGAACGATGACCAGTGCTAGGATCACAGGATCATGCTGCCGTTGGCGCGCCGACGGGAAGGGGTCTTCAAGCTGGTCTCGGGCTATCGGCCCGAGGGCGACCAGCCCCCCGCGATCGAAGCGCTCGCCCGTAATGTCACCGACGGCGTCAAGCAGCAGGTCCTGCTCGGCGTCACCGGCTCGGGCAAGACCTTCGTGTCGGCAGTTCGATTCTCCCCCTACCCACCATCTCTAAGCGTAATCCACCAGAGGTCGCGCCGTCATGACGCGGTTGATCGGCGTCTCGAGCTGAACTATGATTCCACTTCTGGTGACATGGCGCCAAGGTGTCAGGGGCGGAGTTTCAAACATGACGACGAAACGCGCGCATAACCCGGCGGCTCCCAGACCTCGGCTGACAGTGGACATCAACCCTGCCCTAAAGCGCCGAATCAAAGTCGCGGCCGCAGGCCAGGATCTGCCCGTATCCGCTTATGTCGTACGCTTGCTCGAGCGAGCCGTGCCCGCGGCCGCCGCGGCGAGAAAGGCGCCCAACGGTGTGATTACATCCGAGATGATCCGTCGCGCCGAGCGCCTGCGAGCTGAACAGAAGCGGCCTTTCCCCGAAGACTCGGCCGATCTCATTCGCCAAGTGCGTGAACAACGCGACGCCGATCGGTGAGTTCCTCCGAACTCGTAGTTGACGCCAGCCTCGCACTCAAATGGGTAGTCGAAGAGCCCTTTAGCCTCGAAGCGCGAGTGCTTCTTAACGTTTGGCGAGACCAGCGGCGAAGACTTCTGGCGCCAGCGCTCTTCCTATACGAAATCACCAACGCGCTGGCGAAGCGGATGCAGCGGCGGCAGCTGACGCTGGCGGAGGGTAAGGCACTGCTCGGATTTTTTGTCGAGAGCGGCCCGCTCCTGAGGCAGATTGCCACCATCCATACGCGCGCGCTGGAACTGATGGTTCGCTTCGGGCTGCCGACCGCTTATGACGCTCATTATCTGGCGCTGGCGGAATCGCGTCGTTGTGAATGCTGGACCGCCGATGAGCGGCTGTGGAACTCGGTGAAGAGGGAGCTCGCCTGGGTGCACTGGATCGGTCAAGGAGCCGAGCAGCAGCGTTGAAGCGGTCGGCCGAAAGATGCTTCGAAGCTGCTTCGTGGCCTCTCGGTTCTTCAAGACCGAGGGTCCTACGCTAGGATCACAGGATCATGCTGTCGTTGGCGCGCGGACGGGAGGGGGTCTTCAAGCTGGTCTCGGGCTATCGCCCCGAGGGCGACCAGCCCGCCGCGATCGAAGCGCTCGCGCGGAACGTCACCGACGGCGTCAAGCAACAGGTGCTGCTCGGCGTCACTGGCTCAGGCAAGACCTTCGTGTCGGCAGTTCGATTCTCCCCCTGCCACCATCTAAAGGCTCTCATTTCTCGTCGGGCTTGCTCAGCGACCGAACAGCGCCCATAGGATCGCAGCGAGTAGAATCAGGCCGGCGACATGATGCTTACGCACGGGCCTGCCGTCAGGACCGAGACCGCTGTGAATGCCGCTCCGGCGGCCGTCACGATGCGTCCAGAATATCCCCGTCCCCGGGATTCCGATGGTCCGTGTCACACCGCGGCGGCCGAAGGTGACGTGCGCGCCGCGCCCCCCTAAGGAGAGCGAAGCGCCCCTGCCCGAGAAGTTGATCGAACCGCCGGGGAAATGGACGCGACGATACAATCGGAATCCCATTACGCCCCCACCTCGCGAAGCGCCACAACTTTGGGCGCCAGCTTATCGGCGGTATCGGACCGATGCAGCGCCGCGAGCTTCTCGGCGCTTAATTTGAGCATCACCAATCGTCTGCAAGGGATAGCATTTCCCGGGGCTTTTTGAGAGCTGTTCTGGTCGCTGCCTTCGGGGGCGCGGCGCCGCATGCTACGATGACGGCATTATGCTGTCGCTTGCGCGGGGACGGGAGGGAGTCTTCAAGCTGGTCTCGGGCTATCGCCCCGAGGGCGACCAGCCCGCCGCGATCGAGGCGCTGGCGCGTAACGTCACCGACGGCGTCAAGCAGCAGGTTCTGCTCGGTGTCACCGGCTCGGGCAAGACCTTCACGATGGCCAACCTCGTCGCGCAGGTGAACCGCCCGACGCTCGTAATCGCGCCGAACAAAACCCTCGCCGCCCAGCTCTACAACGAGTTCAAGAGCCTCTTTCCCGAGAACGCGGTCCGCTATTTCGTCTCCTACTACGACTACTACCAGCCCGAGGCCTACGTCCCCTCGACCGATACCTTCATCGAAAAGGACGCGAGCATCAACGACGAGATCGACAAGCTGCGCCACTCCGCGACCAAGGCGCTGCTCGAACGCAACGACGTCCTGATCGTCGCGTCGGTCTCGTGCATTTACGGGCTTGGCGAGCCAGAAGTCTATTTCGAGATGCTGGTCTTTCTCGAAGAGGGGCAGACGCTCGAGCGCGATCGGGTGCTGCGCAAGCTGGTCGAAATCCAGTATCAGCGCAACGATTACGATTTCCATCGCGGGACCTTTCGCGTGCGCGGCGACACCGTCGAGATCTTTCCGGCCTACGAGGAGAGCCGCGCGGTGCGCGTCGAATTTTTCGGCGATCAGGTCGAGGCGCTGTACGAGATCGATCCGCTGCGCGGCAAGGTGATCCGCAAGCTGCAGGCGGTCGCGATCTATCCCGCGTCGCATTACGTCACGACCTCGGATCGGATGGAAATCGCGGTGCGCGACATCAAGGAGGAATTGCGCGAGCGGCTCGAATTCTTCCGCAAGGAGAATCGCCTGCTCGAAGCCCAGCGGCTTGAGCAGCGCACGCTCTACGATCTCGAACTGCTGGCGGAGATGGGCTTCTGTCCCGGGATCGAGAATTACTCCCGCCATCTGACCGGCCGCGCGCCGGGTCAGCCGCCGCCGACCCTGCTCGAATATTTTCCGAAGGACTATCTGTGTTTTATCGACGAAAGCCACGTGACGATCCCGCAAATCGGCGGGATGTACCGCGGCGATCGCTCGCGCAAGAGCACGCTGGTCGAGTACGGCTTCCGGCTGCCCTCGGCGCTCGACAACCGCCCGCTCAATTTCGAGGAGTGGGAGGGGATGACCAATCAGGTCATCCATGTTTCGGCGACGCCCGGCGATTACGAGCTCGCCAAATCGGGCGGCCTCGTCGTCGAACAGCTCATCCGGCCGACCGGTCTGGTCGATCCCGCGATCGAAGTGCGGCGCGCGGGCACGCAGGTCGACGATCTGCTCGAGGAGATCCGCAAACGGGTGGAAGTTAACGAGCGCGTGCTCGCCACCTGCCTGACCAAGAAGATGGCCGAGGATCTGACCGACTACTACCACGATCTCGGCGTGCGCGTACGCTATCTGCATTCGGATATCGAGACCATCGAGCGCGTCGAGGTTATCCGCAGCCTGCGCAAGGGCGATTTCGACGTGCTGGTCGGAATTAATCTGCTGCGCGAGGGACTCGACCTGCCCGAGGTCTCGCTGGTCGCGATCCTCGACGCCGACAAGGAAGGTTACCTGCGCTCGGCCCGCTCGCTGATTCAGACCATCGGCCGCGCGGCGCGCAATCTCAACGGCCGCGTCATCATGTACGCCGATACCGTCACGCGCTCGATGCGCAATGCTATCGACGAGACCGATCGGCGCCGCGCCAAACAGCTCGCCTACAACGAGGCGAACGGGATCACGCCCACGACGATTATCAAGGCGATCGATGCGTCGCTGGTCGAGATGTATTCGCCCGAATGGGCGGTCGTGCCCGAGATCGACGCCCCGTCGAAGGCCCGCAACGAGGACAAGTCCGTGCCGGCGCACGAATTGCCCGATCACATCAGCCGTCTGCGCCACGAGATGATGCAGGCGGCCGAGAAACTCGATTACGAGCGCGCGGCCGAACTGCGCGACCGCATCAAACGGCTCGAACGCCAGGTCTTCGGGATGGACGCGCCACCGCCTCCGCCAGCGCTGCCTCCCGGAAGTGCCCGCTCGAAGGTTGACGGCATGGTGGCGGGTAAGGCGGGCCGCGCGGAAAATGGCGCCGGACCGCGCCGTGCAGGCCGCGGACGTGCGAGGCAAGGCGCTCAGGCGCCATTGCGAACCGGTCGTCTGAAGCTCACGCCTGATCGCTGATCGCTGCTTTCTGCGCTCTTGGCACACTGCCGGGGCAAAATCCCGCAGATTTGACTCAGTTTGCGACACTTTTTCTATTGAGTTAGTAAATCCCAGCTAGTATTGTCATTGACCATCAGAAGATGTTAGTGATAAACAAAAGTAAATTCGACATTCAAGAGAGCAAAAGAGAGCATCGATTCTTGGGCTTTTATCGACGCGTCATCGAGGGCGTCAGCTATTTTGTCTACCGATGCGTCTGCGGCTATACCGAGGGTGTCCCGCTTCATGGCGGCCCGGCTCATCCGCTTGATCGGCAGTTCCGTTTTCGCGCCGACGCCCGCAACGTCGCAGCGCATCGCGATCTCGATCGCGCTCACGAGGTGAACTGAGCCAGCGGCGCTGATCGGCTAATTTGTCCTGCGGTGGCGGATCAGTCCTTCTCGAAGCTGGGACCCGACCACTTCGCAGGCAGCGCTGAGCCGGACAGATTGCTCAAAGGGTTACCGCGTGCAACGAAACCGCCGTCGACGACCATCGCGGTTCCCGTCACCCATTCGGCATCATCGCTCGCCAGATACAGGGCCATCCCGGCGATGTCGTCGCCGGTGCCCGGGCGCGCCAGCGGTTGCAAGACTTCGAGCAGTTGACGGGTTGCCGGCTCGCCACCCGGGATATGCTTCTGCAGCAGGGGCGTGTTGATTCCGCCCGGACAGATACAGTTGACGCGGATGCGATCCTTGCCGAGCTCGACCGCGGCGCATTTCGTCAGGTGAATCACGCCGGCTTTGGCCACGCTGTAAACCAGCGGTCCGCCCTGTCCCAAAATTCCTGCGATCGAGGCGGTCGAGATAATCGAGCCGCCGCCGGTTTTGCGCATCGCCGGGATCGAGTGCTTGATCCCGAGGAAGACGCTGCGCAGCAATACCGCGAAAGTCCGGTCCCAGTTTTCGACGGTGGTATCTTCAAGGCGTCCGAGTGCGCCACCGAGGCCGGCATTGTTGAAGGTAATATCGAGCCGACCGAATTCGTCGAGCGCCCGCGCGATCGCGGCTTGGACCGCGGCCTCGCTGGAGACCTCGGCCTTCTGGAAGACGGCGCGGCCGCCGTTCTCGCGGCATTCGCGCACCGCCGCCTCGCCGCCCTCCTCGTTGAGGTCGGCTATTACGACTGCCGCGCCTTCGCCGGCGAAGCGCGCCGCCGTCGCACGTCCCATCCCGCTCGCCGCGCCGGTTATCAC
>JBOHWF010000186.1:0-4508 GCA_050736455.1 Binataceae bacterium (SeqCode) | reverse complement strand
GGCCTCGCCCGCACCCGCCATCAGCCGCGCGCGGATGGCCTCGTAGAGCGGCAGGTTGCCGCGCGGAATTTCGGCAAAGATCGCGTCGCCGACGCCTTCGCGACGCAAATAAGCCTCGAGCTCGACTCGGCTCGCCGCCCAGTCGACCTCCGATTCGAGCGCGACGAGGGTATTGTCGAAATCAAACAGCCAGGCGCTCACGATTTAGGCTCGTGGTTCGTGGCCGTTCAGCGCCGCCGTGCTTCGCCAACCGTCTCGTAGCCGTTGAACTCGATCATCGACGCAGGCAGCTCTGGCAGGTCGGCGATGAGCAGCTTGAGAGCCTCGACCGCGGCGACCATCGCGACTATTCCAGCGGCAGCGCTGCGATACCAGTACGGTGCGAAGAGCTTTGCGGCGACGCCGGCAGGATAAGGCGGCGGATTCCTGATCGTCACTACTTTCGCCGGCCGGTCCAGACGCGCGAAGACCGTCGGCGAACCGACCGCCTCGGCGCATAACTCGGCGCCCAACGCGAGGGCCGGGCCGCTTCCGGCCAACACCAGCAAAAGGGCGGCCGACGGTCGATTGGATGGAGTCCCGGCTTCGACCGCATCAGGGTTGACTTCGCGCGCACGCGCTATCAGTCGTTCGCGATCTTGGACCTCTCCGACCAGACGCAGATTGATCCGGCCGACGCCAGCGCCGACTAGATAGTCGAACACCGGTTCGACGTCGGCGACTTCACCGGCGAGCGTGATGCGCGCCGCGATCAGTCGCTCCTGCGCGATCCCGCCGATCGCGATGATCTGGCGGCTGTAACGCTCGATCTGGCGATCGCTCAACACCATCTATGAATCACTGACGCGTTCGGGAAGCGCGAGGTCGCGAGGCGCAGCCGTAAAGATACTCCCGGGTTGACGAGCTGGTTGATTACTCGATGACGTTTTTTTCGATCGGCTCGACCGTGACGCCGGTTTGCCGCAGCCACGCCAGCGCGCGTTCGATCTGCTCGTTGCTGCCCTCGAACTCGACGGCGACCAAGCCCATCTCCTCGGAGACGCTGGCGCCACGGATGTTGAACACCAGGTCAAATTTCTTGACCAGATGATAGAGAATCGGCTCCTTGATGAGCGCGCGCGGATAGCTCAGGTAGTAGCGCTCGCGGATCCGTTCCATTTGCTCACCAGCCGCTCGAGACGCTCGCGGCGCCATTGCTGCCATCCGATCCAGAGATTGGTTGAAAGGTATTTGTCGCCAAAGTCCGGGAAGACGGTGACGACGCAGCCCTCGCGCAGGCTGCAGGCGACCTTGAGCGCGGCGACCATCGCAGCCCCGGACGACTGGCCGACCAGGATGCCCTCGAGCTGTCCAAGGCCGTGTACCATTTCGTACGCGTCTTCGGTGCTGACGCCGATTTTGTCGTCGAGCTCCGCTTCGTGATAGATGCCCGGGACGATCGACGAGCCCATGTGCTTGAGCCCCTCGAGTCCGTGCATCGCATCGTCGGGTTCGACCGCGATCACTTTGACCGCGGGATTGCGCGACTTGAGATAGCGGCCGGCGCCCATCACGGTGCCGCCCGTGCCGATGCCGGCGACGAAGTGAGTGACGACGCCGCCGGTCGCGCGCCAGATTTCCGGACCCGTAGTCTCGAAGTGAGCGAGCGGATTGGCGGCGTTGTTGTACTGGTCGGGCTTGAAGTAGCGCTCGGGATTCTCGTCGATAATCCTGCGGCACATCACGATCGCGCCGTCGGAGCCTTCCAGCGGATCCGAATAGATCGGTTTGGCGCCGAAGGCCTCGATCACTCGTTTGCGCTCGCGGCTGACGTTCGCTGCCATCACCAGCTCGACCGGATAGCCGAGGATCGCCCCGACCATCGCGAGCGCGATACCGGTGTTGCCCGAGGTCGAGTCAAGGATGACCTTGCCGGGGCGCAGTTCGCCGCTCGCCAGGCCGAGCTCGACCATCCTGCGCGCGGCGCGATCCTTGACCGAGCCGCCGGGATTGAAGCCCTCGAGCTTGGCGAAGATACGGACGTCCGGGCGCAGCAGCCCGGCGGTCAGCCGCGAGATTTCGAGCAAGGGGGTATTGCCGATCAGCTCGAGCACGTTTTTCGCGCGCGCGCGCGGAACGACCTCGCGGGCCGCGTGCTCTACAAATGGCTTTCGCACGCGCTCAGTCATGCTTGGACCCTCGCCACCGCGAAACCCTCACCCGCGCGGCGGCGTTGCCGCCGCTTGCCCTCTCCCTTGGACAAGGGCGAGGGCTCAGGAGGGGGTTAGCAGCCGCCGGCGATCGCGGGGACGATCGAGATGTCGTCGCCATCCTTGACCTTCGACTCGAGCGCGCTGAGGAAGCGAATGTCGTCGCCGTTCAGATAGACATTGACGAAGCGGCGCAGTTCACCGTGATCGTCGAGCAGGCGCTCGCCGATCCCCGGATGGCGCCGTTCAAGGTCGGCGAGCACGGCCTTGACCGAATCGCCGCTCGCCGTCACCTCGTCGCTGCCGGCGGTGAAGCGGCGCAGCGGAGTTGGTACGCGGACCTTTACTGGCATCGTTGCAGTTTGAACCTCCTCAATTAACTTGCAGCATCTTCCGAGGCCGAGGAGACGGAAGCTACTCTGTGAGTGTGCGGCTTTTGGTGGATTCCGGGATTCTTCGCTGCGCTCAGAATGACGTTAAGGCCGGTTTTGCTTGTAAAGAAATTCATGGGCTTACGCGGCGCCGGCCAGCGGGCGCGCGGTGCCGTTGAGCCGCTCGAACAGCGCGTCGAAATCCTTCAGTCGCGCTTCAATCACGTGTGGCTGCGCGATTGCTTGCGCTACGGCTTCGAGCGTCTTGTAACCGTTGCCCGTGATGGATACTACCACGCTTTCGTCCGCGTGAATTCGCTTTTGCGCGATCAGCTTGATCGCGACGGCGAGCGTAGTCCCGCCAGCCGGCTCGGCGAAAATGCCCTCGGTGCGCGCAAGCAGTTTGATCGCGTCGATAATCTCTGGATCGGTCGCGACGTCGCCCCAGCCGCCGGATTCGCGGACGGCTTTCAACACGTAATAACCGTCGGCCGGATTACCGATCGCGATCGACTTGGCGATGGTGTCGGGCTTGACCGGCGTGATCAGGTCCGTGCCCTTGTGCAGCGCATGGATAACCGGCGCCGAGCCGGCCGCCTGCGCGCTATGAACCTTGCATTCACCGTCGCGCACGAGGCCAACTTCCTTCAATTCCTTGAAGGCCTTGGCGACCTTGGGCAGGATGGTGCCGCCAGCCGTCGGGATGACGATATGGTTCGGCAGGCGCCAGCCCAACTGCTCGGCGACCTCGAAGCCGAAAGTCTTCGCCCCCTCGGTGTAGTACGGGCGCAGGTTGATATTGACGAAGGCCCAACCGTATTTGTCGGCGATCTCGCTGCAGAGCCGATTGACGTCGTCGTAGTTGCCGCGAATCGTGATGACCTGCGCGCCGTAGATGGTCGAGCCGACAATTTTGCCGGCCTCGACGCCCTCGGGCATGAAGATCACGCAATTCAGCCCGGCGCGCGCGGCGTGCGCGGCGACCGCGGTGGCGAGGTTGCCGGTCGACGCGCACGACACGGTCTTGAAGCCGAATTCGCGCGCCTTGCTGATCGCCACCGAGACCACGCGGTCCTTGTAGGAGAGCGTCGGATGATTAACGGTGTCGTCCTTGACGAAGAGCCGCTTGAGTCCGAGTTCGGCGCCCAGCCGCTTCATCCGGACCAGCGGCGTGAAGCCGGAGTGCGGCCCGATCTCGGGTTCGCCCTCGACCGGCAGCAACTCGCGATAGCGCCATAGATTGTGCGGCCGTTTTTCGATCGCGGCGCGTGAAACCGCGGCCTTGATGCGCGCGTAGTCGTAGCCGACCTCGAGCGGCCCGAAACACATCTCGCAGACATGGAGCGGGCTGATCGGATACTCCTGGCCACATTCGCGACACTTCAGATTGGTGACGTAACTCATCGCGTCCTCTTAGTGGTGCTCGTCCTTCACCCCCCGGCGATCGCCGCGGTAGGGTTCGTTTTAGCCGCAGCCCCGCAGCCGCATCCCGATCGCGCGGCAATTTCGCTCACGCGGAAAGACCCGGTTTTCCCGTTATAGGCCAGCATCCGACCGGTCAGCGCGGGCCTCTTGCCGCCGAGCCAGCTTAGCGCCTCGGCGGCTTGTGCTTCGCCGATCGCGCCGGCGACCGGACCGACGATGCCGGCGTCGCGGCAACTCTCAGCGTCGCCTTCGTCCGGCGGTCCCTCGAACAGGCAACGCAGACAGGCGGTTTGGCCGGGAATGACCGTCATCGCCTGCCCGATCATCATGATTGCGCCGCCATAGACGAACGGCGTACCGGTCTCGACGCAGACATCATTGATCAGAAACTTGCTCGCGGGATCGTCGGTGGCGTCGATCACGAAGGCCGCGCGCGCGATCCGCTCGCGTGCGTTGGACGGCTCGAGCCGCTCGGCAAAAGTCTCGATCTCAAGTCTGGGCGCGATCGCATGGAGGCGTCGCG
>JBOHWF010000185.1:0-10740 GCA_050736455.1 Binataceae bacterium (SeqCode) | reverse complement strand
TTACGCCGATTTGGTGCTCGGCAAGCGCAACTGGCAGCTAGCTGCCGCCGGGCTGCTCGCGGTCTCGCTGATCCTCTCGACTGGAATCGTCTGGCTGTCGCTGCGCAGCCGCTACGTGCCATTCGTGGTCGAAGTCGACAAGCTGGGTTTCGCGCTCACGATTCCGCAGCCGCTGACGCCCGCCGCCGTTCCCGACGTAACCGCGCGGAGGCAGCGGTTTGAGATCGCGGCGTTCATCCGCAACGCGCGCTCGGTGAGCAGCGATCCGCAGGTCGAGCAGCAGATGCTCAATTCGATGCTCGCGCATGCGCGTGGCGCGGCCGATCGTTTCCTCGACGCCTACTACCATTCGGACGCCTTCACGCATAACCCGTTCAAGCTCGCCGAGAAGCAGACCGTCACGGTGCAGATCGATTCGATTCTTCAGCTATCGCCGCAAAGCTACCAGGTGCGCTGGACCGAAGCTGCGCGCGATCTGAACGGCGTGAACGTCGGTGCGCCTACGCACTGGGAAGCGCAATTACAAACCCGGATCGTCCCGCCGAATTCGGCCGATTCGATCGTGAGTAATCCGCTCGGCTTCTATGTGACGCAGATCAGCTGGACGCAACAGCAGGGATAGTCACCGCCGAAAGGAGGAAACTGCGATGAAGTTTATTGCTTTGAGTATGGCGGTCGCGGGGCTCGGGCTGAGCGCGTGCGCCACTCAGCAACCAGCGCCGCTCAAAGTGGCAACCGAGGCTCCGGTCGTTTCTGAACCGGCACCGGCTTCACCGACCGGCGCACAGTTGCTCGCCCAGCAGCCGACCGAAGTGCAGGCGGCGATCAAAGCAGCATCATCCGAACACGAAGTGGCCGGTCTATCGGACCGCTGTGGAAGTGCTCTATCCCTACGGCGACGGCGCGGAGCGGGTAGTCGATTGTGCGCCACTGCGGACTACCGATCTGCAACTACAGCCAGGCGAGACCATCACAGACGTCGCGCTGGGCGATTCGGAGCGCTGGATGGCAACGCCGGCGGCCTCGGGCGACCCTCGAAATGCGGTTCCGCATCTCGCGGTGAAGCCCCAACTCGGCGGACTCGAAACCAATCTCACGATCTACACCACGAGGCATATCTATCACCTGCTGCTACGGGCGCGCGGACACGCGCTGCGCGAGGTCGAGTTCTACTATCCCGACGAGCTGCTCGCGGAGATGAGAGAGGCCGACGCGGCGGCGAAGCAGGCGGCCGATCCATCGAGTGATTCGACTAGCCCGATCAAGGGCGCGCACGTTAGTCCGGCGCAACTCAACTTTGCTTACGCGGTCGCGGGCGCCGACGCGCCGTGGAAGCCCATTCGCGCCTTCGACGATGGGTCCCGCGTCTATGTGCAGATGCCCGCCGCAATGAAGTCGAGCGAGGCCCCGGCGCTCCTGATCAATGCGGGGAGCGGAACACAGATGGTCAACTACCGTGTCGCGGCAACTACTACGTCGTCGATCGCTTGTTCAGCGAGGCCGTAATGGTCGCCGGCGTCGGGCGCGAACAGGACCGCGTGACGATTTCCTACGCTGGCGGCGCGAGGTGACGGCAATGGCAGACACCAAGCTGAATCAAGAGCCGGAAGAAGAGGAAGCCGAGCGCGAACACGCGCTCGGCGGCGGGCGCTTCAACCGGCTGCCGGGCCTGATCGCAATCACGGTCGCGGTGATTGGCGGGACGCTGCTGGCGATTGGGCTGGAATCGTCAGGAATCTATCAAACGGGACTCACCCAACGATCGATTGACGACCCCAATGCCGAAGCCCGTGATCGCGGTGAAGTTGCCGATCTCGCCGCCAATGGCGCGACGCCACATACACCGCGCACCGCGATGCCTATCGAGCCGCAAATGCCGATCATGCAGGCGCCGTCGCAGCGCCTCGCGCCGAAGCCACCGAGCCGCTTCGCGCAATGGGCCGAGGACAAGTACTTGAAAGCCCTCGAAGCGCCGCAGATGGTCGCCGCTTTTCATGGCGGCAGCACGCTCGAACTTAGTGGCAAACAAGGCTCATCAGGCAGTGGTTCCACGGTGATCAATTCGAGCGGTTCGGCAGTGTCGCTGCAGCCCGCGGCGTCACCCTACACGGTGATGGCCGGGCACATAATTCCGGCGGTTCTGATCAGCGGAATCAATTCGAATCTGCCCGGTCCGATTCTCGCGCAAGTGAGCCAGAACGTGCTCGACAGTGCGAGCGGAAAGTACGTGCTGATTCCGCAGGGCAGCCGCTTAATTGGCGCGTATCAGAATGCCAATTCTTATGGTCAGCAACGCATATCGATTGCGTGGCAACGGCTGATCTTTGCCAATACCACCAGCATGACGTTGCCGCAAATGCCGGGCGCGGACCAGGGCGGTTACGCCGGGCTTTCCGATCAGGTCGATCACCACTATTTCGCGACCTTCGGAACTGCTGCGTTGATCAGCTTGATCAGTGCCGGGCAGGCGGTCGGGCAGATGGCGACGTTCGGCGGCGGCGGCACTTACGGACCGTACGGTTACACGCAGCCGAATCAGTTCGCGATGGCGGGTGAAACGGCGGGCTCGGCAGCTTCGAATCAATTCGGCGCGCTAGGTCAGCAGATGGTCGGGAACGGACTGACTCGTCCGCCGACAATCGCGATCCGGCCAGGCTATGAATTCGCCGTGATGGTGACCCAGGACCTCGCCTTCCCGAGCCCCTACGGCAAGTGAGTCGCCCAGCAGAGCAAGGAGCGAAAACCATGAGCGTATTGCGACGCAAACAGGAACTGGAAGCGATCACCTTCAAGCTGCCGGTGACGCTCAAGCGCGAGATCGAGGAACTGCGCGGAAAGGCGGAGTCCGCCGGCTTTGATTTAGCCGAAACAATCACGGCGGCGGTGTGGCGGCTGTGCAAGCAGATCAAAGCCGAACTCAATGGCGGGGCACTACGTGGCCGCAAACTTCAGAACCGCGTTAATGACCCTGCGAACGGCAAATTGCAATGAGATTTTTCATCGGAGCGGAAAGTGTCATGGGCGCGGCGGAAACAGGGCAGTTGGAAGCGGAGAAAGAGGTGGGAATGGAGGGCGGGTTCGTAGAGCAAGATAAAGGACCCTGCGGTGCGGCACGGCATTTTCGGCGGATTGCTCAACGAACCCGCGCCCTTTTTTCTCAAGGGGGTGGATATGAGCTGCATACCGTACCGCACGGCGGATCTGGCGCCGGGATCGCTCGCCGATCGGGTGCGAATCCGGCAGCGGGAAGCGTCCCAGAAAGCGCTTGGATTACTGGCCGGAATCGTCATCTTGGGAGCACTGCTGATCGGACTCGGCGAAGCGTTCGGAATCCTGATTGCGAACACCGACAGCGCGGCCGCGACGGGCGTCTATCGGGTCGCATCAGCAAGCTTCGCGCGCGGCGATCTGGTCGCGGCCTGTCTGCCGCCCGCGATCGCACAGGCAGGACTCGCGCGCGGCTATCTGCACACCGGTCCTTGTGCGGGCAATGCCGAGCCGGTCGGCAAGATCGTTGGCGCATTGCCCGATGACACGGTCGCGATCGAGCGCGACGGCGTGATGGTCAATGGCTCGCGCATCGTGCACAGCGCGGTCGCGTCTCACGACAGTCACGGCCGTGCGCTCGCCCATATCGCCTTCGGCAAGTATCAAGTCCGCGCCAACGAAGTCTGGCTGTTCGGGTTCCACGACCGGCGCAGCTGGGACTCGCGTTATTTCGGTCCAGTTCCGCTGGCCAATGTGCGCGGCAAACTCGAAGCGGTCCTGACGTGGTGATCGCCACGCTTAATAACGGCACCGGTAACGGCCACAGCCACGAGCAGGGATTGCGGGTCCATCACTTGACCAATCTCGGCGGCCTGATCGCGCTAGCCGGGCTCGATCTGGAGCCACCGGACTTCCTACTGGGCGCGCTGCTCAGCGTCGCGCAGGAGACGAGCCGGTTGTCCGCAGCGCAACGCGAGCTGGTGGCCAAGATCGGGCGCAATAAACTCGACCAACGCGCGACCGGCAAGCGCGCGTGGAAGTCGTGGCATCGCGCGCAGGATCTCCATGCGCTGACGCTGAGCGGCGCGCAGGTCCGCGACATCATCGAAGCGCTCGGCAGGCAAGTGCCCACTGATTCAACCCAGTTGGTCCTCGCGTTAAGCGAGGCGTTGACGGAGGTGCGCGCATGAAACGGGTGCGTTTCCTTCGGCCGTCGCGCGAGGTCGAGCTCAAGCTGCGCCACGAGAATCCGGCACGGCCGCAGAAGCTGGTGCCGTGGTGGGCGCGGGCGCTCCGGCAACTCGGCATCTCGCATAGTCTCCGGCGGCAGCAGCCGCGCGGCAGCCTGAGCGGCAATCGCGCACCGCGCGTCCACGTCGCCGAGCCGGCGGTTTATGCGCGGCGCAGCGTGGTCAAGGCCTCGTTCTCGCGGAACCGCTGGAGCGGGGCGTGGGCGGGCCATGCGCGCTACCTCGCGCGGCCCGGCGCGCAACAGGAATTGAGCAAGGGTTTGGGCTTCGACGCCGAGCGCGAGGTATCGACCTGCTGGCGACGGTGCGCGGGTGGGAGCAGCAGGACGAATTGCTGTGGCGCTTCATCGTCTCGCCCGAGGATGCCTACCGGCTCAATCTCCGTGAGCATGTGCGTGGACTGGTCGGGCAGATGGAGCGCGACCTCGGCACGAAGCTCGAATGGGTCGCGATCGACCATCACAACACCGACGACGCGCACGTACATCTGCTGGTTCGCGGCGTGCGCGAGAAGGGCCGCCCGCTGGAGATCAATCGCGACTATCTGCGCTCAGGGATTCGCATTCCAGTCAGGAACTGGCGACCAGGGAGTTGGGGCCGCGGCTCGAGCCCGAAATGCTGCGCTCGCGCGAGCGCACCGTCCGCCGCGAACAGTGGACCGAAATCGACCGCGCGCTGCAGCGCAAGGCCGACGGCAACGGCCTTGTCAGCTACGCGCAGTTCCAGCCGCGCAACGACAGCGCCCGGATCAAAGCGAAGCAGGAGATCGACCGACTGCAGTTTTTGTCCGGGCTCGGGCTGGCGCGGCGGGTCAACGATTACAGCTGGCAGCTCGGCGAGAATCACGAGCGCGAGCTACGCGACCGGCAACGTTCTCAGGACGTGATCAAGAGCCGGGCGCATGACCGCGCGCAGGGTATCGGGCGCGACCGCGATCGGAGCCGGGAACGAGGGAGGAAGCAGCATGGCTGAGCAGCGGCCTTATCGGATTCCCGGATCGTCGGCTGACGAGCGGCTGGCGCGCGCCCAGCGGATCGCACTGTTCGCACTCGCCGCCGCGTTCTTCGCGATCAATCAGGTGACGACGCAGCACGCCGCGAGGATGCTTCACGATGCGGCATCGCTGGGTCGTCCGCTTTTCCATCTGGGCGGCATCGCGATCTATGCGCCGTGGGCGTGGATCGTCTGGTGGGCGAAGTGGCACTGGGCGCCGCAACTCGCACCGCTCTGGACGCAATGCGCGCGCGAGTCGCTCTACCCGATGGCGATCGTCGCGGCGATCACGTGCGGATTCCTCGCGCTGATCCGCCACGGCTGGTTCACGAATGTCTCCGACCTGCACGGCTCCGCGCGCTGGGCGACGACGCGCGATCTCAAGGCCGCGCGCCTGCTCGACGCGAGCCGCGCGCTGAGCCGGCGTGCAGGAGTCTATCTGGGCCGCTGGCGACATGCGTACCTCCGCGATTGCGGGCCGGCGCATGTGCTGGTCTTTGCTCCGACGCGCAGCGGCAAGGGCGTCGGCGTGGTGATCCCGACCCTGCTCAAATGGCCGCACTCCGTGCTCGTGCACGATCTCAAGGGTGAGAACTGGGCGCTGACTGCCGGCGCGCGCCGGCACATGGGCCAGAGCTGTCTGCGCTTCGCCCCGGCCTCGGCGGACGGCGACGGCGCGCGCTACAACCCGCTGGCCGAAGTCCGGCTGCGCACGCCCAACGAGATCCGCGACGTGCGCAACATCGTGCAGATGATCATCGACCCCGACGGCAAGGGTCTGCCCGATCACTGGTCGCGCGAGGGCTCGGCCTTTCTCACCGGCATGATCCTCGATCAACTGTACGCCGGCCGCGATCAAACGCTCAGCGGGCTTGAAACGCGGCTCTGGGATCCGGCGCAGGCGATCGACGATACGCTCGCGCAAACTATGCGCGCCGAGCACGATACGGACGGCGCGATGAGCTGGAGCGCGCGCGCGGGATTCCGACGCGAACCCATCCGATTATCGCGCGCGCCATGCGCTCGATGCTCGATAAGAGCCCGAACGAGAGGTCCGGCGTCATCTCCGAAGTGAAGGGCTTTCTGGAACTCTATCGCGATCCGGTGATCGCGGCGAACACCGCGGCGTCCGACTTCCGCATCACGGATCTTATGAACCACGCCCGGCCGGTTTCGCTCTACATCGTGGTCCCGCTCGCGCACAAGAACAGTCTCAAGCCGGTGATCCGCGTAATGCTGAGTCAGATCCTGCATCGCCTGACCGAGCATCTGGAATACCGCAACGGCCGCGCCGTAACCGGCTACCGCCATCGGCTGTTGCTCATGATCGACGAGTTTCCCAGCCTCGGGCGGCTGGATGTATTCGCCGAGTCGCTGGCGCTAGTTGCCGGCTACGGGATCAAGGCCTGCCTGATCGCCCAGGACCTGAGCCAGATTCACGCGGCCTACGGCCATGACGAGGCGATCACGTCGAACTGCCATACACGCGTCGCTTTTACGCCGAACCGCATCGAGACCGCGCGATTATTATCCCAGATGACCGGCGAGACCACCGTGCGTCACGCCCATCGCACAGTCTCCAACTCGGGCGCGAGCGTCTCGGAACCCGAAGTCGCGCGGCCACTGATCACGCCCGACGAGGTGATGCGGCTCGGCGGCAATGAGGCGCTGATCTTTACCAGTGGGCGGCCGGCAATCCGCGCGCGCAAGCTCCGCTACTACAACGAAGCGATGTTCAAACAGCTTGCGGAGATTGGGCCGCCGTCTAAGAGCGATCGTATAAAAGAACCCGCTGATTCGATTCCTCAGCAACCACTGCCGGCGCTAGATGCCACGACGAAAGTCGAGACGGTCGAAGGGATTTCGCCCGAGCCACGCGCCGTCGAACAAACGGCTACGCGCAAACCGCGCGCAGCCGCATCCGATCCACGACAACTCTCGTTCTTGCAATCCGCCTTGGAGCACGACGACGGCGCACCCGTCACGCCCGAAAGAAAGGAGAGACTACTGTGAGACGCCAACTCACCGCCTACCTGAGCGAAGAGGAGTTCCATCGGCTGCGCGACGAGGCTGACGAACGCGGCATCACGCTCTCGCGCTACGTCAAGGAACGGCTCTTCCACGGCGAGGCCGGGGCCGGACTGACCCTCTCCGACGCGATGCTGGCGGCAACCGAGAAACGCATCGTGCAGGCGATGCGCTCGGCGGGCGCGGAGAGCCTCAAGCCGCTCGCTCATCAGCTCAAGACACTGCTCACGATGCTCGATCACTTCGCGTTAAGCATGTTGAGCCATCTGCCCGAGATTCCAGAAGCCCAACGCAAGCCCGCGCTCGTGTCGGGGCAACGCCGCCATCGCGGCTGGCGTGCCGAGGTTGAAGAAACACTCAAACGGATGGACCAGCCTGTACCGACCCAGCGGAACGGCAGCTAGGGAGAACCCGCATGATCGCAGTACACCAACTTCAGGAGCGACGGCTCGACGAGTTGCTTCGCCGCCAACTCGGTAGCCGGATTCTCGACGCGATCGCGAATCCCCGGATCACCGAGATCATGGTCAACGAAGATGGCCGCGTCTGGTTCGAGTCGTATGGCGACGGAATGCGCGCGTCCGGGCTTACGCTCGCGCCCTCGCAGATCGAGAGCCTGATCGGTACCGTCGCCGCGTCTCTCGGGATGGTCGCGAATCTCGATCATCCGATCGTCGAGGGCGAATTGCCGCTCGGCGGGATCCGTTTCGAAGGGCTGCTGCCGCCGGTCGCGCGCAAGCCCTGCTGCGTCATGCGCAAGCCGGCACAGCTGCTTTACACCATCGACGATTACCTTCGCGACGGCATTCTCGATCCAGCGCACGCGCAGACTTTGCGCGACACCATCGACAGCCGGCGCAACGTCGTCGTCGCCGGCGGCACCGGTTCGGGCAAGACCACGCTCGCCGGTGCGCTGATCAACGAGATGGTCGCGCGCTCCGATCCCAACCAGCGCTACGTGCTTATCGAGGATACGCTCGAATTGCAGTGCCGCGCGCAGAACCTGCTCCAACTCCACACCGCCGAGACCGCCGACATGACGCGCCTGGTGCGCACGACGATGCGCTTACGGCCCGACCGCATCATCATCGGCGAAGTGCGCGGCGGTGAGGCGCTCGCGCTGCTCAAGGCCTGGAACACCGGCCATCCGGGCGGTGTCACGACGATTCATGCGAACAGCGCGAAAGCATCGCTGACCCGGCTCTCGAGTCTGGTGCAGGAAGCGGGCGTGCCCCCGCAGCCGGAGCTGATCGCCGAGACCATCAACCTGATCGCATTCATCGTGCGCACGAGCACTGGTCGCCGCGTGACCGAGCTGGTGCGCGTCGAAGGTTACGATCCGCGCCACGGCTTCAGACTGGCTCTAATCGGCTCTGCCGATTCACTGGTCGAAAAACATTCTGCGTAAGGAGGTCGAGGAGATGAAACGGTTGAACAGGATCACAAACTCGTTGCGCCGCCACGCCGCGCGTGTCGGTTACACTTGCGCCGTACTAACGATCGCGTTGCCGGCGCGAGCGTTCGCGGCCGTGGCCGGCGGCACGCTGCCGTGGGATGCCCCGTTGACCACCTGGCAGAACGATCTCCAGGGACCGGTGGCGCACGCAATCACCACCGCCGCGATCAGCGGCACCGGCATCATGTGGTCGGTGAGCGAGCATGGGACCGGGGTCCGCAAGATGTCGGCGGTGGCCTTCGGTGGCTCGTGCGCACTGGGCGCGACCACGCTGATGACCACACTCTTCCCGCTTGGCGGCGCGCTCTTCTAACGCGCGAGGTTGAACCATGAGTCAAAGTGATAGGCGGGTGAGCCCGATTCATCAATCGCTCATTCGTCCCATTCTGCTGGCGGGCGCGGAGCGGCCGTTGGCGCTCGCCAACTGGATCACCGCGGCGGCGCTGACGCTCGGCACGGGACTGCATTGGTACACCATCGCGATGGGCGTCTTCCTGCTGACGCTCGGCCATTGGGCTTTGGTGCAGGCGGCCAAGTTCGATCCGCAACTGAGTCGGGTCTATGTCCGCCACATCCGCTACCAGGACTACTATCCGTCACGCGCTTCCATCGACGCGCCGCCGCCGCTCATTCGGGCCTCAGTGCCGACTCCGAAGGAGATGAAGCACTAGCGGAGGCGAGTCTGCGAGCCGCAGCGAGCAAGCGAGTCCGCGAGCTGCGTTCCAGATTAAGTCGAATACGGAGGGATACTTATGTTCAAGGAGTTCAAGGATTTACGCCGTAAGAAAAATAGACGGCTCGGCCTGCCCGACCAGCTCAACTATGCACTACCGGTCGATGATCGCACTATCGCGCTGAAGGATGGATCGTTCCTCGCCGCCTTCGAGTGCGCGGGACTCGACCTCAATTCGGCAGGCAGCGAGGAACTCGATGCCCATCGCGCGCAGGCCAATCGGGCGCTGGCGCGGCTCGACGACGGCTTCATGTACAACGTCGATCTCATCCGTTATCCGAGCGTCGACTATCCCGTTCGCAGCTTTCCCGATGCGCTCGGCAACGCGCTCGAACGCGAACGGGAGATTCAATACTCCGCCGAAGGCCGCCACTTCGAGACCCGTTGCGTACTGACTATTACCTATCGCCCGCCGACGGAGACCCAGACGCGGATTGCGGGGGTGTTTCTGTCGGGTGCGCCGCAACGCGCCGACTGGCGCCGCCAGCTCGACTGGTTTCAGCAGAAGCTTCGGGAGTTCGCCGACGCCATTAGCCCGGTCTGGAAACTGACGCAGTTGAGTCTGCCCGCCCTGCTCTCGCATCTCGCGCGCTGTATCAACGGCCGCATGACCGCGATCACGCCGCCTAGCACGCCAACCTATCTCGATGCGATCATCGGCAACCAGGATTTGATCGCCGGCTTCAGGCCGCGCATCGGCGGACGGCATCTGCGCGTCGTCGCGCTCTCGGGCTTTCCGCCCTTCTCCTACGCCGAAATGGCGACCTTCCTCAGCGAACTGCCGATCTGCTACCGCTACTCAGTGCGCGGCATTCCGGTCGGGCCGCGCACCGCCATCAGCCAGCTCGCCGTCTATCGCCGCAACTGGTTCCAGAAGCGGCTCGGCCTGCGCGGCATCATCAGCGAGCATTTCGGCTCGGCCGCCGGCGCGGCGTTTCAGAATCAGCACGCGCTGCGGATGGCGGCCGACGCCGACGAGGCCATCACCGAGGCCGAGGGCGGCGCGGTCCGCTACTGCTACGTCACGCCCAAAGTGATCATCACCGAGGATCGCGCTGACGTAGCCGACGAGCAGGCGCAGCTGGTCTTCAAGGCCTGCCAGAACATGGGCTTCGATCCGCGCCTCGAAACCATCAACGCGGTCGAAGCTTGGCTAGGTTCGCTGCCGGGCCACGGCTGGTAGATGTGCGCCGCCCGCTGGTCAACACCCAGAACCTCGCTGACATCCTGCCGCTGACCAGCATCTGGCCGGGGCTGGAGAGCAATCCCTGTCCCTACTATCCGTTGAACAC
>JBOHWF010000184.1:0-10890 GCA_050736455.1 Binataceae bacterium (SeqCode) | reverse complement strand
TCATCGAAGTGCTGCACTCACCGGTGGCGCCCGCGATTTCGGCCGGGCTGCTGCCGCTGGTCGTTGGAATTCACAGTTGGTGGTATGCGCCGGGGATCATGCTCGGCTGCTTTCTGCTGGCCCTGCTCTCGATTCCGTGGAAGCGCTGGATGGCTCCGCCGCTCGCGGCGCCAACGCCCGCGCACGGCCTCAACCTCGACGACGAACTTGAAGAGCACCCGGCGGGTTACGTATGGTTGCTGCCGCTGATGGGCTTCGTGGCCGCAGCGACGATTCTCGTGCGGTTCACCGGCTTGCGCTTCATCCTGTTCCCGCCGCTGGTCGTTATCGGCTTCGAGATGTTCGGCCATACCGACATCTGTCCATGGGCCAAGAGGCCGCTGTGGCTGCCTGCCGCCTGCTTCCTGACCGCGGCCGGCGGCCTCGGCTTCCTGCAACTGTTCGGCTTCGGGCCGTTGACCGCGGCTTGCGATATGGCTTGGGGAATTCTGGTTCTGCACCTGTTCGATCTGCAGGTGCCGCCGGCTTTTGCCGTCGCGCTGCTGCCGCTGGTGATGGATCATCCCACCCTCGCCTATCCATTTTCCGTCGGCGTGGGCACGCTGCTGATGACCCTGTGGTTTCTCTTCTACCAGTCGCGGTTACGCCGGGCGCCGCGCGCGGCCGGCAACGGCGCAGCACCGCCCAACGCAGAGGATCCGCAAACGCTACCCGGCTCGGCGACCAGCTAGGACCTGGCCGTCGCGTGACAATCCGTCACGCGGGAAGCCGCTACCGAACACCGTCAGACGAGCTTACTGAAAGATCGGTCGAAAGATTGACGAGATAAAGTTCGCGCCCGACACCGACAGGTGATGATCGTCCACGTACAACGGCGCTCCGTCAACTGACACGAGACACTTACCGGTCCGGCAGAGCACGCGATCCGGGTAGATTATTTGAGCATGGTATTTGCGCGCCATCTCTGAAAGCGTCTGCTCGACGAATTTCTGGCGCGCCGCGAACTCCGCGGCCGTGGGCCGAAGATCCACTGCGCGATCGAATCCCAACGCCTGGACATAGAGATCGCGGGGAACATTATAGGCGATCTCGGGGACCGACCCGACGATCCAGACTTTTTTGTTGAGCGCGGCCAACGCCGATAACGTCTGATCGAAACCCTGGACGAAGATTTGCCGATCGTCCGCTACGGTCAGCGCCGAAGTCCCGTGCCATTGCAACAAAATCGGCAGCTTGTCCTCCTGAAACCATTTCCCCTCGCTCCACGCCGCCCAGCGCGATTCGAGAATCACGTCGGTGATGCTGCCGGTCCTGCGAATCAGGTCAAACACCGCGTCATTATATTTTTCGCAAATGAGCAACGGCCGGCCGACTCCCAACAGCGGCGGGCAGGCCGCCTGTGTCGCCAGTACGCCGCGCCGGCCCACCGCCGCGGCCGCGCGCGACAACGGGCTCGAAATCGCCTCGGCATGCGAATCGCCCCAGAGTACAAAGCTGACCGGCATGTCGCCGGCTGCCCCGATCTTGCACAGCGCGTCGGTGCGGGCGTCCTCGACACTCGGCATGTAACAGCGATTGCGATAAGGGTCGAAGTCAATGGCGCCGTTCGCGGCCGCCAGCGCGGCGCCGTGCAGGCGCGCGGGAAAGCCTGCCGACCAATAGGCCGCAGCTCCGAGAAGTAAAAATACTACCGTCACGGCCACGCCCGAGATCGCTATCGTTCGTGACGAGAATCCACCAACGCGCTTGCGAAACAGCTGCTCGACGTAGCGCCACGAAATGCAGGACAGCGCAAACGCCACCAGCACCGCCACCAGCCTTTGCGTCACCGACGGATGGCCCACGCTCAGGTACCTGACGAATCCGAGCAGCATGAAGTGCCAGAGGTATAGCGAATAGGAAATCTTGCCAACGAACACCAGGGGACGGCAGCCCAGGAGCGAGTTCGCCTGCGGGCTCGCCTCCATTCCCGCCCATATGATCAACGCCGTCCCGACGGTCGGGAGAAGCGCCGCGACGCCCGGAAAAGACGTCGAGCCCGAGTAACTGAAGCACGCCACCAACACCATCACCACACCCAGCGTCGTGCCGAGATTCCGGAGCGCGGCGCTGGCGGCGCGGGGCGCTGGACCCAACGCCAGCAGCGCGCCGAGCAGCAGCTCCCAGGCGCGCATCGGAGCAAGATAGAACGCTGTATCCGGCTGGTAGCGCACCGCCACCGCGCTCGCCACGAAAGACAACCCGCACAGCGCCAGGGTGAGGTTGGTGCGCTGGCGGGGAAAAAATTTCGACGTAATAATCAGATACAGCGGAAAAAATACGTAGAATTGCTCCTCGACGGCGAGCGACCAAGTGTGCAGCAACGGCCGATCGTCCGCCGGCGAGTTGAAGTAACCGGTCTGAATCCAGAAGAGGATATTCGAGGCAAACAGCGAAGTCGCGGCGACGCTTTCACCGAGATAGCGCAGGTCCGACGGGTCGAACAGCAGCGCTCCCGCAACGCAGCAGACCGCCATCATCAGAAACAAGGCCGGGAAGATGCGGCGCACGCGGCGCTCATAAAAGTGGGCAAGCGAAAATGTCCCGCGATCGAGCTCGGCGACGATGATCGAGGTGATCAGGAATCCTGAGATGACGAAGAAGACATCCACCCCGACGAAGCCGCCGCGGCACTGCAGGAAGTCGGCGTGAAACAAAATCACCGCCAGCACGGCGATGGCCCGCAGTCCGTCGATGTCGGGACGGTAGGCGAGAGCGTGCGGCCCGGCGATGGCGCGGCGGTCAGGCTGATCGAGGGGCGCAGCAGAAGCTGAAGTAACGGCCGCGCTTGCGCGATCCATCGGTACTACTTAACCGGATTCCCGCCGTGAGAATAGTCCGCATCGCGGGACGGTTTGCGGCTTGAGCTTAAGTCGGCTACGAGTGGAATTATTCGGCCACAGCCCCACCGCTGGCCGGCATGGGTCCGTGCAAAAGCCGCACGCAAGAGGGTAAAGAAATGCCGCTGAAGATCAAAAAATCGGTCAAGGATCTCGTCGCCGAAGCCAACGCCGAAGTCGAGACGGTCAGCGTCGCCGACGCGCTCAAGCTCAAGGAAGACCCGAGCGTCACCTTTGTCGATATTCGCGATATTCGCGAGCTCGAGCGCGACGGCAGAATTCCAGGCGCCTTTCATGCGCCCCGCGGGATGCTCGAGTTCTGGGTCGATCCGGCAAGCCCGTATTACAAAGAAACCTTCGGTTCGGGCAAAAAATTCCTGTTCTTTTGCGCCGGCGGGATGCGTTCCGCGCTGGCTGCCCAGCAGTTGCAGCGGATGGGCCTCGAGCCGGTATGCCATCTGGCGGGCGGCTTTGGCGCCTGGAAACAAGCCGGCGGTGAGGTAGAAGGCGGAAAGACCGAACGCTAGCGCGAAGACGAGTCTTTCATTTGCCGCGCCTCGCGGACTCGGCCGTCCCCTGGAGCTGCGTTAGGGGTTAGTCAGCGGGCACGAAGACGACGCTGCGGACGAGGCGCAGGGGTTGACGCACGTCACCCGTTCGTCGCTTCGAGCGGACACCGCAGCATCTCGATGAAGCGCTTGGCGACCATCTCCGGCGGATCGCCACCGGGGCGGAACCAGACCTGTGACCAGTTGAGCGCCCCAAACAGCAGCAAGCGCAGATAACCGCGGTCGATCGCGGGTGGCAGCGCCAAATCGTCGATCAGTCGGCGAAAGCGGGTTTCATAGGCTCGCCGCAATTCCCGAATCCGTTCACCGACGCCAGCTAATTCATCCGGCGTCGTCTGGATCATCACGCGCGCGTAATCGCGATGCACGATCAGCGCGTGCAGATGGGCGCCGCAGGCCGCCTCGAGACGATTCCAGGCCTCGGTCGCGTCAACTACGGCGCGATCAACCGTATCCTCGACCCGCCGCAGGCCCTCTTCGTAAACCGCAAGCAGCATCTCCTCTTTCGAGTCGAAGTGATAGTAAATCGAGCCGGAGAGCATCCCGGCGGCCTTCGCGATATCGCGCATCGAGGTGCCGTGAAAGCCGCGCTCGCTGAAGAATTTGGCCGCGGCGTCGAGCAATTTTGCGCGGCGATTATCCTGCCGGATCGACCGCAGGATTCCCGAACCGGTCGGCGCCGGTCCCGACTTGGCCGTCGCGGCTCCTGACTGGGTCGGCGCGGATACGGTTTGCGAAGACGCCATGCGCGCGGTGAAGGCGTTGCAGCTTCGGTCGGACGCGATCAGGCCCCGAGGTCGCTTTCGAGCGAATAGGCGCGGCCGTCAACCGTCGGATCGATGCCGAGCTTGCGCAGATTCGCCGCCGTCCGCTCGGTCATCAGGCCGACTTTCTTCATGTTCGAGACGACCTGGGTGTACATCTCGCGGCGGAAGGTCTTGCGGAACAACGCGTACTCGTCGCTCTTGGCGTTCTCGACCCGCACGCGTTCGACTTCGTTGATATCGTGCGCGCTGAGCCCCACCCGCTCGAAGGCTTCACGCGGGAATTGGCCGCGCAGCACCAGGCGGCAGGCCTCCGCGGTGAAATCTTCCAGCTCGCGCATATCCGCCGGACTCAGACTCGCGATCATGTCGGGCAGCCCCAGCACCGAAAAGCCCATATGGCGTGATTCGTCGGCGAGAATCCGTTTGCTGATGGTCCGCAGCGTCTCGTCCTGCGCGGTTTCCTTGATCATCCGGAACAGCCCGACCGCAAACGTCTCGCCGACCAGTTGCAGTCCGACGGTTTTGAGGAACCACTTGCCCTCGCCGAGCAGATGGTCGAAGAGCGTCTTCAGATTGCCCGTGAACGGATAGATCCGCCCGCCGCACTTGTCGTTCAGATAGCGCGTCAACACCTCGGCATGACGCGCCTCGTCGACCACCTGGGTCGTCTGGAAGTATTTGGCGTCGGTAGTGGGCACCATGTTGACCAACTGGCTGCAAGCGAGCATCGCGCCGGTCTCACCGTGCAAGAGCTGCGAAATTCGCCAGCAGGAAAATTCGACGTTGAGCTCGCGCTGGGTTTTGTGGTCGAGCTTGTTCCAGACCGCGCTGCCATAGCCATCGATCATACCGTCGGCGAAAACTCCGGCGTCAAGGTCCGTCGGCAGCGTCCAATCGATATCCTTCGAGGCGTTCCACTGGTCGCGCTTGGCGTTCTCGTAGAGCCGGCGCATATCCGGTGCCTGCACGGCGTAGTCGCGCTGATAAAGGGTCTCGAAGTGGCTGTCGAGCGTGTGCTGCGTTTCAGCTGTTCCAGTGTTCATGTTCTGCATCCTTCGAACGAAGCTTGCCTTTGCAAAGCAAGCGATTGTTTGGTTTTACCTCGTTCCGTGGGTCAAGTCAACCGGCGGCGTGGCGAGCGCAGCCCGCCAGATTGCGTAAAAGGGGTCGTGCGGTTCGGACTTGGCCAGCTCGATTATCGCCCGGATGGTCGCGCGCAGGTCGCCGTGATGGAGCCGTTCGAGGGCCGCGAAGGTCTCGAGCTGGTGAAAATAGATCAGGTAATTGAGCAGGACCGCGTTGTTGAGCTTGACCGTATCGAGATCAAACCGCTCGAGTCCTGAGAGTGACGGTTTGAGCCTGGCGTAATCCGCATTGATCTCGGCAAACAGTTCAGCACGGCGCGTGAGAATCTGGTCGTGCGGACGACCGCTGTCGTAGAGCCGTAGGAGACGGGCTTCCTCATTCAGCAGAAGGGCGGCGAACTTGAGATCGCTGTCATAGACGCCGCGCGCAGCGATCGTATCCGGTGCGGCGACGCCCTCGGTCTGGGCAAAAAACTCCAGCGCTCCGCGGCTGCCAACCCAGGTCGCGGCGCTCTCGTCAAACATGATGTCGCTCGCGAGGAAGTAGGTGCGATGGAACAGCTCGTGCGTGATCACGCCCGCCAGCTCGACCCGATCCAGCGCCAGCAGGTTCGATAGCAGCGGGTCGTTGAAGAAACCGAGGCTCGAAAAGGCGACCGCCGAGCGAACGTAGGTGTCATAGCCGCGCGCTTCCATCGCCGCGGCCTCGGCCTCAGCGTCTGCCTTGTCGAAGTAGCCGCGATACGGCACGTTACCGACGATCGGGAACCACCACGTATAAGGCGTCAGCGAATCGCGCGGCGCGGCCATTACGACCCAGACGATGGCGCGTTGATCGACGTTGGTCACCGTCTGGTATGCGCCGCCGACGCGCAGGCCAAGTTGCTCCGCGTCGAATTTGCGCACCGCGAGGACGGTCTCGAGCTTGGCGCGAACGTCGGTGGCGAGATCGGGTTTCGCGAGGACCCTGGCGATCGGCTGGCGATGCCACAGCAGGCGGCCCTCCTCGCACGCCGCGTGCGCGAGGTAGCCGGCGTCGCATCCGCAGAGGATCCCGCCGAGGAGAATCAACGGCGCGAACAGCGCGAGGCCGCGGCGGCGCGCGCGCCTTGGTCTGCCCAGATCAGGCGTAACGCGGGAGCAGCTTCTTGCCGAACAGCTCAATCTGCCGCTTGACGACATCTTTGGGCATGAAGCCCTGATCGCCCTGCCAGACAAAATATTCCGGATTGGCGACCTCGACCAGTTCGTCAAGCCCGCGCCGCACGTCGTCGACCGTCCCCATATAGGCGGATTTCACCCGCGCCGCGCGGTCCGCGGTGACCTCTGACGCGGGCAACGGAACTTTGCCGCTGGGATATTTCGCTTCGTCAGCCGGCTCGCGCCAGGCCTCGGTAAAGCCGAAATGATGGAAGACTTCGCGATAGCCGAGCACGCACATCCCGGGCTCGGCGATCTGCTTGGCCTGCTGGAGACTATCACCCAGATAGACACCGCGCAGAACCCCGATATTCTGGCCGACCTTCATCGCACCGCGGCCAGCCTTGGCCGCCTCCTCGACGTAAGCCTCGCCGAGTTTCCGCACAACCTCCGGCTGCGGCAGGATGATCGTTGGGCGGATACCCTCGCGCGCGCACCATCGCACCGTCTCCTCGCTAAGCGAAAAGGCTTGGAACAGAGGGGGATGTGGCCGCTGATATGGCTTCGGCACGACGTTGATCATCTGGATGCGCCCCTGCTCATCGACTTCGCCCGGAAAACCGTACTCGCGCGTCCATTCATGCGCCGGCCACGGTGTGCCCTCCTGCGGCGTCGGATATTGGTAGTGTTTGCCCTTGAAGCGAAACGGCTTGTCGCCCCACGCCAGCTTGAGGAACTGATAGACTTCCTCGAAGGCCTCGCGATTGATGCGATCGGTCTCGCTCTTGTCGCTCAGCGTGGCGCCGACGTGAACCTTCTGCGCCATCTGATTGAGCCAGCGCGCCTGATAGCCGCGCGCAAAGCCGACGAGCGTGCGCCCCTTGGTCAACTGATCGAGCCACGCAATCTCGAGCGCGAGCCGCAACGGATTCCATCCCGGCAGCACGTAACCGATTGGGCCGGCTTTGATCCGCTTGGTGTTGTACAGGATGTGTTGCGTGAGCAGCGGCAGGCTGCCCATCTCAATGCCCTCGCTGTGCAGGTGATGCTCGGGATAAGAAACCGCCTCGAAGCCGACGTCTTCGGCCAACTGAGACAGCTCGACGACTTCCTCGATCATTTTCTGCCAGCGGTCGGGATGCATCGCGATCGGGCGAAGCTGCTTCCGCTCCTCGAGCGTCGCGGGCAGAGTGGGCAGAAAAAAATAGATGAATTTCATGCGTTTCTCCGTTACGGCAGCAACAGCGGGGGCAACCGCGATCGTCAACATAATAAAATGTCGCGGCGCAACATAGGTCTGCGCGCCGCGAGGAGGCCCCTGGCCGGACGTCAGGGTAACGGCTGCTCCTTGAGCGTCAGGACACGGGCACGTACGATGCGCCGAGGAAGGCACTCTGATCATTCGGTGACCTTCCCGCCAGGAGGCCGCCCAGATGCCTGCGCTATTGTTTGAGCTCCGTGACGGAATCGCCTACCTCACGCTCAATCGGCCCGAGGTTCACAACGCGATCAATCCCGAGTTGATAGTGCAGTTGGCCGAGGCCTGGCGACGCGTCGCCGCCGACGATTCGATCCGCGTCGCGATCGTTACCGGCGCCGGCGACAAAGCCTTTTCCGCCGGCGCCGACCTCGCCCGCCTGATGCCGCTGACCACGCGCGAGCGGCTGCCCGAGGATAAATGGGATCACGCGCTGCTCGACAACCCCGGGCTGCGCGACATCGCGATGCTCCATCCGTTCGAAATGCACACGCCGATAATCGCCGCAGTCAACGGTTATTGCGTGGCTGGCGGGATGGAGTTGATGCTCGCGACCGACATTCGAGTCGCCGCCGAGCACGCCAGCTTCGGCCTGATGGAAGTGAAGTGGGGTCTGATCCCCTACGCCGGATCGCTCGTCCGCATCCCGCGCCAGATTCCGTTTTGCAATGCGATGGAGTTGCTGCTGACAGGAGAGCGAATCGAGGCGCATGAGGCGCGGCGGCTCGGCCTGATTAATCATGTTGTGCCCGCAGCGCAGGTGATGAAAAAGGCCGAGGAGTTGGCGCGAACGATCGCGGCCAACGGGCCGCTGGCGGTGCGCGCGATCAAGCAGGGCGTCGCCCGGGCCTCGGGCCGCCCGCTCGAGGACGGCTACAAGATCGAAAATGAGCTCGCACGCGACGTCTTCTCCTCGGCGGACGCCAAAGAGGGTCCGCGCGCCTTCATCGAAAAGCGCAAACCGAACTTCCAAGGACGCTAGGCGGAGCGCAGCGGAGCCGAGCAGGCGAGTCTGCGAGCTGCGTCAAGAATAAAGAACCGGAAAATCCGAATCGCCACGAACTATAGCAAGAGAGTCACCGTGAAATACGAGACGATTCTATACGAGCAGCAGGACGCGATCGCGAAAGTCATCCTCAACCGTCCGCGTTACAAAAATGCGCAATCGCGCCTGATGATCGAGGAGATGGATCACGCCTTCGCCGCCGCCTGCGCGGAGGACGGCGTACGCGTGATCATTCTGGCCGCGATCGGAGACACCTTCTCCTCCGGGCACGATATCGGCACGCCGGAAGAAAAAGCGGACATGCGCCGCCGCCCCTTTCCGAAGGGGGTGCGCGGCGAGTACGCGCTCTCGCGCTACCTGTTTCTCGATTCCACGCTACGCTGGCGCGACCTCAGCAAACCGACCATCGCGCAGGTTCAAGGCAAGTGTATCTTTGGCGGCTGGATGTTTGCCGCGGCGATGGATCTGATTGTCGCCGCTGATGACGCGATGTTCCTGCCCGCCCTGATGCAGTACTTCTCGCCGCCGTGGGACCTCCCGATCCGCAAGGCCAAGGAGGCGATGTTTCGCAGCCGCTTTATCAGCGCCGAGGAAGCCTGCCGGCTCGGCTTCGTCAATCTCGTCGTCCCGCGTGAACGGCTCGAGGATGAGACGATGGCGTTCGCGCGGGAGATCGCGGAGAACGACCCTTTCACGCTCCGGATGGTCAAGTGGGCGACGAACGCGGCGCAGGACGCGATGGGCTTCAGCAACTCGATTCGCAATGCGCACTCGCACTACATGGTCCACGGCCTGAACAGCCACACAATGGACAAACTCGAAGGTAAGGGCTTTCCGAAAGTGATGCCGGGCGTGGCGCGAGCTCTCAAGACCCGGGAGAAATAGGAACGCGGTCTCCGAGCCTCAGTGACAATGTTATAAAGGTTTTCTATAAGGAGGTTTTGCAAATGTCACGACTTGCGATCATCCTGACAATAATTTTGGCGTACGCCTCCGTCACAAATAGCGCCGACACCACAACGGCGAATAGCCCCGACACTACTACCGTCCGCGCTCACCATCGTCATTCCCATCATCATGCTCATCCCCTTCGCGCGGCATCCCGAATCGTCCGCCATCCGGTTAATACCGCCTCCAAAATCATCCATCATCCCGTTCACGAAACGTCCTCAGTTGCTCACGAGGCTACGGGTACGCAGCCAGTTCGCCCCAAACCGGTAGACTAGTAAGCATTCGCCGCTCAATCGCAGTCGTCGCTGTTCCGGCTAACGATCCAGAAGCAGTGGCGCTTGCGGGCGTGATGCGCTTCCTTCCACTTGGTGGAGACCATGGGCCCGGTGCGAACCTTGATAATCAGGTCGCAGACCGTGAAGCCCGCCTCCTCAGCCATCCGCATGAAATCGCAATGCGGCCATTTCGAACGGTGGTTGTTCACCATGTCGGTAATCTTCGCGAGCAGCAAACCGCCGGGTTTCAAAACCCGCTTCGCTTGCGTTAAGAAGGGCGGATAGAGATAGCTCAGGTTCCAGTCCTGCTCCCGGCCGCACTCGATAGTCGCGCCGAAGTCCACGTCAAACCGCTTGCGGCTCTTGTCGCGGCCCTGCGGTCCGACGTGCGGCGGATCAAAGACCACGGTTCCAAACGTCGCCGAGCGAACCTGCGTCATTTTGCGATTGTCATCGACGATCATTGGGTTATGCCGTGCGTCGATGTCCATCGACACCACCCGCCGCTTCGAACCCTTCCAGAAGCGGCCAGCGTTGTAGGTCGCGTCGAGAATCGGTTCCGGCGGGACACTCGGATAGAACTTGAATATTGCTTCGAGCAGCTCTCCGTCGCTGCGCTCCCAAACGCTGCTGATCGGCTCGTAGCTTGAAACCGACTTGGACGCGGCGCTGCGATCTGGTGGGCGCCGCGCCGCTTGTGCGTTGGACTTCACCAAGATCAACTGTTCCATCTTGCGCACTTGATTCCCCATAACATGGCCTTGCCCATGACGGCCTTCAAGCCGCACACATTGGCGCGGAGCGGAACCGGGACTATAACCGTGTCATTAACCGCCGAAGCGACAAGTTGCGGTGCGAGGTTGATCAGAGATGAAAGCTGCGATTTTGCGTGAGCTCAAACAGCCGCTCTCCATCGAAGAGATCGAGATCGGCCACCCCGATGAGCATGAGGTCCTGATC
>JBOHWF010000183.1:0-17543 GCA_050736455.1 Binataceae bacterium (SeqCode) | reverse complement strand
CGCCACCACCTTGGCGGTGAGCGTCACCGGCATGCTCGGCTGCACGGTTCCGCTCGCGCCGATCACCTCGTCCACGGCTTTGACCGTAGCGGGCATCGTCTGGACCGGAATCGGCTGATTGACCAGGCGTGCATCAATCTGCTTGGTGCGCACCAGGCGGCGAAAGGAAGCCGCGACCACGACCAATACGATCAGTGCGAGCACGACCCAGAGCACGAGTCGCCGGCCTTTTTGTGCGGTGCCTTCAGCCATGCTTTACCGTCATGCCTTCCCCTCGGCGCGCTCGATCTGCCTGGCGCGCGAACGCAATCACTCAGTAATCATCTCGGTCAGCGCGAGTGAAGAGAAGCTTTCAGCTCAAAAGGATTCGATCGCGGGCTCGCGTCCGGAGTTCGCCAAGTCGCCACCAGTGATCAACGAGCCGATCCAGATGAAGCTCGAATAGCCCCGGTCCCCGAGCGGGTCGCAAGACCGCCTCCCCCTCTGTCGCCAGCGCCTGATTATGGCGATTAACCCTTTGCGAGCCAAGCCGCAAAGGTTGAACGACGGGACGTGTTGGCGAAAGCGGCCCGGCTTAACTTCGTCCTAACCGCGCCGCAACCGTTAATAAAGCTGTTCTACTTGACTTGCTTGGGTTGCGGTCGCTACCTCTTTAGGGATGGCTGCAGTCGCACAAGCCACGATGGGCGGGGGCGTGCTTAATAGCAAGGTGCTCGTGCTCAATCGCTCCTACCTTCCGGTCCACGTGACTTCGGTTAAACGGGCATTTGCGCTGCTTTATCAGGGGGTGGCGCGGGCCGTTGACGAGCATTATCGCACCTTTGACTTTGCGAGCTGGCGCGACCTCGCCGTCGAGCTGCATCACGAGCACGTCGGCGTAATCGGCGGGCTGGTGCGCGTACCGCGGGTCCTATTGCTGGTCGCCTACGAACGCGTGCCAAAGCGCCACGTCCGTTTCTCGCGCTTCAACATTTACGCCCGCGACAACAACACTTGCCAATACTGCGGCAAGCGCTTGCCGCGCACCGACCTCAACCTCGATCACGTCATCCCACGATCGCGCGGCGGCACATCGACCTGGGAGAATGTCGTCTGCTCGTGTCATGGCTGTAATCGCCGCAAGGGTGGACGCACCCCCGAAGAGGCGCGGATGCTGCTCATCCGCAGGCCGGAGCGTCCCCATTGGACCCCTTTCAGCAGCGAGATGTTCAGTCTGCGCCACTATCGCGAGTGGATGCCGTTCCTCACGACCGTGGACAGCGCCTACTGGAACGCCGAGCTGGTGCCGGAATAGGTCTTTTTCCGCCGCCATCGGCGCACAGGCTCCTACCCGCAATTGGGAGTGGCCTGTTGGTTGGTCGTTACGCTGCGGGTTGCGGTGTCGCTTGACCCGCGCCCGCGGCGATAAGATATGCTGAGAGGGGCTGGTGGAGTGGTGGAGGGTATGGCGGTATGCGTCTCAAGAGCCTTGACGTCGTAGGCTTCAAATCCTTTCTCGAACCGACCGTTATCAGCTTCAGCCCGGGTATCACTGCGGTCGTGGGGCCCAACGGCTGTGGCAAGTCCAACGTCGTTGACGCGATTCGCTGGGTGCTCGGTGAGCAGGCGCCCACCCGTTTAAGGGGTAAATCCACCGAGGACCTAATCTACGCGGGCAACGAGGCGAATCAGCCGGCCGGGCTGGCCGAGGTGACGCTTCTGCTCGAAACCGAAGACGGAGGGTTGCCCGAACCCTACGCGACCCTCAGCGAGGTGGCAGTTACACGCCGCGTCTATCGTTCTGGTGAGTCCGAATATCTGCTTAATCGGATTCCGTGCCGTCTCAAGGACATCACGGAGTTTTTCATGGCGGCGCAGATTCACAGCCGCGGCTATGCCCTGGTCGAGCAGGGGCGAATCGACGAGATTATCCAAGCCAAGCCGCAGGAGTTGCGCGCGATGGTCGAGGAGGCGGCCGGCCTCGCCCTATTCAAGGGCCGGCGCGAAATGAGCGAGCGCAAGCTCGAGCGTGTGCGCGAGAATCTGGCGCGGATCGATGATGTCGTCGCGGAAATCGACCGCCAACTCAGCTTCGCTCGCCGCCAAGCCAAAAGGGCCGAGGCCTATAAGGTCATTCGGACCGAGCTTGGGGAACTCGAGCGGCTCACTGCCACCCGCCGCATCCTGAGCGAACAAGCCGAGTTGAGCCAGCAATCCGGGCGCGCCGCAAAGCTTGAGGATCAAGTCGTCGAGGCGCGCGCCGAAACCGCCGCATCACGTCAAGCCGTCGAGGAGGCGGCGGCGGCGCTGCGCGCCGCGCGTGACGCGCTGGCAGCGAGCGAGCGCGACCTCGCCGATCTGCAGCGGGCGTTCGAGGAGCGCGAGCGTTCGCGCGCTTTCCTCGAACGCCGGCAGAGCAGCTTGCGTGAGCTCATGCCGCAGCTCAGCGCGCGCTTGTGCGAGATCGAGGCAAACGCGACCGGCGCACGCGCCAGCCGCGCCGCCACAGGCGCGCGCCTCGCGCGGGCGCAGAATGCGCCGGACGGCGAGAGCGCGACGCGGCTTGAGTCGCTGCGCGAAGCCCATCGCGAGGCCGAGAGCCGGATGCGCGCGGGCGAGCGAAACGTCGAAGAGCTCAAGGACGAACTGGCTGAGCTGATGCGCGAGGCCGCGGTGACGCGCGGGCGGCTCGGCGACCTCGCCGGCGAGCGCGCTGCAACCGCCGAGCGTCTCGCGGCTTTGGCCAACGAAATCCCGGCGCTGGGCGCCGCGGTGAGCGAGGCGCGGGCAGCGCTGAATCGCGCCGAGCTCGCGAAGCGCGACGCCGATGACCGCGTCGCGCGAAGCGAACTGGTCCGGCGCGACAGTGCCGAGCGCGATTTTCAGCTCCGCACCGCGCTCGAACAGGCGCGCGTCAAACTGAGCGCGGCCGTTGAGGCACGCGAGCGCGCGAGCCTCCGCGCCCGCCGGATCATGCCCAACGGCGCCGGCGAACGGCTGCGCGGCGTGCTCGAATCGCTCAACGGCGACGGCCCGACGATCGCGCCCGCGATGCTGCTCGATGTAATGAAGGCGCCGCCCGCGCTCGAACCTGCGCTGCGCGCCGTGCTGGGTGACCAGCTCGACGCAGTGATCGTCGATTCGCCGCAATTCGCGCTGCGCGCGATCGAAGTGCTCAAAGAACGCGACAGCGGCCGGCTGAGTTTTATCCCGCAGGCAATGCAGGCAGCGAGTGGCGCGCACGAGAGCATTCAGTCGGCCGGGATCGCCGGACGGCTCCTCGAAATGGTCGAGGTCGAGCCGCGCTTCGCGCCCCTGGCCGAGGCCCTGATGGGCCACGTCGTGGTGGCGGAAAATCTGCGCGCCGCGCTGGCGGCGTCGAAGCTCAACGGTCATGGCACAATTTTCGTCACCCCCGAGGGCGACATGCTCTGGCCCGACCGGATAATCAGCGGCGGCAGCGCCACCCGTCGCGAGGACGACGACGCGATCGACCTGCGCGCGCGCGCGCTTACGCTTGAGGTCGCGGAGCGCGCCGTCACGGCGGCCGCGACGGATTACGAAGAGATGCTGCGCGTCGCCGAGTGGGCGCGCCTGGCGATCGGCGACGAAGTCGTCGAACTCGAGCGCGGCCGCGCCGAGTTGGTGGCCAGTGAACGTGCGGTCGAAGCCGCGCGCATCGCGTTGGCCAAGGGCGAGCAAGAGCTGGCGCTGGCAGAGGCGAACCGCGCCGCATCCGAACGGCGCAGCGCCGAAACGGCGAGTCTGGCGCGCTCGGCGAATGCGCGGCTCGAAGAACTGGCGCGCGCCGAGCAGGGTCTGCGCGAGCGGCTCATGCGCGCGGCTGACGGCCTCGCTGAGGCGCGCTCGGCGACGCGGCGCTACAGCGACGAGCTGCGCGAGCTCGAGGCGCGGCGCGCCGCCCGCACGGCCGCTCTGAAGGCACTCGACCTCGACCTGATTCATCTGCAGGGCACGGCCGAGGGACTCGAGGCCCAGATCCGGGGCCAGCGCGACGAGCTCGAACGCGTGGCCGTCGAAAACGCCGAATTCGCACGCGAGCTGGCGAATCTCGCGACGCACGACGCCGCCGCGGCGGCGCGGCGCATCGAACTCGCCGCCGCGGTCGCGGACCTGACTCAGCGCCACCTCGACGACGAGAGCCGTCTCGCGGCGGCGCGGGCCGCCTTCGCTCGCGCCGACGAACATGCGAGCGCGCTCGCCGCCGACTTGATTCAGTGCCAACTGCAGCGCGAGCACGCGCGCACCCTGGCCGACGAACTCGAGCGCGGCTTCGCGGAAAAATTCCAAGCGGCTTTCACCGCGGTCGTCGAGGAACTGCGCCCGCGCCTGGCTGAGCGCGACCCGCTGCGCGATGACGAACGGCTGAGCGAGCTGCGCGCCCGCGCCGAGCGCATCGGCGAGGTCAATCTGGCCGCTGACAGCGAGGTCAAAGAGCTGGAAGAGCGCGCCGCGAGCCTCGGCGCCGAGCGCGCCGATCTGCAACGGGCAGCCGACGACCTGGCGCAGACGATCGCGAAGCTCAATCGCGAGGCGCGCAAACGCTTCGCCGAGACCTTCGAGGGTGCGGCGCGCAACTTCGCCGAGCTCTTCCCGAAGCTGATGCGCGGCGGCAAGGGCCATCTCGAACTAATCGCCACCGACGACCCGCTCGACGCCGGCGTCAATATCCTGGTTCAGCCGGCGGGCAAACGCATCAGGGAATTGGGCCTGCTTTCAGGCGGCGAGAAGGCGCTGTCGGCGATGGCGCTGATCTTCTCGCTCTTCCTGCTCAATCCGAGTCCGTTCTGCGTGATGGACGAGGTCGACGCGCCGCTCGATGAGTTCAGCCTGGCCGCCTTCACCGCGCTGGTGCAGGAGCTCAAGTCGCGCTCGCAATTCATCATCGTCACGCATAACCAGCGCACGATGCAGGCGGCGGATCAGATCCACGGCGTCACGATGGAGCGGCCGGGCATCTCGCGCGTGATCTCGTTGAGCATCCCGCAAGCGGCCTGAGCACTTGGTTCCGGCAGGCCGCGGAAAAGTCTTCGCGGCCGGCATTATATTCTGAACGCAGCTCGCGGACACTTAATCGGAATCGCGCCGCGCGGACTCGTCCGCCCCCCGGTGCTCGCTGCGGCTCTTCTTCAGAATCTGAACGCGGCTCGCAGACTCGTTCGCTCGTTCCGCTGCGCTCCACTGGCGGCGGCTGCGTTAGTCTCCGCTCGCGTCGCGTGACCCGATGCTGGTATTGTTGCGGCGCCGCTTTTTATGCGGCCCACTTCTCATGACATATAAAAACAGGATCTAAAGGTTCGTGTCGTCGCTCTACCCGATGTTGATAATTGCGCTGGCGGCGCAGCTCCCGCTGATTCTGATCGCCTGCTTGATCGAATTCAGCCGGCGCAAGGGCCGTCCGCAGCTTCGAATCCCTTCCGAGCTCGCGTCCGAGGTTTCCGGCGAGCCCGCGCCGCCGGCCGCAGTGACGAGCGCCGCCGCCGAGCCCGAACCGGTGCTTATCCCGATCGCCGCGACCGGTACCGAAGCGCCGCCGGCGATCGCGACACCCGCGCAAGCGCTCCTGCCGGCAGCGCCGCCGGTCGTCGAGATTGAAGCAGAGATCGCGCCGACGACGGCCGCCGTTCCGGCAGCGCGCGTCGAGGCGCCCCGCATCGGCCTCGGCCTGCGCCGGACGCGCGAGAACTTCCTCGCCCGCATCCGTGCGGCGATTACCGGCTCGGCCAAAGTTGACGAGATCTACGAGGGCCTCGAAGAAGCCCTAATCGGCGCCGATGTCGGCGTCGAGACCAGCGTGAAGATCCTCGAGGCGCTGCGTGCGCGGCTCAAAAACGACGCTCGCGCGGAGCTCATCCGCGACGCCCTCAAAGCTGAGATCGAAGCGATCCTGCTAGCCGTCGAGCGTCCGCTCGCCGACAGCGGCGAGGCCCCATTTGTGATCCTGCTGGCCGGCGTCAACGGCGTCGGCAAAACCACGACCGTGGCCAAGCTGGCCGCGCTGCTCAAGGCCGAGCGCGGACCCGTGGTCGTCGCGGCCTCTGACACGTTCCGCGCCGCGGCGATCGAGCAGCTACAGGTCTGGTGCGACCGCGCCGGGGTAGACCTGATCAAGCAGAAACCGGGCTCCGACCCAGCCGCGGTCGCCTTCGACGCAATCAAAGCCGCGATTGCGCGCAAGGCGCGGGTCGTTTTGATCGATACCGCCGGCCGCCTCCAGACCAAGGTCAATCTGATGGAGGAGCTCAAGAAAATCGCGCGGGTGATCGCGCGCGAGCTGCCGGGCGCGCCGCACGAGACCTGGTTGGTGCTCGATGCGACCACCGGACAGAACGCGCTGAGTCAGGCGAAAATCTTCGGTGAAGCGACCCCCTTGACCGGCGTAGTGCTCGCCAAGCTGGACAGCACCGCCAGGGGCGGCGTCATCGTCGCGATCGCCGAGCGGCTCAAATTGCCGGTGCGCTTTGTCGGTTTGGGTGAAGGGCTCGAGGATTTACGTGAGTTTGATCCCCATGAATTCGTCAACGCGTTGTTTTCGGATGCCGACGGTGGCCGAGAGTCTGCCAGCGATACTTATGCGGCTTGACGGGGCAAGTCATCAAAATCTAAAGTAAAGGTGGAATTCTGTGGCAGCGGAGATCGATGTTCTCAAGCAGTTGGAAGAGCGGATTCAGGCCTCGGTCAATCGAATCCAGCAATTGCAGCGCGAAAACGAGATGCTCGCGCAGCGGCTGGCCGAAAGCGAGCAGCGCTTCAGCGAGGCCGGCACGCAACTTAAGGATCACGAGCAGGCCAGGCATGAGATTCGCAACCGCATCGAGAAAATTCTCGAGCGCTTCAACGGCTTGGATTTGGGCTGATCAAACCCCGGCCTCAGAGCTATACTAGCCGAGGGCGAGAGCTTTGAAGGGCGTCAACGTCGAGATCATGGGGCAGAGCCTGGTAGTTGCCAGCAATGACGGCGACGACTGGGCGCGGGCGCTCGCCTCGGCGGTGGACGAGAAAATCCAGACTATTCGCGCCGCGAGTCGTACGGTCAACTCCGTCACTCTGGCGATCCTGGCGGCACTCAATTTCGCCGACGAACTTGAGCGGCTGCGCCGGGACCATCAGGCGTTATTGCGTCAGCTTGAGGCACTCAGCCAGCGCTTGCTGGTCGCGGTGGACAGCTGACGGACAAGACGGCTGACGGACACGAGCGATTACGGCCGGCGCGTGAAGATACCGGATAGCGATACCGGAGAAGATTGAGGAGGCGGCGGGACTAGTGGGACCGAACAGCGAAGGCGGATCAGCGGGCGCTAATAATTAGACGGACCCGTGCAGTTTAGAGGTTTTGTGTCTAACGGTTTCGGGCTGCGTGAGATTTGCCACAGGCGTGACGGCATGCGTTGGCAGCGTCTTCGCGCGCGAGCACCCGGCCGGGCTGCGAGGATCGAGCGAGCGCCGAGTTAGCCCCACCCGCCGTCACGAGAGTACGTGGCGGTCGAGAAAAAACAGCTTCGAGACGTTCTGCGCGCTTGTCGCGACGGGTTGCGGCCCAACTATGTGGCTGCGGCGTCAGCAGCGATCCAGCGCCGCCTGCTCGAGTCGGCGCCCTACCACGACGCCAAGACGGTCGTGCTCTATGCCGCCAAAGACAATGAAGTCGCAACCGATCTGATCTTCGCCGAGGCGGCCGCGGCCGGACGCTGCCTCCTGTTTCCCCGGGTCATGGGCCAGAGCCGATCGCTGGCGCTCATCAAAGTTCGTGTCCTGACGGAACTTGCCGCGGGCGCCTTTGGCCTGCGCGAACCGGCGGGGGCCGAGGCCGTGCCGGTTGGCGCGCTGCGCCACGCGCTGGTCTGTCTCCCCGGACTGGCTTTCAGCCGCGACGGAGCGCGGCTCGGCCGCGGCGGCGGCTACTACGACCGTCTCTTGGCCGAGGCCGGCCCACGCATCCAGAGTGCCGGCCTCGCCTACGCATTCCAGATGCTGGACCGGATCCCGCAAACGCCGGATGACCGGCGGCTAAATCTAATCGTCACAGAGTTCGCGCTGCATGAAGTCACGGCTCAACCATTGCGGCCGACGGCGTGGACTGACCAAGGAGGAACCCCGTGTTAATGACAGCCGGAGCACTGCTGGTAGGCGTCGTGATCGCCGCCGCAGCCTTCATCTTAAGGGAGTCGATGTCCCGCCGCCGCGACGTCGCCGACGGCGCCACCGCGCGCGCCGAAGCTGAACGGACGCTTGCCGAGGCGCAAAGTAAACGCGACCTGCTGATCAAGGAGGCAGAATTAAAGAGCAAAGACCTGGCAGTGGCGGCGCGCGCCGACACGGAGCGCGAGTCGCGTGAACGCCGGCGCGAGTTGAGCGCGCTCGAAACCAAGGTCCAGGGCCGCGAGGAGACCCTCGAGAAACGGCTCGAGGCGTTCGAGCGTCGCGAGGCCGACTTGAGCCGCCGCGATCAGAGTTTCCGCAACCGTGAGAAATCGATCAGCGACAAGGAAGCGGAACAACAGACGCTCATCGATGAAGCCCGCAACCGGCTCGAGGCCGTCGCCGGACTGACCCGCGAGGAAGCCAAGCGCTCACTGATCGACGAGATGGTCGGACAGGCGCGCCACGAAGCCGCGCGCCATATCCGCGTCGTCGAAGAAGAGGCGCGCGAGGACGCCGACCGTCGCGCCAAACGCATCGTCTCGATCGCGATCGAGCGCCTGGCGGGTGAGTTTGTCGCCGAGCGCACCGTCTCGGTGCTGGCGTTGCCCAGCGACGAGATGAAAGGGCGCATCATCGGGCGCGAGGGCCGCAACATCCGCGCGATTGAGGCCGCCACCGGCGTCGATATTATCATCGACGACACGCCCGAGGCCGTGGTCATCTCGTGCCATAACCCGATCCGGCGCGAGATTGCCCGCGTCGCGCTCGAACGCCTGATCTCGGACGGCCGGATCCACCCGGGGCGCATCGAGGAAGTCGTGCGGCTGGCCGAGCAGCAGGTCGAGGAATCAATCAAGGAGGCCGGCCAGCGCGCGCTCATCGAGGTCGGCGTCCACGGCGTCCATCCGGAGCTGACCAAGCTGCTCGGGATGCTCAAATACCGCTACAGCTACGCCCAGAACGTGCTGATGCATTCGATCGAAGCGGCCTTCATCTGCGGCGCGATGGCCGCGGAGCTCGGTCTCAACGAAAAGCAGGCGCGCCGCGCGGCGCTGCTCCACGACATCGGCAAGGCCCTGACCCACGAGGTCGAGGGCTCGCACGCGCTCATCGGCGGCGACCTCGCGCGCAAATACGGCGAGTCCGCGAAGATCGTCAACGCCATCGCGGCCCATCACGAGGAAGTCAAAGCCGAGACCATCCTGGCGCCGCTGGTGGACGCCGCCGACGCGCTCTCAGGAGCGCGGCCGGGCGCACGCCGCGAGGTCCTCGAGAGCTATGTCAAGCGGCTCGAAGACCTCGAGACCATCGCGAAGTCGTTCAAGGGCGTGGACAAGTGTTTCGCCGTGCAGGCCGGACGCGAGATGCGGCTGATCGTCGAGCCCAGCCAGATCTCTGACGAGGACGCGACCATGCTCGCGCGCGACGTTGCGCGCAAAATCGAAAACGATATGACCTATCCGGGCCAGATCCGGGTGACCGTCATTCGCGAGACCCGTGCGACCGAACTCGCGCGTTGACCTGGCGAAGTAAGTCCGGGAGTGAAGTCCAGGAGGGAGCCGGTCTAACGGAGGACAGCGCCAGGGCAATCTCAAGCTGCGTTAGAAATCAGTGAGAGGACGCGCGCATCGCGAGAGCGGGTGAGGGTCTCCCCGCCCGCTCACGCCGTATGCGCGCGCGTCGTGTCTACTATCCCGGCATCGTCGACATGTACGCGGTCCGGAAGGTCCGGGTCTTGAACTTCCAGTCCTCGCCGACGCGCACGTACTCGTCCGCGTACCAGCCGCTTCCGACCCACTCCATATTCTGCTTCAGGTTGCGCAGCTCGACGTAGCAGCGACCGGTCGCACGCCCAGCGCCCGCCAAGTCGATCACATGATTATGAATATACGGACGCGGCGTCAGCGGCCCTTGCGTGATTCCGCCGTAGAGCTTCCGCAAAGCCTCGTGGCCGCTCGCGCGATGCTCCCGCTTGAGGCCCTTGGTGACGAACTCGCCGTCGGCGGCAAACAGCTCGACGATCCCGATCATGTCGTTGCGCCAGACGCAGTCGCAATACTTGAGCGGCAGCTCGCGAATCGCCTCGCGATCGGCCAGTTCGCGCGCCGTCTGCTCGATACTCTTGGCCGCCATTACTTCTTCTCCTGCAGACCCCGGGTTCCCGCCGCCATCTTCGGCTCCATGTGGACCATCTGCGCCCGCCGCGACTGGAATTTCCAGGCGTCGCCAACCTTGACGTATTCGTCGTTGTAGAAACCCGTGCCGAGCCAGTCCAGCTTGTTGCTGGCGTCGCGCACCTCGACGTAACAGCGCCCGCTCGCCCGCCCGCCGCCTTTGAGCTCGACGACGTGATTATGGATGTAAGGGCGCGGCGTTAGGGCTGTCAGCCCGGCGGTGAAGGTCTTTTCCAACCCGGCGCGTCCCTTGTTCGTGGTCTCCTGATTGTTGCCGACCATCGTCATCGCCCCATCTTCCGCAAACAGGTTGACCAGCCCGGCGATGTCGCCCTGCCATACGCAGTCGCAGTAGCGCTGCGGCAGCTCGCGGATCGCCTCGCGGTCCGCCAATTCGGTCACGATCTGCTCGATAGTCTTTGCCATCGCTCTGCCCTCCTCGATGCTCGCAATTCAGCGATCTTGTGATTTTGCAGTGCGCGACGTTTCGCCGCTCGCGCCCGCCGCCATCTGACAGCCGATGCTTAGCACCGAACGCCGCCCACATCAAAGCATCGCGGCGCCGGCCGATCGTCTCTGCGCCAGCCTGGATCACATTTGACGACGGCTGCGCTATCATTGTCTCTGGTCCGAATGCCAGGCGCGCGACGTGGGTAGCGAATTTGCCGATCGTCACCGGCTGGACTATCCTGAATATAGATGCCGATTTACGAATATGAATGCATGGCGTGTGGCGCGCTAAGCTCCTACGTCGTGATGGGCGCGCGGCGGATTGCGCGTCCCGCTTGCCGCAACTGCGAATCGAAGCGCACGCGGCGGGTGCTGTCCTCCTTCGCCGTCCACGCGACCGAGGCCTCGCGGCTCAGCAGCTTAGATACCAGTGCTTCGCGCGGCGAGTCCTATTACCGAGATTCGCGCAACGTCGGCCTCTGGGCCAAGAAACGGGCGAGGGAGATGGGCGTGGATTTGGGTCCTAAGTTCGATGCAACAGTCGAGAAGGCGCGCAGCGGAAAACTGATCAGCGAGATGATTTGAGTACCGCCACGCCACGGAGCTGATATGAGTGACAACAAATTTGGCGACCAATTGCGCGATCTCGAGAGAGCCCGCGAGGATCAATGGGCGCGCGAGCGCGACGAGCGGCTGCTCGAGCGCCTCCGTCACCAGCAGGCCGAACTAAATTGCCCGCGTTGTAATGTCAAGCTCGTCGCGCGTCGCGACGGCGGAGTCGACGTGATGGCCTGCCCGGACGGCCACGGGGGCTGGCTCGATCACGAAACCCTGCACAGCCTCACCCATGGACGCTGACACCAGGTAGCCACCCCTCAATGTATTTCGATTACGGCGTGGTGCTCGCTCTGACCGTCATCGGCTTCGCCTTTATGGCGGCGATGATCGGTTTGCAAAAGCTGCTGGCGCCCAGTAATCCGTTCGCGCGCAAGCTGATGCCCTATGAATGCGGCGAACCGCCCACCGGCAACGCCTGGATCAATTTCAACGTCCGCTTCTATTTGATTGCCCTGGTCTTCGTCATCTTCGAGGTCGAAGTCGCCTTCATCTACCCGGTGGCTGTCGTCTATCTCGACTGGGTGCGGCGCGGCCAGCAGTTCGTCGCCCTCGGGGAGCTAATGATATTTCTGCTGATTCTTTTCGTCGGACTGATCTACGTGTGGGTGAAGCGTGATCTCGAATGGGTAAAGCAGGTCCCGGATTAGAATAGCCGTCCGGACGGGAGAATCGTTCGCCATGCCGTTGCTGAATACGCTGCCCGACTATGTATTGACCACCAAGACTGACGAGCTAATCAACTGGATGCGCAAGTCGAGTCTCTGGTACATGCTCTTCGGGCTTGCCTGCTGCGCGATCGAGCTGATGCAAACCGGGGGGCCGCGTTCCGATATCGAGCGCTTCGGCGCGACGCCGCGCGCCTCGGCGCGCCAGTCCGATCTGATGATCATCGCCGGCACCCTGACCTTGAAGATGGCGCTTCGCACCCGCCTGCTTTACGATCAGATGCCCGATCCCAAGTACATCATCTCAATGGGCAGCTGCTCGAATTGCGGCGGCCTCTTCCAGCTCGCCTATTCAGTGTGCGACGGCGTCGATAAAGTCCTGCCGGTCGATGTTTACGTCCCCGGATGCCCGCCGCGTCCCGAGGCGCTGACCGAGGGGCTGCTGAAGCTGCAGGAAAAAATCATGAGCGAACGCTGGCTCGCGCGCGAAAAGAAAATCGAGCTCGTTGCGCAGGCTTAATCGCGGATGTCGGAGCCGCTCAAAATCTTCGCGCGCCTCGGCGAACGCTTCCCCGGCAAAGTGCTTGAGGTTGCCGAGCGCAAGTTCGATCCGTTCGCCGTCGTCGAGCCAACCGCGCTCGTCGAGCTCGCGCGTTTCCTACGCGACGATCCCGACTGCGCGATGGATTGCCTCAGTAACGAGACCGGCGTCGATTATAAAGATCGCATCGAGGTCGTCTATCATCTATTTTCATATACCCATCGGCACGGCTGTGTGCTCAAGGTCAAGCTGCCGCGTGACAATCCGCTGGTCGCCACTGTCGAAGAAATCTGGCGCGCGGCCAACTGGATGGAACGCGAGATTTACGACCTGCTCGGCGTCACCTTCGCCGGCCACAGCGATCTGCGCCGTATCCTGATGCCCGAGGATTGGCCGGGCTATCCACTGCGCAAGGACTTCGTCGAACCCGCCGAATATCACGGCATCTCGACCGTGCGCGAGAGCCCGATCATACGCCTCGACGAGCAGAAAAAAGTCGGCCACGGCGCGCACTAATCGCATACCGTAGTGAGTAATCAGGCGTAGAAACAATGAGTGCCTTTCATACCGAGGAGATGACCCTCAACATGGGGCCGCAGCACCCCTCGACCCATGGCGTGCTGCGCTTTGTCATCAAAGCCGATGGCGAGGTCATGCGCGAAGCGATTCCGGACGTCGGCTACCTCCATCGTTCGATCGAAAAGATCGCGGAGAAAGTCGGCTATCACGGTTTCATGCCCTACACCGACCGCGTCGATTACGTCTGCGCCATGTTCACCAATCAGGGCTGGGCGATGGCCTGCGAGAAACTCGCCAGCCTCAGCGTCCCGCGCCGTGGCGAGTATTGCCGCGTCATCGCCGCCGAGTTCAACCGGCTCGCGTCGCACCTGCTGACGGTCGGCCTGATGGGTATGGATATCGGCGCGATGACGCCGTTTTTGCACGCGCTGCGTGAGCGCGAAATGATCAACGACTTGATCGAGGAGCTCTGCGGCGCGCGCCTCACTTTCAACTATATGCGTATCGGCGGCGTCGCCTGGGACCTGCCGCCCGGATGGCGCGAGAAGGCGCTCGCCTATCTCGATCATCTCGACCCGATCCTCGACGAATTCAATTCGCTCTTCTCTTACAATAAGATTTGCATCGAGCGCCTCGCCAACGTCGCGCCGATTACCGCGGCCGATGCGATTAACTACAATCTGGTCGGCCCCAACCTGCGCGCCTCCGGTGTCAACTGGGATGTGCGCCGCGACCTTCCTTACTCAGTCTATCCTGAACTCGAGTTCGAGGTCCCGCTCGGCTCCGGCGAGTGGGGCACGCCCGGCGACGCGATGGATCGCTACATGATGCGCATCCGCGAGATGGTACAGTCATCGCGAATCCTGCGCCAGGCGCTCGCCCAGATGCCCGACGGCCCCGTCCTCGGCAAGGTCGTGCGCAACTTTAAGCCCGCCGCCGGCGAGTGCCAGGTGCGGGTCGAAAGCGCGCGCGGCGATCAGGGCTGGTACGTCGTCAGCGACGGCACCGCCTTCCCGCAGCGCGTCCACGTGCGCACCGGCTCCTTCGCCGCGATGGGTATGATCCAAAAGCTCAGCCGCGGCCTGATGATCGCCGACCTCGTCGTGCTCATCGCCAGCCTCGATGTCATCGCCCCGGAGATCGACCGCTGACTCATGCAGCCCTGGCTCGATAGTCTGCTTGCGCGCGGCGTTTTCGGACCGCATCCCTCGCGCGACTTGGTATACACGTTCGCTATCGCAATAGCCTGTACACTCGTCTTGATCCTTATCGCGTTGCCCTTCGCCTCGATCGTTACCTGGGTCGAGCGCCGGGTCTGGGCGCGCATCCAGTCGCGTATCGGGCCCAATCGCGTCGGTCCCAACGGCTTCCTGCAATGGCTCGCCGACGGCGTCAAGCATGTCTGCAAGGAAGACCTGATTCCCTCCGAAGCCGACGCCCGCCTGTTCAAACTCGCGCCCTACCTGGTCGTCCTCGCCTTCATTTTGCCGTGGGCCGTGATACCTTTTTCCTCCAGACTGATTCTAGCGGATCTCAATATCGGCATTCTTTATATCACCGCGGTGCCCGCGCTGACGGTGATCGGCATCCTCATGGGCGGTTGGGCATCGAATAATAAGTGGTCGCTGATCGGCGGGATTCGCTCAGCCGCGCAAATTATCAGTTACGAGATCCCGGCCGGCCTCTCGATCTTTCCGATCGTTTTGATGACCGGCACGCTTTCGATGCAGGGTATCATCCGCGCCCAGGGCTGGGCGCCTGATCGCTGGTTTATCTTTGCCAACCCGTTTTGCTTTGTCGCCGCGCTTATCCTGTTCGTCTCCAGTCTCGCCGAGAATAACCGCACACCGTTTGACCTCCCAGAAGCGGAATCCGAGCTCGTCGCCGGCTTTGCGACTGAGTATTCCAGCATGCGCTATCTGTTTTTCTTTATGGCCGAGTGGGGCAACATGTTTATCGCCGCCGCGATCATCACGACGCTTTTCCTCGGCGGCTGGCAGTGTCCCGCAGTCAGCCGCAGTGCCGTCGTCATGAATGCGCTCCAGTTCGCGATTTTCATGCTGAAGTGCCTGTTTCTCGTGCTGGTTTCGATGTGGGTGCGCGGAACGCTGCCGCGCGTGCGAATCGATCAGATGATGTCGCTCTGCTGGAAGTACTTCGTCCCGATATCATTCGTCGATCTGATCGGGACGGCGATCTGGGTCGCAATCTTTCCGGACGGCAATGCGATAACCCGTTGGATCATGCTGGCTCTCGGTCTCGCCATCGCGATTTTATTTGCCGCGCGCGTCGTCACTTTCACTCGCCGCTCAGGAATGGAACTCTACCTTCATCCGACTATCTGATTTGCAGGCCGCGACGATGGCGTTGACCAATAGTTACTTCAGAAACATTAAGGATGCCCTGGTTAGCATTTTCGATGGCATGGCGGTCACCGCCTCGCATTTGATTCGCCGGCCCTTCACGATTCAGTATCCCGATCGCATGCCGTTGCGGCTGCAGGACACCCTGCCCTTCCGCTACCGCGGAATTCTCGATGTCGATATGGAAATCTGCACCGGATGCCTCGCCTGTGATCGCGCCTGCCCGATCAACTGCATCGCGATGGCGATCGAAAAGAACGCGCAGACCCGTGAGATTGTAATTTCGCAGTTCGACATCGATATGGCGAAATGTATGTATTGCGGGTTGTGCAGCGAACCTTGTCCCACCGGCGCGATCCATCATACGACCGAGTTTGAGGGCGCCGACTATTCGCTCGAAAGCCTGATTCGGCGCTTCATCGTCGACCCGGTCGTCGCCTATAAGCCGAAGAAAGGACCCGAGCCGGATGAGGAGGTCGCGAAGCTGCTCGGTCGCGGGATGAAATACGTCGACGAATGGGCCCAGCCCGGCAGCGATAAACCGCCGGCGGCGCCTACTGTGTCAACGCCGGCGGTAGCGCCGGCGGCCTCGGAAGAAAAGGCGCAATAGTGGCGCTCGCGATTTTTTACGCGCTCGCGGCGCTGAGCATTTTATCTGCGATTATCACGGCGTTCTCCCGCAACATCGTCTATTCCGCCTTCGCGCTGTTTGGCGCTCTCGCCGGCGTCGCCGGGATCTATGCTCTGCTTGGCGCGGACTTCCTTTTCATAATTCAGGTCTTTATATACATCGGCGGAATACTCGTCGTCACGATCTTCGCCGTGATGCTCACGCAGGGAGTCGCGGACGTCAACGTCTCGAATCGCGCGGTCGGTGTGGCTCCCGCATTGTTTATCATACTCATCGCTGGTGCTGTGATGGTCTACGCTCTGCGGCGAACCAACTGGAGTCGCGGCGTGACCGCACCGCTTATCCCAACCACATACGGCATCGGCAACGCGTTCCTGGGGGCTTACATTCTTCCCTTTGAAATTGCTTCGATCGTACTGCTCGCCGCACTCGTCGGGGCGATCGTCATTTCGCGTCAGGAGACGCGTTCTTAGACTGGGTGTCGCGTGTCGCCGGCACTGACCCTCGATCACTTCCTCGTCTTCGGACTTATTCTATTCCTGTTGGGCAGTTATTGCGTGCTCACGCGGCGAAACGCGATCGGCATCCTGCTCGGCATCGAGCTGATCCTGAATGCCGCCAACGTCAACTATGTCGCGTTCGCCGCCTTCGGCGGCCCAAAATACGACGGCCAGGTGTTTGCGATCTTCGTCATAATGCTGGCTGCGGCCGAGGCGGTTGTCGGTCTCGCCATCGTACTGGCTATCTACAATAATCTGAGGACCATTGACGTTGGCGCATCTGCTACCCTCGGAGGGTGACCGACCGACGGTTTGCTGAGCTCACCCCTTCCGCCTTCCTATTATTTGCGTGCCGGCGATTTTCTGCTTAGATGCGAGCGTCGCACATGTTGCCGCCACTAGGCGAGCCGAGCAAGCGAGTCCGCGAGCTGCGTTAGGGTAGAAAACAAAGCTGCTGAACCCGGAATGGACCATCCACTAGCCGTCGCGTTTATTCGCTGGATCGTCTTGCTCCCGCTGGCCGGCGCGGTTTTCAACTTCGCCGCCGGCGCCACTCTGCAAAAGAAGCTGGGCCGCTGGCCTGTGAGCGCAGTCGGTTGCGGGGTCGTCTTGCTCGCCTTCGCTGGCGCCGTCGGCGCCTTCATCTGGATGCTCAGGCTCGCGCCAATGCATCGTTTCATGCTCGACGATCTGTGGCGTTGGTTCGATGTCGGCGGCCTCAATCTCGACCTCGCCTTTTGGCTCGACCCGCTATCAATGATCATGGTCCTGATCGTCACCGGCGTCGGCGGCCTCATTCATATTTACTCGACTGGCTACATGCACGACGACCCGTCTTACTGGCGTTTCTTCGCGTGGCTGAATCTGTTTACGTTCGCGATGCTCGTGCTGGTGCTCGCTGACAATCTCTGGCTGATGTTTGTCGGCTGGGAGGGCGTCG
>JBOHWF010000182.1:0-2486 GCA_050736455.1 Binataceae bacterium (SeqCode) | reverse complement strand
TGTTCATGCAGAGCCCCTACGACCCGCTCGTCATCGAGCGCGCCGAAGGTCCGTGGCTCTTCACCCGCGACGGCCGCAAAATCCTCGACGCTGCCGGCGGTGCAGTCGTCGTCAATATCGGCCAGGGGCGCGAGGAGATTGCACGAGTCGCGGCTGAGGAAGTTGCCCGCGTCAATTACGTCCTGCCGGTGTGGTCTCATCCGGCGCGCGAGCGCCTGACCGCGCGCCTCGCCCGCTGGACCCCAAGCGGCCTCGACCGCTTCTTCTTCACCAGCGGCGGCTCCGAAGCGATCGAGATGGCGCTCAAGTTCGCACTCATGTACCACAAGGCCCACGGCCGCCCGAGCCGCAAGAAGATCATCTCGCGATGGCTCTCCTATCACGGCAACACGCTCGCCGCGCTCTCGGTCGGCGGCAATCGTGTCCGCCGCGCGGATTACGAGCACGTGCTCTTCGATTGGCCGCATATCGATCCGCCCTTCTGCTATCGATGCCCGTGGGAGAAGAGCTACCCCGGATGCGGGATCGACTGCGCCACCGCGCTCGAACGCGAAATCGAGCGTCACGGCGCGGACGCGATCGCGGCCTTCGTCGCCGAGCCGATGATGGGCGCGAGCGGCGGCGCGGTCCCGCCCGTCAAGGAATACTGGCCGATGATCGCCGACATCTGCCGCCGCCATAAGATCCTGCTCATCGCCGACGAGGTGATGACCGGCCTTGGCCGCACCGGCAAACGCTTCGCCGTCGATCATTGGAACGTCAAGCCCGACATCATCGTCGCTGCCAAGGGACTCACCGGCGGCTATATGCCGATGGGGATGATCGCGGTGGACTCGCGGCTCGTCGAAGAGTGCGAAAACCTCCACGCCGATTTCATGTTTTTCACCTACAGCGCGCATCCGCTCGCCTGCGCCATCGCAGACAAGGTGCTCGAAATCATGGAGCGCGAGCATCTGGTCGAACGTTCCGCCGAGCTGGGAGCGCGGCTCGGCGCGCAACTTAAAGAAGAGCTTTCAGGTCATCCGATGGTCGGCGACATCCGTGGCGCGGGCCTCTTCTGGGGAATCGAGCTGGTGCGCGACAAGGTTGCACGCACGCCGTATCCGCCCGCGATGCGACTGACCAAACGTGTCGTCGACGCCGCGATGAAGCACGATCTGTTTGTCTATCCTTCGAACGGGATGGCCGGTCCGACCCTTGGCGGCGACGCGATCATGGTAACGCCACCCTTCGTCATCGGCCTTCCGGAGATCGATTTCATCGTCAGTAATCTCAGAGCCGCCCTCGACGAAGTTCAAGTAGAGCTTTAAGTTTATCCTGCGCCCGTACGGTCGCGCAATTGCTCTCACTAGTACCCAATTGCCGCGCCGCCTTTGCGCCGATCGTAACCGCCTTCGAGCGCGTCCGAGGAGAGCGCGATTGCGTTTACCGCGCCCAGCTCCGGCACGACCTTGGTTTGATAGCCCATCTTGATTAGCGCGTCCGTGGTCGCTTCGCCCATACTCTTCTCGACGAAGACAGTCGCCGGCTGCGCCTGATGATGGATGCGCGGCAGATCGACGGCGTCCTGCGCCGCCATCTTGAAATCCAGCATGTCGAGCGCAAGCTGCGCGACGCCGGTGATGATCGTCGGACCGCCCGAGCCGCCCGCGACCAGCGCCGGCCGCCCGCCGCGCAGCGCAATGATCGGCGACATGCTCGAGAGCGGACGCTTGCCCGGCCCTACTGCATTGGCGTCAGCCTGGATTAGTTTGTAGGCGTTGGGCGTCTGCGGTGCGACCGCGAAATCGTCCATTTCGTCGTTCAGGATCAGGCCGAGCTCGGGAATCATAATCTTTGCGCCGAAGATCGTATTGACGGTCGTCGTCACATCGACGACGTTGCCCGCGGCATCGACCACGCAAAAGTTCGACGTCCCATGATCGTGCGCGACCGTCACCTGCGGCGCGCGGTGATCGTGCAGCGCCGCCTGACGCGCTGCCGCCAGATGCGCGGGCGAGAGCAACTGCGTAATCGGAACCTTGACGAAGGCCGGGTCGGCATATTGATCGCGATCGGCAAAGCCCTCGCGCATCACTTCGATCAGTTGCACCAGATAGGCCGGCGAGTTCACCCCGAAAGCGCGCAGATGGCCCGGCGCGAGCATCCCGAGTATCTCGAGCACGACCCCGCCCGACGACGGCGGCGGCATCGTGTAAACCTCGTAGCCGCGATAGCTCAGGTGAATCGGCGCACGCCAGATCGGACGATAAGCCGCGAGATCGTCGGCGGTGACGAGTCCGCCGTGCGTCTTCACGTAGTTTGCGATCGTGGCCGCGACGCTGCCGTGGTAAAACTCATGCACCGGATCGTCGCCGAGCTTTGCCATCAGGGTCGCGAGATTTTTCGCATAGACGGTGTCGCCCGCCTTGAGCGGTGCGCCGTCGGGTTTGAAGAAAATCGCGCGCAAGCCCGGATCCTTTCGCGTCTGATCCGCGGACCAGGCG
>JBOHWF010000181.1:0-1775 GCA_050736455.1 Binataceae bacterium (SeqCode) | reverse complement strand
GTCAAGCAATACGAGGGTACGGTCAAAACCGATCAAGCCCAGATCGACATGCAGAAGTTGAACTTGATCTATGCGCGAATCGTTTCGCCGATCGATGGCAGAGTCGGGCTGCGCCTGGTCGATACCGGGAATTATGTTCAAACTTCCGACAGCGGGCTCGCGGTCATCACCCAGGTGCATCCGATTTCGGTGATTTTCGTGGTCCCCGAGGACGATATTCCGCCCATCATGGCCGCGATTAGCGCTGGAACGGCGCTCGAGGTCACGGCCTACGACCGCGCCAATGTCGCCCCCCTTTCGGTTGGCAGAGTCGAGGCGCTCGATAGCGAGGTCGATACGACGACCGGCACGGTGAAGCTGCGCGCCGATTTCGATAATCTGGACGACAAGCTCTTTCCGAACCAGTTCGTCAATGCACGGCTCTTGATCAAATCCTTGCGCGGCGCCGTGACAGTGCCTTCGAACGCGGTCCAGCACGGCGCCCCCGGCACTTATGTCTACGTCGTCGGCGCGGATGATACGGTGTCGGCGCGAACCGTCGATCTTGGTCCGCTGGACGGAGCGATGTTCGCGGTCAACGCAGGCCTTTCGCCTGGCGATAGAGTTGTCGTCGACGGCGCCGACCGTTTGCGCGACGGAGCAAAGGTGCTGATTTCCACTGCCGATGGGTCAAACGGCGGGCCGGCGCAGCCGGCAGATGCCGAACCACCCGATAAAAACGGGCCAGGCAAGCACCATCGCGGCGGTCATCCCGGCCAACAGGACCAGCCATGAGTAAGCGCGGGGCGGCATCTGGCGCTCGGGCCGGCCGATGAACCCATCGCGCATTTTCATCCTGCGCCCGGTCGCGACCACGCTTTTTATGGCGGCAATCATGCTCGCCGGCGGCGTTGCTTACAAATTCCTGCCTCTCTCCGCCCTCCCGGAAGTGGACTATCCGACGATTGAGGTGCAAACGTTTCTCCCCGGCGCAAGCCCCGAGGTGATGACGTCTTCGGTGACGGCGCCGCTCGAGCGGCAACTCGGGCAAATGCCCGGCCTTAACCAGATGACGTCGGCAAGCTCGGCCGGGGCTTCGGTCGTCACCTTGCAGTTCAGCCTGAACCTAAGTCTCGATGTCGCCGAGCAGGAAGTTCAGGCCGCGATCAATGCCGCCAACAATTTGCTGCCGAGCGGCCTGCCGGCGCCGCCGGTCTATGCCAAGGTAAACCCGGCCGACGCGCCGGTCATGACACTCGCGGTCACCTCCAAGACCTTGCCGTTGACCAAGCTCGAGGACATCAGCGAGACGCGGCTAGCGCAAAAGCTCTCGCAACAGCCGGGCGTCGGACTGGTGAGCATTGGCGGCGGCCAAAGGCCGGCCGTGCGGATCAAATTCAATCCCGCCGCGCTCGCCGCCTATGGCCTCAATATCGACGATCTTCGCACCACGATCGCCAACGCCAACGTCAATACGCCGAAGGGGAGTTTCGACGGTCCGGCCCAGGCCTCGACGATCAACGCCAACGACCAAATCACCAGCGCCGCCGGCTACGGCACGCTCGTCATCGCTTACCGCAATGGCAGTCCGGTCCGCCTCTCGGACGTCGCCAGCGTCGGCCCGGGCCCTGAAAATACGAAGCTCGGCGCCTTGGACAATACCACGCCGGCCATAATCCTCAGCATCCGCCGCCAGCCGGGGGCGAATGTGATCGAGGTCGTCGACAGGATCAAACGCATGCTGCCGACGATCGTGGCGAACCTCCCGGCCGCGGTTAACGTCGACGTGCGGAGTG
>JBOHWF010000180.1:0-4105 GCA_050736455.1 Binataceae bacterium (SeqCode) | reverse complement strand
GCTTGTCATTCTGAGCGTAGCGAGCAGCGCGAACGGAGTCGAAGAATCTCGGACAGCTTCTCGCGTTAGCGAGAAGCCGGTACCGGTTTCTCGCTCGGCGAAGCCCTCTACCCTTACGCAGGTTATTTGTGAGGTGCTCTGCGCGATCGGGATACCGGGTTTGATCGCGCGCACCGCAGCCACCACCCGCTCGAGCACGCGGTCGTGGATCGCCTCATGGATGAAGGCGCGGCTGGTCGAGCCGCACGATTGCCCGCCCGCGCCGCGTGATCCACATCTTCCGCCCCGGCCCAGGCGACCCGGCCCAGCGACACTCCGGTTGAGGGGCTCGTGATCTCGGTGCGCGCCCCGCTGACCGCGGCGTGCCAGCCGCCGGCGTAATAGAGCTCGCGCGGAATTGCCGCGACCAGTTCGCTCTGATCGACAAACTGCGATGTCGTCTCAGCCATTGCGGGATTCTCGCTTCAAGTCGGTTAGCCCGGCGCGCCCCAGCACCTCGTCGAGCCGCGCCGCGAGTTCGAGCGTCGCGGGCATCATCGGCAGCCGATGTTCTTCGCTTTCGAGCAGCCCCATCCGCTTCATCATGTATTTGAGCGGCGTCGGGTTGGTGTCAAAGAAGATCGCCTGATTAAGCTCGAACAGCGCGTCATGCGCGGCGCGCGCCGGCGCCATCCGATCAGCGAAGACGTCTTCGCACATCCGGGCGAGAACTCTGGGCTTGAGGTTGCCGATGGCGTTCATCAAGCCGCACGCGCCGATCGCCATCATCGGAAAACTCAGCTCCTCCAGGCCAACGAAGATGCGGAAGTCCTGGCCCAGCCGCGCGAGCACCTGAGTTACCAGCCCGAGATCGTTGGCCGCGTGCTTCATTCCGACCAGGTTCGGCGTCCGCTCTGCGATCCGCTCGATCGTACTCAACTCGACGTTGACCGCCGCGCGCCCGGGGATGTGGTAGATGAGCATCGGCAGGCGCGTGCGCCGTCCGAGATCGACGTAGTATTCAACGAGGCCTCGCTGCGGCGGCCGGATGAAGTAGGGCGTCACGATCAGCACCGCGTCGGCGCCGTCTTTTTCGGCCGCGCCGGTCAGTGCGATCGTCTCGGCGTGCGATTGCGAGCCGGTCGCGGCCACGACCGGAATCCGCCCGCGCGCGGTCGCGACTGCCAGCCGCACCAGCTCGATCCGCTCCTCGAGGGTCAGGGTGCTCGGCTCGGCGGTCGTGCCGTTGACCACGATCCCATGCGAACCTTCCGCCACCTGGCGCTCGACCATCCGCGCGTACGCGTCGTGGTCCACCGCACCGTCGAGAAACGGCGTGACCAGCGGTGGATAAGAGCCGCGCAGAAAATTTTTGTCGCGCGCGAGCATCGCTAAGCGACCTTGGCGCGATTGGTGTCGAAGCCGTGGCTCGAACCCAACAGCCGCACCGGTTCTTTGAGGTCCTCCTGCCAGACCAGTGAATCCATCGCGAGGTTGAGCGGACTATCCTGGATAGTCAGTTCGTACACCGGCTCGTCGTTGGAGGCGTGATGGTGCACCACCCAGCCCGGCGCAGAGAGCATGAGGTCGCCCGCCTTCCAGTTCAGCACCTTTCCTTGCACCGTGCTGTAGCCACTGCCTGAGAAATAGTAATTGATCGCAGCCGCGGCGTGGCGATGGGGTTTGTCCACGATGCGCGGCGGACGCACGGTCATCGTCGCGAAGAAGTTATGCGTAGTGCCGTTGGTACGGCCGGTGGCCGGGTTATACAGCAGGTACAAGCGCCGGCCGACGTAGGAAGCGCCGAGCGCTTGCAACTTGTCAAGATGCTCTTTGACCTCGCGCCACGGCCAATGCAGCACCGGCGATTCGATCACGTCCGGGTTGATCAATTTTTCGTAAGGCAGCAGATAGGCGCCATCGCGCCCCAGCGCAAACGTGCCGAATGGATTGACGCGCCGCGCATCGGTCTCCGCCGCCGGCGCCTCGCCTCTGCGCTCTTCAGCCGGCGGGTCTTCGTCAACAATATGCGCGTTCATCTTTTCCAACAGCGCGGCGTTGCTGTAGGTCAATCGCACCTGGAGCTCGTCGCTGTCGTTAAAAAGCTGATAGGCATTGAACGATGGCGTGTTCCAGACGTCGTATTGCTCAAAGTTTATCTGCCGCGCATTGACTATCGCGTGGCCGCGGCCGCGGATGCAGAAGTTGACCTGCGACGAGTTGTGGCGGATTGGACGAGTGCGCTCACCGGGCTTGAGCACGTCGAGTGCGACCTGGATCCCGGGCGCGAGTCCGGTGCCGTTCTCGTTGGGATGAACGATCAGCGAGCGCCGCCGGCCATTGGCTGGCGGCGGGATGCTTGCCAGCCGTACCACCTCGATGTCGATCTGTTCTTTTGCGATGACGATCGACGGCCACAAGTCGAGTTTGGGTGAAACGACTCCGCTGCGATCGACGAATCTGATCTCGCTTGCGCTCATAGAATTTCCTCGCGATCAAATTTTCTGCGGGTTTGATTCTCCGATGCGACGGGCTCACTGAGATTCTCACAGCGGATAGATCAGCGAGTTCGGCACCAGCACGGTGTCATACACGCAGGTGCGCGTTTTGAACTTGAGCTGATCGCCGTCGCGGATGAGCGTATCGACATAGCGGCCGGCACTCAGGATACGGGTTTCATCATCGACTAGTGTTTGCAGCACCGCGTAATTGGCCTGCACGTTGACGCCGTCTGCAGTTGTCGGCGCAATCAGGATCGAACTGATCAGGTGGCGAAGCGCGCGCGGCGCGAACATCTGCGTCTGCCGGATCGTCACGACGCGATCGCTCAACATCGCCTTACTCTCGCAGCGCATCAGCGCGAGCGGCAGGCCGCGCTCACGATTTTCCCGCGACACGATCTGATAGAGGCACTCGTCGATGAAAAACTCCGGCCAGCGCTCAAGCTCGTCGTTGTCCAGCGCGTGCGCATACTCTGTGTAAAGCTCTTCGACCTCGAACCGCAGCGCGAGATCCTGCTGCGCGCGCGCCATCCGTCACAACTCCATTACTTGGCGATAATGCTGATAGAAAGCGCGGATCGCCGCCTCGGTGACCATGTGATCTTCGTCCTGCGTGCCGCGACCGCCCATTTCGAGCAGGCCAGCACCGTCGGCGAACTGGCGGACGCCCTGTTGTGAAAGCGCCATCACCTCGCCGTCGTCGATCGAGACCAGCCCGGCCGGCCCCATCAGGTTCGCCTGCCGCAAGCGACGTTGCGTCATTTCCGGGGGGTCGTCGGCGTAGCCGAAGAAGGTCCACATCAGGTCGAAGAGTTCGGGACCGCGCGGCACCAGTTGCCGCATGGCCAGCGTGTTCGATTGTTGTTGGATTATGATGTTGGGCCACAGCGTCTGCATCACGACCGTGGCCGCGCCGGGAAACTCGCGCACCGGTTCGAGCAACCGCGGATCGGCGAGCTTGAAGTCGGCGCGGAAGCTTTGCATCTCTTTGGTGGCGGCGTTCAGCGTCTGCTCGCCTTTGCTCGAGACCAGTACGCAATGCATCCCGCTCTCGTCCATCTGCACCTGTGACGGCTGGTCAGCGCGGAACAACCCAAAGGTGACGAGAAACACGTGCAGCAGACTCGCGTGGTAGGGGTCCTTGATGTTCTCGAACATCAACTTCCAGTTGGCCGGGATGCGCTGGCGCGAGTAACCGAGCACGCGCAGCGTCCGCCCGTCGAAGACACGATCGAAATATCCGCGCATCGACGGCCCGAGGTAGTCCTCGAACGCCGGCGCGGCCGCATCGAAGCTCGCGAAGATTACCCCATGGCGCGTCGCCACGCTGAGCCGCGTCAGCCCATTCTGCGACGGGTCGAACTCTGCGGGCATTCCGCCATGCCCGTTGACGCCGCGGCGAAAGGGCACGCCGGTCAGGTTGCCCGTCAGATCATAAGTCCACTGGTGGTAGGGGCAGGTGAACGAGCGCGCATTGCCCCAGTTGACTCGGCAGAACTGCACGCCGCGATGGGCGCAGCGGTTGAGCAATACGTTTACGGCGCCACTCTTGTCGCGGATCACGATTACTGCGCGTTCACCGACGTGGCTGCGGACGAAGTCTCCCGGATTCGGAATCTCGGCCT
>JBOHWF010000179.1:0-3447 GCA_050736455.1 Binataceae bacterium (SeqCode) | reverse complement strand
GGATACTCCAGCGGCGCCGCCTCGCGTGACAAATTCCGGCGCCGGCTCAGCCCACGCGCTTCATCAGCTCGAGGATGTCGTAGCCGGTGATCGACTTGCTCTTGGCTGACCAGTCCTTCAGCTCGGCCTGATCGACCAGGCCGGCTTGTGCGCCCTTGGCGAGGTCCATCAGGGCCATCTTGATGGTGGCCTCGTCAATCATTTCGCCGCTCTTGGGGTCGGCCATCGAGCCGCCGCCCTTCTCGTGATAGAGCTTGATGACGCGGCGGGCCTCTTCGACCTGAGCGGTGCTCGGCGTATAGCACTCGTTGCAGATTGGCGCCTGCTGCGGATGGATGACCCAGGTGCCGTCCATCCCGAGTTCGGCCGCGCCCTGATTCTTCTCGCGGAGTCCGCGCTGCAGTTCGGCGACGCGGTCGGGCGAATCTTCCTTGCGCCACAGCCGCAGATAGACGTTGTCGACGGCGTGAAGGCCGGCGGCCTTGGCGGCGACGACCACCGCCTGCTTGGCGTAGTGGAAGTTCTGATTCTGCCGATCGACGATCTCGCGGACGCCCAGATTCGCGGCGAAGTCCGCGATGCCGAAGACCAGGCCAGCCATCCGATCCGAGGCGGTCGCGATCTCATAGGCCTTGACCAGCGACTGCGGCGTTTCGATCAATGATTCGATCTGCAGGCGATATTTCCAGCCGCCGCGCTTTTCGAGGTCGTCAAGGATGCTCGCGACCTGCCTGATCTCCTCGGGCCCGCGCGTCTTCGGCAGCATGATCCCGTGAAAGCGATTCGGCGCGCCGAGCACGATCGCCTCGAGGTCGCCTTTGAAGAAGGGCGAATGGATATTGTTCGGCCGCACGGTGACGACTTTTTTGCCGAAATCGAGCGTAGTCAGCGCCTCGACCATCGTCTTGCGGCTCTTTTCGCCCTTGAATTCGTAGGGGCAGGCGTCCTCGAAATCCGCCATCACATGATCGACCGGCGATTTGTTCGGGTCGGCAGCGTTCTGATGAAGCTTCATGCTATGGCCGGGGTAGGTCATCTCGGTGCGGGGAATGACGAAGCGCGCGCCGTGCTCGAGAATAAACATGCGGTAGTTGATCTCCGGGTAGCATCGTGCCCGAATTGCTTATCGAGCGTCAATACTTCGCTCAGACATGCCTAGAGCGTCTGTATTAGGAAATTTTGTTGTGGAAAGTCGGCGAAAATTTTATGCTGTGGCGGGCGCGCTCGCGTCGGCGTAATGGTTTTCAAAGCAGAGACAAGCGGATGAAGGCGATAGTTTTCGATCAGAACGGCGGCAGCGAGGTGCTCAAATACGCCGATACCCCGACGCCCAAGGCGGGTCCGAATGACGTCGTGATCGAGGTCAAAGCCTCTGCCTGCAATTTCAACGATATCTGGGCGCGGCGCGGAATCCCGGGCATGAAGACGATTTTCCCGCACATCGCGGGTTCGGACGCCTCCGGCATCGTCGTCGAAATCGGGACGGAGGTTCACTCCGTCAAGCTCGGTGACGAGGTCGTCGTGCACTGCGGCATCGCGTGCCGGCAATGCGATTACTGCACGCGCGGCGAGGAGTTCTTCTGTCCGGAATTCAAGATTTGGGGCTTTCAGACCGGGCCGCTCGACGGCGCGCACGGTGACTATTGCCGCGTGCCCGCGGTCAACGTCCTGCCCAAGCCCAAGAATCTCACCCACGTCGAAGCCGCGACGATACCGCTGGTGCTGGTCACGGTATGGCGGATGCTGGTGACGCGCGCGCGGATCCAGGCAGGCGACTTCGTGCTGATCTGGGGCGCGGCCGGGGGCCTCGGCGTGATGGCGATCCAGATCGCCAAGCTCTACAATGCGCGCGCGATCGCGGTCGCCTCGAGCGACGACAAGCTCGAACTATGCCGGAAGCTCGGCGCAGAGTACGTGCTGAATCGCAAGCAGCATGACGTTTTCCAGGAAGTGCGCAAAATCACGGGCGGTCGCCGCGCGGACATCGTGTTCGAGCATACCGGCGCCGAGACCTGGCCGATCTCGATGCAGTGCCTCAAGTGGGGCGGCACGATCGTGACCTGCGGCGCGACCTCGGGCTTCGACGCGCATCTCGATATCCGCCTGTTGTGGAACAAGCAGCAGAACTACCTCGGCTCGCATCTGGGCAACAAGGGCGAGCTGATGGACGCGATGCGCTTCGTCGCGAGCGGCCAGATCAAGCCGGTGGTCGGCAAGGTGCTGCCGCTCCGCGAGCTGGCTCACGCGCAGGACTTGATGGAGAAGGGCACGATCGCCGGCAAGATCGCGATCGTCCCGCCCGCCGCCGCTTAGAACTACTAATGAGCGAGTTTCGCGGACTGCGGGGCGTAGTGGACCGTGCATTCCGCAGCGATTTGGGATTGTTCAACGCCCAATGCTGGACCCGTCTGGATCATGTAGTCGCCGGGCTTGCTGAAGATAAGCTGCGGTGGATCGTCGACCCGAGGGAAGCACCATTGAGGTGGGGAAAAGTCAAAGGTATCAGAGCCGCGTGCCTCGGAGACTTTCAGCGTGAGCCGGGTCGCTTCGGCGAACGCCTTGGATGGGATCGCAGGTCGAATCTTGTCCGCCGCGCGTGGCGAAAAACTCATCAGAAACACGGCCTGCTCGGGTTCGGGTCCTTGGATCCCGAACTCATATTTGGCGTGAGAGGCTGGTAGCTTTATCTCCAACGTACTGCCTTGGTCGATTTGCTTGGGCGCGCAGTCGAGCGCGGCCGCAGGAGGAAAATCCGGAGTGTGATCAACAGAGTTTCGATTTAGCAGATCCTCGTCCGCTCTTTCTGCAATTGGGTCACGGCGCCGAGGACGCGGATGATCGTAGTACTCGACCGAGCAAAAATACGAGTAGATATCCTCCTGATCCTCGAAACCGAGGTCCCCGCTTAAAAGAACATTGTACTCATCGGTCTTTGAGAAGATCGGCTCGGGGGCGCCGACCGCCACTGGATCGCAGGGCCGTTTATCGGGCTTGAATGCGAGGCCGCGCGCATTGGCGGTTGAAATGCGGATGCGCCGCATTCTGCCGAAACGCGCCGGTGATATCGGCGGTTTGACCCGGTCTGCCCGAGCAGGTTTGAACGAAATCGCCCAGAGTTCTTCTGAGCCTCTAGCGCTGATGGCGAAGTCAAAGTCCTGATGAGCCTTCGGCAGAATTACCGTAAAGGTCTCGCCTCGATATAGTTTCTTCGGTTGGCAGGTGAGCTCCTGAGCGACTGCTGGCGAAGCCTTGAGCATACAGAGCAGCGCCGTTCCCACCAATGCAGCTCGCGCAACACGCACAATGCACGCGATTGAGTGTGAGGTACAATCCGTGTCGAGGGAATTAAAATTGCGAAAGAGGATTCTTCTTTTGGCGCTATTCATCTTATGCGCATGCACGCACACGGCGACCCGCGAGCGGGCCAAATGGCGTACGGTGCCAGAC
>JBOHWF010000178.1:0-2212 GCA_050736455.1 Binataceae bacterium (SeqCode) | reverse complement strand
AACTGCAGCAGCAGCGGCGTGGCCCGCCGCTTGTCACGAATCTCCTGGACCACCCGCTCGTACTCCGCGCCCACCCGAGCCATCGTGTTGATGCAGGCGATGCGCGGCACCCGGTCCTTGTCCGCCTGCCGCCAGACCGTCTCCGACTGCGGCTCGACGCCGCCCACCGCGCAGAAAACCGCGACCGCGCCGTCCAGCACGCGCAGGCTGCGCTCGACCTCGATCGTGAAATCCACGTGGCCCGGCGTGTCGATAATATTGACCCGATAGTCGCGCCAGAAGCAGGTGGTCGCGGCCGAGGTGATCGTGATGCCGCGCTCCTGTTCCTGCACCATCCAGTCCATCGTCGCAGTGCCTTCGTGCACCTCGCCGATTTTGTAGTTGATGCCGGTATAGTAGAGGATGCGCTCAGTGGTGGTCGTCTTGCCGGCATCGATATGCGCCATGATGCCGATATTGCGCACCCGTTCGATTGGTGTCTCGCGCGCCATACAACTAAGAATTTAACCTTGAACGCCCGAATTACCAGCGATAATGCGCGAAGGCGCGGTTGGCTTCCGCCATCCGATGGGTGTCCTCGCGCTTTTTCACCGCGCCGCCGCGATTCGCGCCGGCCTCGAGGATCTCGTTGGCCAGCCGTTCGACCATCGATTTCTCCCCGCGCGCCCGCGCCGCGGTCACCAGCCAGCGCATCGCCAGCGAATTGCGCCGCAGCGGACGCACCTCGACCGGCACCTGGTAGTTCGCGCCGCCGACCCGCCGCGAGCGCACCTCGACCGCCGGCCGCACATTGTCGAGCGCCCGCTTGAAGACCGTCAGGCCGTCCTCTTTGGCGCGATCGGCGACGAGTCCGAGCGCGCCGTAGAAAATCAATTCAGCCGTCGCCTTCTTACCCCGCTCCATGACCACATTCATGAATTTCGCCACCGTATGGTCGTGAAACTTGGGGTCCGGTATCGTCTCGCGAACCCGAGCCTGTCCTTTGCGCGACATAAAATTCGCTACCTGAAATTCCTACTTCAAGCTTTGCCGGTGCGATGCGCCTACTTGGGCTTTTTCGCGCCGTACTTCGAGCGGCCCTTGCGCCGATCGGTGACCCCGATCGAATCCAGCGTCCCGCGGATCACGTGATAGCGCACCCCGGGCAGGTCCTTCACCCGGCCGCCGCGAATCAGGACCACCGAATGCTCCTGCAGGTTGTGGCCAACCCCCGGGATATAGGTGTTAACCTCGTAGCCGTTCGACAGCCGCACCCGCGCCACCTTGCGCAACGCCGAGTTGGGCTTTTTCGGCGTCGTGGTCTTGACCTGCGTGCACACCCCGCGCTTCTGCGGCGAGCCTTGCAAGGCCGGCGCGGTTTCCTTGTAACGCTTCTTGACGCGCGCGGCGCGAATCAACTGATTAATCGTCGGCACTTTGGTCTTCCCAATTCTTCCGGCACAGCGCAGCGCCGCCCTGCCCTTAACCTACCGCTCGAAACGCGCTAGCCCCTCATCGATTGCGCGGATTTGGCTATCGCCCGGATGATGATTCAAACAAACCCCCCAAGGACATCCGCCCTTGGGGGAAGTGATAAACCTTATATGCAACGCGGCGCGCGTGTCAATTGGCCACCGGAACCGCCGCCTCCGCCAGCGCGGGTTGACCGTCGGGCTCGTCCGCCGGCACGCCCTCGACGTGGATCTCCTTGCGATTGTACTCCGCGAGACCCGTGCCCGCGGGGATCAGGCGGCCCATGATCACGTTCTCCTTGAGCCCGATCAGCCGATCGACCTTGCCGTTGATCGCAGCTTCGGTCAGCACGCGCGTGGTCTCTTGGAACGAGGCCGCCGAAATGAAGCTCTCGGTCGAGAGCGAGGCCTTGGTGATGCCGAGCAGCAGCGGCTCGGCGATCGCCGGCTCGCCACCCTTCATCAGGACGCGCGAATTCTCCTCGTCAAACCGCCACTTCTCGGTCTGGTCGCCGACCAGGAACTCGGTGTCGCCGACCTCCTTGATCCGCACTCGCCGCAGCATCTGGCGCACGATCACTTCGATATGCTTGTCGTTGATGCGCACGCCCTGCAGCCGGTAGATTTCCTGGATTTCATCGACTAGGTACTTCGCCAGCGCCTTCTCGCCGAGGATCGTCAGGATGTCATGCGGATTCGACGAGCCCTCCATCAGCGGCTCGCCGGCGCGGATCATATCGCCCTCATGCACGCCGATATGC
>JBOHWF010000177.1:0-11690 GCA_050736455.1 Binataceae bacterium (SeqCode) | reverse complement strand
GAGGGGACCCCGATCGCCGTATCACTCACGAATGCGCTGAACACGGTGAGCGGTAATCAGGCCTCGCGACTTTCGGCCATCCGGGACCGCGTGCCCACCAGCATCTTGCTCCTTCTCTTCCTCAGCGCGATCGTCACGACGCTCCTGATTGGGCGCCAGCAAGGCAGCACGGACAGTTACGAAGTCGCCGGGACGTTATGCTTCATCCTGCTCGTGACCGCCGCGGTTTATGTCACGCTCGACTTGAATCAGCCCGGACGCGGCCTGATTCGGGCGAGTCAGGAGCCGATCGCGCGGCTCGTGTCCTCAATGCACAGATGATCGGCCTGGCCAATGCCGGCGACAATCGCTGCCCTGCCCGCATCCGCCGACGCGATTTGTTTGCCCGCGCGCTACGTAGCGGCGGGCGTTCGACCTTGTAATTCAAGTAAGCGGTTGGAAATCTTTTCAGCCCAGTAGTTCATCGCGTTCTCCGCATCACCCCATTGCCACTGCGCGGCGGTGCTCAACGCCATGCCGCCCGCGCGTTTATCAATCGCCGCGGCCAGCAACTGCCCGCTGGACGTATCGGTCACCTTCATCTCGCCTTCCGCCGAGCCCGCGAAGGCATAACTGCCGGTTGCGAGCGATTGGCCGAGGTTGAGGATGCGCGCCTGCGGAATTATGACCGATACTGTGCGCAATCCCGGGGTCGCCGAACTCGCATTGGTCAGCGCAACCTGCAACTGCATCACCCCGGGCCCGCCCTGGTCGACGAGGGTGAAATTCTTTTGCAGCTCCTGCTTAAGCTGATTGTAGAAGTAGGCGGTCAACGTGTGCTGGTCGGCCGGCGAGACTTTGGTGTCCGGATCGTCCCAGAATTGAACCGGTTCGATCATTATCTTGTCGTACTGTTTCCACTGCGCGTTGGGGTTGACGTAGACCATCGCAGCCTGGTCTTTCTGACCGGGCTGCAGTAGCGAGAGGTCGCTCCCAAAGAATCCCGCCGCGGCGGGCGCGGCCCCGCTCTGGACCTGCTTTACCACGGCCGACTGGTCCGCCACCGTCTGGGCACAGCCGGCGATTAGAGTTCCCAGCGCGATCGCAATCAGCAGGGCCGACGCCTTAGCCATTACACAAGCTCCTTGACATTCCTTGTCCATTAGCCTATCTCCTCCGTAATTTTTTGCGGCTTCCGTTTTGCTTCGCCCCGTTATCCAGTCAGCCACGGTCTTCACGCACTAAGTATGATCGGCCTTCGCCGTTTTGTTCAGTTCAAAGAGACAATCAATGTTCGTCTCGGCCGTGAGGCTCATTGGATCCAGCCGCGATCCTGGAATCTAAGCTTGAGTTCCTCCGAAATCGCGTCGGCGGTCGCCTTGGCGCGCCCCTCAAGGCTGTTCCGCCCGCTCGCCTCTCCGTAAATTTTGAGACCACCGACGACAATCAGGCCGATCGGATTGCCGGTGGCGATAGCCAGGGCGGCGGGCACGGCCACGCCCGGGGTTTTGCTTCCGGACGAGCTCAGCGTTCCCGATCCCAGTTTGCGCAAGCCGTGAGGCGTCATCGCGTAGCCTTCGACCACCGTATCCATCTCCGAGGTTCCGAGGCCGAATCCAATGACGAAGCGCTTGACGGTGCCGCCGCCTTCGACCGAGACCAGATAACCGCGGATTACGCCGTCGCCGACTTGCGGCGACGATCCGGGCCCGGCCTGCACCGCGGAAAGTCCCATGGCCTGGATATCCGCAACCAAATCCTGAGCGATCAGGGCGCCGAGCTGACGGCCGGTTTCGATCTGCTCGGCGGTTGGTGGCGTACTCGGTGCGCCGACCTCCTTGCCAATCGAGGAGTCGGCGGGCACCTCGGAGGGTGCGGCGACGAAGTTGTAGACCCAGATCTGATTGGGACGCGCCAACCCCGGGTTGACCATCGGTGTTTGTTCGGTGACTTTAGTAGAAGCGCAGCCGGCAATCACGACCAGACCGAAAAGCAACACCCCGGCGAAACTACGAGACTTCATCGCAGACCTCCTACCAACGGCCCGTCCATGTGACTTGCTCAGTTGATACCTTCGTCGATTACCGCGTCTTGAAGCTCCTCATTTTTTTCAACTTCCGCCGGCGGCGGGGTCGCCGCCAGGGTGATCTTCTCGATCACGCCAGTGAACTTGTTGTCACCTTCCTTGTAATCCTCGGTTACTGGAGTAGCGAGGTCTTCGCCGACGTCTTCCGTATCATCGGCCGAAAAGATAAACGGCTGCGTCTTGTCGATCCGGCCCTCGCCAACTTTCTGATCGTTCACATAGAGGCTGCCCGTGCCACCTTTGCCAAGGCCCCCGCCGTCGTATTTGAACTCGAACTTGACGGTCGTCTTGCCGGCGGCAAGCGCATACTTCGACTCGATCGTGTAGCGATCTCTGCCGAGCCAGTTGTAACAATACTTGAGCTTGCCTCCTTTCATGTAGAGGCTCCATCCGCCGAAGCGCCCGCCTTGAGCAATAATGACGCCCTCGCCGCCGCCCGGCGGCACTTCGATGTCGGCGGTGATCGTATGCGAACGGTTCTTGAGATCCAGCGTCGCGTTTTCCATCATCGCCGTCATACCTGGATAGAGCGTGACCGAAGTGCGGCCCCACATGAGCGCCGGGCGGCCGGCGATCGTCGGTACGAAGCGCTCGACGCGGCGATCGTCGAGGGGCAAGACGTTGTATTTCTCCGCTTCCGCGAGAAAGAGCCGCTGCAGCTCCTTGAGCTTGTCGGGATACTTCGCGGCGAGGTCTTGCGACTGGCTGAAGTCGTCGTTGGTGTTGTAGAGTTCCCACTTGTCTTCGCCGAACTTCGGCGGCGTGCCGGCGACGTCCCACGGAATACTGTGCCGGGTCACCGCGGTCCAGCCGTCGTGATAAATTCCGCGATTGCCGAACATTTCGAAGTACTGCGTGCGATGCCGCGTCGGGGCTTTCGCCTCGCCGAACGTATACGCCATGCTGACGCCCTCGATCGGCTTCTGCTTGACGCCATTTACGAATTTGGGCTGAGGCAGCTTTGCAGCCTCGAGGATCGTCGGCGTGACGTCGATCACGTGATGCCACTGCGGCCTGATGCCGCCGGCGTCCTTGATCCGCGCCGGCCACACCATAACCATCCCGTTGCGGGTGCCGCCGTAATGCGACGCAATCTGCTTGGTCCATTGGAATGGCGTATCGCCCGCCAAGGCCCATCCCACCGGAATGTGCGGGAAACTGTTTGGTCCGCCGATATCGTCGAGATGAGCGAGGATGTTAGCAGCTGTGTCGGGAACGCCATTAAAGGCGGCCATCTCGTTGAGTGTGCCAGCAGGCCGCCCTCCGCGCTCATGCCATTGTCGCCGGCGATATAGATGATCACCGTGTTGTCGAAGACGCCGGCGTCTTTGAGGGAATCGATCAGGCGGCCGATTTCGTGGTCCGCATACTCGCCAAATCCCGCATAATTCTCCATCAGCCGTTCGGCCACGCGCTTGTCGTCGTCGCTGAGTTCGCTCCAATGCTTGACGCTGGACGGCCAGGGCGCGAGCCGGGTGTTTTGGGGCACCACGCCCAATCGCTTTTGGCGCGCCAGGGTTGCTTCGCGGTACTTGTCCCAACCCTCGTCGAATTTGCCTTTATACCTGTCGCGCCACACCTGCGGAGTATGATGCGGCGCGTGCAAAGCGCCGGGCGCGAAGTAGATGAAGAAGGGCTTGTCGGGCGTCATTGTGTCCTGAAAGCGCATCCAGGCGATCGCATGGTCGGTCATATCGGTCATGAAGTTGTAGCCGGGCGTATGGGCGGGCTCGACGTGCGCTACGCCGTCGAACACCATCGGCGCCCATTGATTCGTTTCGCCGCCGAGAAAGCCGTAGAACTTCTCGAAGCCGTCACCGATCGGCCAGCGCGTAAACGGTCCCGAGACGCTTACTTCCCACGCCGGCGTCTGATGCATTTTGCCAAAGGCCGCGGTGTTGTAGCCATTCAGCTTGAGAATCTCGGCGACCGTCGCAGCTTCGTTGGGCCGGATGTATGGCGTATCAGGAATCGGGAGTGAGGAGCGGTCGGGCGGCTGCGCGTCTGAAGGGGCGATCCACGCGGCGACCATCAGGGTCGCGAATAACAAAAGAATCAAAACGGAAGCTGCGAGCGGTTTGAGTAGCTTGATCACTTTATGCTCCAAAGTCCACGCCTGACTGGCCGCGAAATTGGTCGGCGGCATTTCATGATCGATCGGGAAATCCCGCCTCTGTCACATCGTGCTTTTTACCAAGGTTTGCCCCCGAGGGAATAGCTGAAGAACAACGCACTGCCGGAGGGTGTGGCTTGGGCGCCGAACTCCTCGTAGTAGCGCAAGTTGAAGAGCCCGAATTTGGTCAGCAGACTCAGTGCCGGGCCAGCGGCATATATCCGTGTCTTTGCTTCTACGATTCGGTGAACAAGGGTACTGCCGACCGCGGTCGCAGGACTCACATTGATCTGATTGTCCGTAGTCTGCCACTGCGCATAACCAACCGCTCCCAAATTGAACTGCTTGAAGGCGTCACCCGGCAGGTTAAAGGTTTTTGCCGCACCCCATTCGAGCAGCGCCTCATCGCCGAGGGTATAAGGCCGCCCTTCTTGCGAGGCGTACGTTTCGTAGTGGCTGAATAACGAAAGCGACCAGGTGCGCGCGGGATCTGCATACGCGATGGCGCCGAGCCCGAACAATCCGGTCCAGTGGCCGTAGCCGATATTGACCGTGGCGGCGGCGTTGTATGCTCCCGTCGGCGCGAGGAAGCCCGCGCTCGCGATCGCGTCGAGTTGTTTGAAGCGCCAACCGAGATCGATCGGCTGGAAGTAAATATCACCAATGCTTCCCTTGGTTATCGCTCCAGAAGCCTGCAAGGAGTTGAGCGAAACACTCCCGCGTCTTGCAGTCAGCACCGGTTCGAGTGCGGCGCTTCCGCTGGCGCCGGCGATTGCGAACGGCACGTCTACCAAGAACCCGTAGGTCGCGCCCAATATCTTGAACGGCGTGACGATCGTCAAGAAGTTCTGATCGACGAACATATCCAGGTTTCCGCTCGCATTGAAGTTAGCGCTCAAGCAGACCCGGCCGGCAATCGGACCGCACTTGATCGGTCCGGTCTGGAGAAAACTGCTGTTGGAAGCGTGATACCAAGACCAGAGGTTCGTGTAGAAGATACCTTCCGGTGCTTGCTGAGCGGCCAGCACTCCGGCCGTGCCCAAGATGTAATCGCCATGTTGCGCGCGCGCCGCAGTCGCGCGTCCGAAGATCATTGCCAGGCCTAAGACCGCGATCGTGACGCTTCTGTTAAGATTCATCGCAACCTCAACAATTGCGTGCGCCTCACCGAGACGGCGGCGCGCGCGTTTCTGCGCATCTTAACGGCCGAGATGGCTCAAGGCATTATGCAATGGCGCGCTGGAGATTTGCATCAGTCCTTCAAACGGCCGGTCCAGTTCTAAAATCAAAAAGATCGCACCCGCAACCGAAAGCGCACAGACCAATAAGGTAGCAATAACAGTCCCGTTCGAGGGTGCGAACAGACCAAAGCTCACGAAAATTATGCACAGCCAGAATCCCAGGATAACCAGAAACGGCATTGGGATCGAACCGCGGCTCTGCTCGAAGAGCAACCAGCGCATCTGGGCGAGATTCAAAGCTATCGTTAGTGCCTCGGCCTGCGAGGATCGCTGGGCTTCATTGCGGGGCGTTAGTTGGTTTATCAAGTCGTACAGGCCTTCCGCCCGCGCCGCTGTGGGATCAAATTTGGCGGCCTCAGTGCTTCCTTCACGCCAAGTTTGCTCCAGCACTATCGCAACTGCATTGCGAAGCAGATCCCGCGCATCCTTGGTTTCTGTGCCGTAGTGGGCCAGCACCCGATCGAGCAACACCGTATTCGCCGCCATCTGGGTGAGTTCGCTGCCGCGAGTCGCGTAAGAGCCCTGTGCGGAAGCAACCAAAAACCCCAACACGAGGGCGGACATCGTGCCAATCAAACCCATTCCGAGCTTCACGACATCTTGCGAATCTTTGCTGAGATGATGCTCGGGCAGCAAATCACGGATGAACATGCCAAGCAGCGCGCCGCCAAAGGCGCCCGCGAACACAAAAGTACTTATGGCCATCGGGCTCATGATTAACCTCTGCTTATTCTCCTGCGGTGCGACGAATGAGAAAAAATACAATGGGTAGCGAACTCAGAAATGAGATGATTCGCACGTTCATTTGCTGCGATTTGCACGCTTTTGAAGTTGGATGAGTGATTGTTTCGCGTTCGCGTCGTCCGGTTCGACCTCCGCCAGCCGACGCGCATAGGACATTGCCTGAGGGATCTTGCCGGCTTCAGTATAGAGGTCGGTCAGCGCCGCCAGCGTGTCACGGTCAAAGGGATGCCGCCGAACGCTCGCTTCAAGCAGACCCCGAGCCTCGTTCGCTTGTCCCGCGTCGATCAACGCCGCGGCATAAGCGAACGCGAAGCGTGAATTGTCCGGATCAAGGCGTGCTGCTTCCGCGAGCTGCGAAATCGCCGCCTGCTTTTGCCCTCGCCGAACCATCAATAGCCCGAGCGCGTGGCGCAATGAAGCGTCCCCGGGAGAGCGTGAAATAGCGTTGGTCAGGACGCCTTCACCGTCGCGGTCGCGGCCGAGTTCGCGATACAGGTCAGCCAAGTTGACGGCCGCCGGTGCGAAAGCGGGATCGATCTGCAAGGCGGTGCGATACTCCGCCTCGGCCGCGTCGAACTTCTTCTCCTTCGCGAAGAGTAAGCCCAGATTGATATGCGCCTCCGGGCGGTCCGCGTTCAGGTTCTGAGTGTTGACATATTCCGCCAGCGCAGGGTGCAGCGCTTTTACGTATTCACCTGGGATCTCACTTCCGCTCAGGCCCGCAAGGACGTTGGCCGCCTCCAGACGTACCTCACGAACCGCGTCGGAGAGCAGCGGTTCGACGATGGAGGCAACGTCCATTGAGTCCCGATTATCGAGCGCGCGGGCCGCCGCTCGCCTGACCAACGGCGAGGGATCAGACATTCCCAGTCGAATCGCCGGATCAATCGAAGATTCAGCAATGCCAGCTATCAGCGACAGTGCGGATGCGCGCGCAATTGCGGGCTGACTGCGATCAGCAATCAGGTTTGCGAGGAGCTGACCCGCCCTGGGTGCGCCGGCCTGCCCCGCGTCCAAAGCCTGGCCGAAATGCTGAAAGCCGATAGCTGAGTGGCCATACCTTTTTGTCAGTTCATCTGCCGCCCATTGCGCGGATTTGCCAGCGTGACAGTTCTGACACGCATTCGGAACGCCGAGTTTCACCGTAAGATCAGGCCGCGGAATACGCAGACTGTGATCGCGCCGGGCATCGATCACCATGTATGTTCTCGCAGGCATGTGGCATTCGACGCACCGTGCGCCGACTGAGCCGTAGGAATGGAAGTGATGCCGGGTTGATTCGTAGCGGGAGGCGCTATGGCATTGCAAGCAAAGACCGTTGCCGGCGATTCTTGCTTAAGGCTGTGCGGTTCGTGGCAGTCACTGCACGTCACTCCCGCATAAAACATCCGGCTCTGGATGAAGGAGCCATACTCGTAATCTTCATCCTTGATTTGGCCGTCGGGAAAATAATGGTCCTCGTCTAACAGTGCGACGCGGTAGTCATCGCCGATCGGCTGGCCGTGAACGAAATCCTCGTTGATCTGCGAACGTCGCGCATGACAGCGCGCGCACATCTGGATTTCCTGCTCCGACACGCGGAGAGCGCTACGACGCGGGTTACCGGTGGCTGGATCGATCAGCCATCGGATGTCTCGGCGCTCGTCGAGTGCGATCGTGAGTCCGTGATTCAGATATTTATTGCGTTCCGCAGGCCGACTCGCCCATACCATGTGATCAGAACCGGGACCATGGCACGCCTCGCAAGCGACATTGATTTCTGAAAACGACGTTGCGTAGGTGCGCATCGGCAAATCGTAGTTCTTGCACACGTTGGTGGAGTGACAGTCGGCGCACATGAAGTTCCAGGTCTGATCGATCGATGTCCAGTGCAGAGGATCCCGGTAAGTGATTCGTTTTCCGGGATAAAGAAAGAACCAGCGTTGACCACCCTCGGCGAGAGGCCGGTTGTCCCACGCGATGCCGAACGCCTGCAAACGGCCCCCGGGCATCGCGATAAGGTATTGCTGAAGGGAGTAGACGCCAAAAGTGAATTTGACTTCGTACTCGTGCAGGGCGCCGTCCGGACCGTCGGTGCGCACGATGAATTTGCTGCCCCGCCGCAGAAACATCGAGGCCACGCCCGCGTTGGAGAAACTGACTTGGTTGAAGTTGCCGAGGACGGTGGCATCTGACGCTGGCTGCATCGCAAGTCGATGATGCGAGCCGCTCCACGCCTTGAACTGATCCTGATGGCAGCTCGCACACGCGGCCGCGCCGACAAAGGTGGGACCGCGGCGTGACGATCGATCGGCGATACTGCGAGCCGGCTCGCGCGGAGGGTGCGTCCGGAAGAACCAACGCGCAACCACCGCAAAAATAAAGACCGCGACGACGACGCGTGCGGCCGTTTTGGCAGGGCCAATTCTCCTTATCGACGAAGGTTGTTCTTTGGCGGACGATGGGGAGCCGACGCGGTCGCGCGGAGCGCCCGCTTTTAATTGGCCTCTCCCGCGTCGTCTCCGCAAAACGAACCTTATTGGCGACTATGCCTAGTCGCCGCTACGCGCCCGGATGGCCCTTGCGAGCCGTCCGAAGGTATAAGAGTCCGAATACTAAGCTATGAAAGCCCGGCTACTGTTGCTGTTCCTTCATAGCTTGTGCGATCTTCTCTTTCACGGCATTGAGGTTGAAACTCGCGCCCTTCTGCATCGGCGGATACTCAATCGCCGTCTGGGCCAGCTTCGCCACTTGCTGTTGGACGAAGACGAAGCGCCAGAACTCATACTTGAACCATTCGAAGTACTCCTGCGATCCTTTAAGAGTCCCGTCTGACGGCCAGCCCGTGCGCTCGAAGGGATCCAAGCGGAGGTTGACGAGAATCGGCACGTCGGGATGATTCTTGGCGCCGAGCCAGCCGCCCGGTTGCGTGATGAACTGATACTTGAAGTCATCGATTCGCACCGCAGCGAGGTTGCTTTCCGCGAAGTAGAAGACTTCGTGGCGGGTGGACGGTCCCTTACCGGTGATCATATCCATCTGGTTGTAGGAATCGAGATAGTTCTTGTAAGTCCGGTCGCCGATCTGCTTACCCTTCATCAGTTCTTCCTTGATGTTCGGATTGCCTGCGGCGGCGACAAAAGTTGGGAACCAGTCGAGGCCGGAGATGATGCCGTTCTCCACCTTGCCTGCAGGGACGTGGCCGGGCCAGCGAATCATCGCCGGGCAACGGAAACCGCCTTCATAACCGGTGCCCTTGCCGCCATAGAACGGCGTCTGTCCGCCATCCGGCCAGGTGAAGTTCTCCGCGCCGTTGTCGGTGGTGAACACGACGATAGTGTTGTCGTCCACACCGATGTCCTTAAGCTTTTGCATCACGGAGCCCACGATGTCGTCAAGCTGCGCCATGCCAGCTTCTTCAATGGTCCACCCGTTGTTCGAGTTCCGCATGGCTTCATATTTTGGAGAGAGGTGCGTGACGATGTGCATGCGCGTCGGATTGAGGTAGAGGAAAAAAGGCTTGCCTTCCTTGTGGGCCTTGTCGATGAACTTGAGCGAAAAATCGAGAAATTCGTCGTCCACCGTCTCCATCCGCTTGGGATAGAGCGTGCCGGCATCCTCGATCTTCTGCTTGCCGATTTTGCCCCAGCGCGGCATCATTGTTGGGTCATCCACGTTCGTCGCCCAGGAATGAACCATGTTGCGCGGGCCAACTACGTTCAACAACTGCTGCGGGTAAGCGGGATGCGCCGGGTCTTCCATCGCGTCGAGGTGATAGAGGTAGCCGAAGAACTCGTCGAACCCGTGAACGGTGGGCAAGAATTCATTGAGATCACCGAGGTGGTTCTTGCCGAACTGGCCAGTGGCGTAACCCATGGACTTGAGCACGGTGGCAACGGTCGCGGCCGCCGCAGGCAGTCCGAGGGTAGAGCCCGCTTGGCCGACCGTGGTCATGCCCGTCCGAATCGGGAGCTCACCGGTGATGAAGGCAGAGCGCCCCGCGGTGCAGCTTGCTTCCGCGTAGTAATCGGTGAAGCGCATTCCTTCGGCCGCGAGTTTATCGAGGTTTGGCGTCGCGCCCGCCATCATTCCCTGATGATAAGCCCCGATGTTAAACCAGCCGATGTCGTCACCCATGATGACGACGATGTTGGGTTTTTCCTGCTCCGCGATAGCCGGACCGGGGAGGCAAACCAGCAGCATCGCGGCGCCGATAGCGCCTAAAAGCTTCGCGACCTTTCGACAAAATTTCATACAGATCCCCCAGCGCGCGAACGCCAGGCATTGCATACTCGAGCGAGTCGCGCGCCCGATTCAGCGATTACTTGGTCTCTCGATCTTTGACGCCTAGCTCGCAGCCGTCGTGATCGCACCCGTGGTGTGCAGCTCGTTCAGCCGCGTCGCCATCAGGTCGCACCAATGATCCATCGCGCGCTCAGCGTCTTGCCACTGCCAAGTCGCCGCGGTTTTGATCGCGTTGCCGCCCATCTGCTGGTCCAACGCTTCGGCAAGGATGGCGCCGCTGACGGAATCAGTCAGCTTCATCTCGCCACGCGCGCTGCCGACAAAGGCAAATGAGCCGGTAACGAGTTCCTTGAGTCTACCCACCACGCGCATCTGCGGGATTAGAACGGATGCCGTCCGCAAGACCGGGATTGCAGAGCTCGCGTCGGTGATAGCAACTTGCAGCCGCATCACGCTGGGACCCGGCGCGTCCACGACGGTGAAGTATTTCGCCATCGACTCGTGCAGCTTGTTGTAAAAATACGCCGTCAGCTCCTGTTGCACCTCGGGCGAGACCGAACTGTCTTGCGCGCCCCAGAAGGTCACAGGATCGATGATAACCGACTTGTACTGCGCCCAGTCCACGCCGGGAGCGACATAGCGATAAAGCGCCTGTCCCTCGCCACCGCGTTGCAGATAGCTGTAATCGCCGAGGAATCCAGAGAATGCTGGTACCGGGTTATTTACCCCCTGCACCTTCTCGATAATGTTGGGCTGCTCCTGCTGAGTCGTCGAACATCCGATCGCACCGAGCATCAGAGCTAGAGCGACCGCGCCCGCGGCTAGCATCACATAATTCATAGCAAGCATCGGAGGCTTCGTCGGCAGAAACGCTTGAGTACTCCGCATTTCCTTTCCTCCACGATTTGAAGAGATTTCTCGGCAGGCTTCGCGCACCTCGAGCAGTTTGCAGATATAGTCATGAGCAGGGTATCCTCCGAGAACCCAAGTTTGCAACCCTGAGACGATTCGAACCGTCATGCTACTTCAAGCTTCCGCGGCCTGATCAGGTTCGCAGCGCTCCGAAGGGAGCTGCACATGACAACGGAGCCTCCATCTCGGCAGCAACGCGAGCAGGGCAAAATCTCGTTCGAGCAGGCGAGTGATGCGACGCTGCTCGTGCGCCTCTCGGGCCCATGGTGCCTGCGCGGCGACATGCCATCAGCCTCGCTCCTGAACCAACAGCTTATTACCGTGAGTCCGCGAACGGTCGCTTTCGATTCGGCCGGATTGACTAATTGGGATAGCGCGCTGATCTCGTTCC
>JBOHWF010000176.1:0-9817 GCA_050736455.1 Binataceae bacterium (SeqCode) | reverse complement strand
CTGGCCGGACAGCTTATGCCGCGGTCCGAGCACGCCGCGGATTCGGCGCCAACCCTGTACGCGCGGATCGCTTTGGGCGTCACCTCTTACTTTATGGGTCAGTTTCCTGTGGCTTTGGAACATCTCGAAACCGGCATTTCCATCTATGATCCGGCGCGCCATCGAGCGCTCATCCTCCGTTATGGATTTGATGCCGGGGTGTGGTGTCTGTGCTACGCGGCGGCGACTGATTGGCATCTGGGCTATCCTGACCGCGCGCTCAAGCGCTGCGACGAAGCGCTCGCTCTCGCTGAAAAGCTATCCAATCCATTCAATCTGGCTCAGGCCGAGCTTTGGATCAGCATTTTGCGGCAATTTCGGCGCGAACCGCGCCTGGTTCTGGAGAACGCAGAGAGCCTCATCACGCGTTCCGGGGAGCACGGGATAACCGACTGGTTGGATTGGGCGACTTGTTTGCGCGGATGGGCGACGGCCGCGCAGGGCTCTCGCGAAGAGGGGATTGCGCAGATACGGGAAGGCCTGGCTGCGCTTGAGGCAAAGGGAGCGGGCGTCTGGCGGCCGTATTTCCTGTGCCTGCTCGCCGAGGCGTGCATGGAGACGAACCGCGTCGACGAAGGGCTGAGTGCTGTGACGGAAGCGCTGGCCGCCGCCGCTAAACATGACGAACGTGAGCATGAGGCGCAGATTCTTCGGCTCCAAGGCGAGCTGCTGCTGCGCCAGAGTGATTCCAACGCGGCGCAAGCGCGGAATTGCTTTGAGCAGGCGATAGACCTTGCCCGCAAGCAAAGCGCCAAGTCGTTCGAGCTGCGCGCAACGGCGAGCCTCGCGCGGTTGCTCGCACAGCAGGGTGATCGCGATAAAGCGCGCGCAATGCTCGCCGAAATCTACGGCTGGTTCACCGAAGGCTTCGAGACCGCCGACCTCAAGGAGGCCAAGGCCTTGCTCGATCAGTTGAGCCACGCGCCCGCCCGCTCGCGCCGCCATTGATCTAGTCACGGAACCGGCGTGCGTCGAAGGGAAGCTTGCTCTCAACGAATCACGCAGAATCGCTCCCCTTGACAGCGTGCTTATATTGACTTGGTGGGCGTCGTTTCTCGACGGCGCGCGCGGGAGGGAGATCGATGACGCAGGCAAGCACCCGATCAGTTTCACGGGTCATTCGGAGTGTCCGCACGCTCGAAGGGGCGGGCTTTGTCGTGAATCGGCCGTTTCCGACCGCCGAGCTCAGCGACTTCGATCCGTTCCTCCTGCTCGACGAGATGGGCCCGGTCGAGCTTGGCGCTGGCGAGGCCAAAGGCGCGCCCGACCATCCGCATCGCGGTTTCGAGACGGTAACTTATATGCGCGACGGGCGGCTGGTGCATCGCGACTCGCACGGACACTCCGGCGAGCTGCGGCGCGGCGACGTCCAGTGGATGACCGCCGGCGGTGGCGTGATTCATTCGGAGATGCCCGAAGCGGAGTTCGCTCGGCAGGGCGGCCGGATGCATGGCTTTCAACTCTGGGTGAACCTGCCCCAGCGGGACAAGCTGATGCGGCCGCGCTATCAGGAGATTCCGTCCGCCAGCATTCCCGAGGCCGCTAGCGCAGATGGCAAAACTAAAGTGCGCGTGATCGCGGGTGAGGCGATGGGCGCGAAAGCCGTGATCGATACGCGCACGCCGATCATGATGCTTCACTTCACGGTCGCACCGGGCGCAAGCGTCGTGCAGGCAGTGCCGGCCGAATTCAGGGCGTTTGCCTACGTTTTTGCTGGAGCTGCCCGCTTCGGCGCGGACGCTCGCCAGGTCCGGGCGCATCAATTGGCGGTGCTGGAGAATGACGGTGAGTCGGTGAGCTTTGCTGCCGCGCACGCCGAAGAACCGCTCGAACTGCTGCTCATCGGCGGCGTTCCGCTGCGCGAACCGATCGCACGCTACGGTCCCTTCGTGATGAATACGAAGGCGGAGATCGCGCAGGCGATCGCAGACTATCAGAGCGGCCGTTTTGGCCGCATCCCGCCGGCGAGTTAAGCGTCGCCCTGGCGGTGAGTGTTTAGGCGGACAAGCGCCGCGGCGAGTTGGCCGGCGAACTGGCTCACGGCCTGGTTGAGCGCGCTGACCGCGGCCGTCGTGCCGGCGACCGCTGAGGCAGGCACATCGATCGCGGCGGTTGACGAAAAGACCACGCGGTCGGGGGCGCTCGCGTTAATCGTCCAGCGGGCATGGAGCTGCGCGGCGCCCTGAGCGTCGGCATCGAAGCGATCGATCGTCATCTCGATCCGATAGCCAGGAACCGGAGCTCCCCCGAGCCAGGGAAAAACCGCGATCTGCGCGCCACCCAGCGCGGTCGAGAGGTCGTGCGACAGGACGCGCTTGAAACTGATATCGAGGGGCTCCGCCCAGCGTTCGTTCGAGGACACGGCCAGGCGATCGTCGCTCAAACGCGTGACCATTTCCGCGCGCGCGAGATAATCCGGAAAATTGATTGGGCCGAGACCAATTACGAACTGACTCGCGCCGCCGCTCGCGGCCGGAAGCTGAAGGTTGGCGGCGGGACTGATCGCCGAGAGGATAAAGAAATGCGTCGGGTCGGGCCGCGGCGCAAGGACGCTCGAGCAGCCGGCAAAAACGAACGCGGCGAGCAACCAGCACGGCGCCGAGCGCCGAACAGTTCGCATGGTCAATGCCGCGCCTCCTGCGGACGGCCACGGACGATCGCGCTCGGATTCTGATCGAGATAGTCGGCGAGGTCACGCAGGGCGCGCGCGGCCTGCGCGACCTCGGCCAGCGTTTGGCCCAACTGGTAGCTCAGCGGCGAGCCCGGGCCGATGCTCTCGCGCAAGGTCTTCAACGTCGCCTGGGTCTGTTCGAGCGTCCGCGTCGCGCCAGTCGAGGTTTCGCGCAGCGCGCCGCTGGCTGGTCCAATCTCGCGGTCGGTGTGATCGGCGAGACGTTGAATCGAATCGGCGGCGGCGCCGAGCTTTTTGATCGTGACGGGCATCGCGTCGATGGCGGCTCTGAGCTGCGGCGATCCGGCGATCTCGCCGGCTCGGGTGATTGTCTGGTTGAGGCTTGCCAGCAGCCGGTTCAGATCGATTTGGCCCAACTCCGAGAGCGCGCGCATCGCCAGCTCCTGCGCCTTCTCGAGCGGCGTGGGCACGGTTGGAATCTCGGGGTAGCGCGAATGCGGCGGTGCGCGGAAGTGGGCGGGAGTCTGCGGCTGCAAATCCAGGCTGACATAGAGGATCCCGGTGAGGAGACTCTCGGTCGCGAGTTGCCCGCGCAACCCACCGTTCACCAGGTCTTGCACCACCGCGGGCCGGTCGAGATCGAGAAAACTCGAGCCCTCATGGACGACGGCATTTGAGCTGAGCGCGACGATTACCGGAATCGTCAGCAGCGGGGGTTTGCCGGCGCCCGCCTCATTCAAACTCAACAGAATCTGATCGACATAACCGACCTGCACGCCCTTGAATTTGACCGCGGCGCCGGGCCGCAGGCCGTTCACGTCGGCGCTGAAGTAGAGGACGTACTTGTGACTGCGGCTGAAGAGCTGCCCGCCCCAGAGAATCATCACCGCGGCGAGGGCGAGCGCGGCGGCGCCGAGCACGAAGCCGCCCACTGCGATCGGGCTGACGCGCTTTTTCATCCGGCGCCGCTCGCGCCCGCGGCGGCGTGGCCGCGCGTAAGAAAGCGCTGCACGCGCGGGTCCGGGCATCGCGCGAGCAAGTCTTTGGGGTTGCCCTGCGCAATCATCGTCTTGCTTTCGCCATCGAGAAAGACGCTGTCGTCGCCAATCGCGAAGATGCTGGCGAGCTCGTGCGTGACGACCACCACCGTCGCGCCGAGGTTCGCTCGCAGCTCGAGAATCAGTTCGTCGAGCAGGCTCGAGGTTACCGGGTCGAGGCCCGCGGAAGGTTCATCAAAGAACAGGATCTCCGGATCGAGCGCGATCGCGCGCGCGACGGCCGCGCGCTTTTGCATCCCGCCGCTGATTTCGGCGGGATAACTCTCTTCGAAGTTTTTCAGCCCGACCAGCGCCAGCTTGAAGGCGGCGACTTCACTGATCTCGTCTGCGGCCAAGTCGGTGAATTGCGCGAGCGGCAGCGCGACGTTCTCACGCAGGGTCATCGAGCTCCAGAGCGCGCCGTTTTGATAGAGCACGCCACAGCGGCGCAGCATCAGTATGCGTCGCTGCGGGCCGGCGCGGGTGAAGTTCTCGCTCCCGTAAAAGACCTCGCCTGCCGCAGGGTCTTCGAGCCCCACCAGATGGCGCAAGAGCGTGCTTTTGCCGCTGCCGCTGCCGCCCATGATGATAAAGATCTCGCCCCGGCGCACGACGAAATTAAGGTCGCGCATGACGACGAAATCGCCATACGCCATCGTCAGATTCCGCACGGTGATGTGCGCTGCGCCCGCGGTCCGATCGTGATTTGCCGCGGTCGAGTCAGCACGGGCGGCTGTCGATGCCGCTTCAGATTCCGACGACATGGAATACCAATGAAAGGAGTCCGCAGGCCACCACCACGAGGATGATGCCGTCCACTACTGCCGCGGTGGTTGCTTCGCCTACGGCGGCGGCGCTATTCCCGCACTTCATTCCCCGGTAGCATCCCGCAATTGCGATCAGGATACCGTAGACCACGCTCTTGAACAGCCCGCCGAGCACGCCGGTGGGATAGATGGCTTTGGCGCTTTCGTCCAGATAGGTGCCGAGCGAAACGTGCAGCATGCCGACGCCGATGCTGGCGCCGCCCAAAATCCCGATCAAATCCGAATAGAGACACAGTAGCGGCATCATCAGGACCAGCGCGATCACGCGCGGCAGGACCAGAAACTCGATCGGTGAGATGCCCATGGTCTCGAGCGCTTCGACCTCCTGGCGCACCTTCATCGTGCCGAGCTGCGCGGCGAAGGCGGCGCCGGTGCGGCCGGCCATGATGATCGCCGTCATCATCGCGCCCATCTCGCGGGTGACGCCGATCGCAACCAGGTCGGCGACGTAGATCGAGGCGCCGAAGCGTTCGAGCTGCACCGCCCCCATGAAGGCCAGGATGACGCCGACGAGAAAGCTGATGAGCGCGACGATCTCAACCGCCGAGGCTCCGCAAGCCTGGATCAATTCCCACAAGTCGATTTTGCGATAACGGGCGCGACCGGCGGCCAAGCGTCCCAGGGCGAGAGTGATCTCGCCGATAAACCCGACCGCGTCCTGCGATCCGCGCGCCCAGGCGATCGCCGCGGTGCCGGCGCGTTCGAGCAGGCTCGGCTGGGCTGTCAGCGAGGCGAGGGGCTCCGCCCGCGGCGTCGTCGCGGCCAGTTCGAGCAGTCGACGGAGGCCCTCGGGCAGGCCGCCGTAGTCGATCGCGATTCGCCGCTCAGCGCAAAGCTCGCCGACGCGGGCGAGGACGGTGGCGAGTGCGCTATCCCACGCGCCGAGCCGGCTCGCGTCAAAGCTCACGCGCGCGGGCTGGTCGCCATCCGCCAGCGCGCGCTCGACCGCACTTATCTCCAGCGTCATCCCGCGATGGAGCCGCCAGGCGCCGGCGAGTTGGATCCGCAGTTCGCCGCCGGCAACGCGCGCGAAAGTGAGGTCACCCGAGGTTGCCGCAGTGGTCGTCGCCCGCTGCTGAGCCATCGCGCTGATTGCCGCCAGCCGCCTTGCGGGCTAGTCCGCTCTGGGCGGCAGGCTCTCGAACCAGGGCAGCACCAGCCGTTCATTAATCGAATAGGGGAAAGCATGCCCCCATTCGGGCAATTCCTCGTAGGTGACGTTGTAATTCAACGAGCGCAGCAGCTCGTTGGCCTGGCGGGTATAGGAGACCGGGAAAATGAAGTCGTGAACGCCGTGGATCACGAAAATTGGCAGCTCGCATCCAGTCCGCGTGCGCAGCATCGGGTCCGCCGCCATATGCAGGGCGCCCGCGACCGGAGCAAGTCCGGCGAAAATTTCGTGCCGCTCCAAACCCATGATGTAGGTAAAGATGCCGCCGTCGGAGAGTCCGGTCAAATAGATCCGCGAGCGATCGACGGCGTAGGCCGCGCCGACCTCGTCCAGCATCCGCATCACCGAGCGCGTGTCGATGCTGCCCATGGTCATCGACCAGGTTTCAGTGAGCGATTTCGGCGACAGCAGGATATAGCCGCGGCTGCGGGCCGAGCGCAGCCAGGTCCAGATATATTCGTAACCCTCGCCGTAGCCGCCGTGGAGGCAGATGATCAGGGGCCAGCGGCGGTCGGCCGAGTAATTTTCGGGAACGTAAAGCGAGTAGGCGCCACGCTCGGCGGCGGGCTCGTGATGCGAGAAACCGGTGGCCGCGCCGTTGACGTCCGCGGTCGGCGCCTCGGCCGCTGCGGTGGGCCCCGCGATCGCGAAATACTCGGCGAGCTTCGGGATGGCGCCGCGCAGGTCATAGAGCGCGTAGAGGCCGCGGACAAAGCTGTGGCGGCTTTTTAAAAAAGCCAGGGTCCAGTTGGGGCTCGGCGCGGTCAAGAAGAGATTGAGCGAGCGCTCGAGATGAGCGATCGCGACGACGAAATCCCGATGGAATTGGCTCAAGTCATCGGGCGGCGTGAGCGGCGCGAACTCGTGGTTGAAGCGGCGGAAGGTGTCGCCGGTGGCCGCGACCAACTGGGCCTGGACCGGGCGGACCTCGCCCAGCCGGAGATTTTCCTGGATCGACTCGAACTCGCGCAGAAACGCGAGCACCTCAGCTTCGTAGCCGCGCAGTTTTCCCGTGTAGGCGCTCTGCTCGTCTGCCATTGCGTCTGCTCCTCCGCGATGGAGACTATCGCAATTACGCGGCCTCGCGCACGTGCGCCCGACGAGCGGTCGCGCTTGGAAACGCGCGCGCCGCCATGCAACCCTAGGCGGAACGCAGTGGAGCCAGGCAGGCGAGTCTGCAAGCTGGTTCGGACAAACGATTCCGTATCGCAGGAGAAGACGATGCGCCGGGAGATTTTCACCGAAGAACATGAACTTTTCCGCACGCAGGTGCGGCGCCTGGTTGAAAATGAAATCGCGCCGAAGATTCCGCAATGGAATCGCGACGGCATGAGCGATCGCGAGAGCTGGCGCAAGCTCGGCGCGGCGGGCTTCCTCGGTCCCAATGCGCCGGCGGAGTACGGCGGCGGCGGCGTCGATTTTCTCTTCGATGCGATCGTGGTCGAGGAGATGGCGCGGGTGCGCGCGCACGGCCTGATGATGGCCCTGCATTCAGATGTCTGCATGCCCTACATCACCTCTTACGGCACGGAGGCGCAGAAGCACCGCTATCTTCCCGGGGCCTGCAGCGGCGACCTCATCCTGGCGATCGGGATGACCGAACCCGGGACCGGCTCGGACCTTGCGGCGGTCAAGACCAACGCGCGCCGCGACGGCGATAGCTGGGTGATCAACGGCGCAAAAACCTTCATCTCGAACGGACAGATTTCGGACGCCGTCATCCTGGTGGTCAAGACCGACACGAATGTGCAGCCGGGCCATCGCGGGATCAGCCTGATCATGGTTGATCGCGATTCGCCGGGTTTCGTGCGCGGCCGCAAACTCGACAAGCTCGGCTTCAAGGGCCAGGACACCAGCGAGCTGTTTTTCGAGGATTGCCGCGTGCCGCTTACGAATCTGCTTGGTCAGGAGGGCCAGGGTTTCAAGATGCTGATGGAGAAGCTCCAGCAGGAGCGACTGACGACCGCGGTCGGCTCGTTGGCGAGCGCGCGCCGCTGCCTCGACGACACGATCGCCTACACCAAGCAGCGTCGCGCCTTCGGGCAGCCGATCGCGAACTTCCAGAACACCCAGTTCAAGCTGGCCGAGATGGCGACCGAGGTCGAGGTCGGGCAGGCCTTTATTGATCGCTGCCTCGCGGCGCACGTCCGCGGCGACGAGATCGTCTCCGAAGTCAGCATGGCGAAGTGGTGGGTGACGGACCTGCTGAAGAAGGTTGCGAGTGAGTGCCTGCAATTGCACGGCGGCTATGGCTTCATGATGGAGTTTCCCGTCGCGACCGATTACGCTGACGCCGCGATTCAATCGATCTACGCGGGCACCAACGAGATCATGAAAGTGATCATCGCGCGCCGCATGGGCCTCGACAGCCGCGAGTGAATTGTACTTTGAGGTCATAGGTGAAATCGTCGCCACAGAAACGATCGCGGTCGGCGTTTCGATACGGCAATATACCCGGCTGAGAAAGATGTATGGCGGCGGCAGATGGCGCAAACGTAAGGGCACGGCGACCGTGCGGCTCGCTGACGGGACTTTATGCGATGCGGAGATTCACTGGTACGAGGCCCATGGTATTGGTGGAAAGGAATTCAAGATCAAGCGTATCCTGTAAGGTGATGACCCCGCCGGAGAGGAAGCGGTACGTGTTGTGTATCAGGAGCGACGGCTATGGCGCGTCGCTGGAGGCCCGCAAGATCTATCGCGTGCTGCCCGATCGTACCGCTTCAAAGCACGGTCTGATACGCATAATCGACGAATCCGCAGAAGATTACCTATATCCGCGCCAATTCTTTATTCCGATAACGCTACCAAAGGCCGCGAAAGCGGCGCTGTCGGAAAACGAGCAACCGCAGACTTAGCGGGTTCGATTACGCGAGCAGCATCCGCATCGGTTCGAGCGTGCGGCTCAAACTGAGCCACTATGGTGCGTGAGCCCAAGTTTTCCTCAAAGTCAGCACTGAGTTACTTGATCGCGACCGCGTTGGGCGGCGACGCGATGCCGCCCTTCAGATGCAGCGGCACTGAGACCAGCATGAATTCGTAGCGTTGATCATCGGCGCAGTCCGCGGCGAGATGATCGAGCACGAATTGCTCGCCGAGCGGCAACCCGAGTAGCGAGAGCGTGCGGTAATGCAGCGCGCCGTCGTCCTTGAAATCCCACGGCCAAGGCTCGACCGCTGGGCAGTCGGTGCCGATCGCGGCGACACAGTTGTCCCACAACCAGCCGACCATCTCGCGGCTCTTGTCGATGCCGCAGGCCTTGAGCGCGTTGAGCGGCGCCATCGCGCGCTTGGCCTCGGGCGAGGCGGCGAGATACGCGCCCATCCAGCCGGTCCGCACCAGCACGATCGAGCCCGGTTTGAGCGCGAGCTTTTGCGCCTGCAGCGCGCTTTTCAGATCGTCGAGCGTGTAGGTTTCGCTTTCGAGCGGATTGACCGGACGGCCGGCCTCGGCGCGATAGCGGAAGGCGTCGATCAGGACGCCGCGGCCGACGAAGCGGTCGGCCCAGTTGTGGACGCCGAGCTTGTCGCCGGACTTGATCTGAGCCTCGGTGACGCCGTTGTAAAAGGCCTGCGCGCGCTGATTGCCGACGTGGCCGAGGCCGTCCCACTGACTGCCTTCCTGGGTGTTGTAGCTGTCGAGGAGGTCGTCGAAGCCGAGCAGTCCGTAGCTCTCGAAGCTCTTTTTGGTGTGCTTGACCGGCTCACGATCGAACAGCGGCGGCGAGGCATAGTTCAGCGGCGTGTCGAGGCGAAAGACGCGGCCTTTGCGCACCAGCCCGGCGGCCTCGATGATGCCCTCGGCGGTAAGGAAATTCACGCAGCCGACCTCGTCGGCGTCACCAAAGACGCCCCAGTTCGAATCGGGCGGCGCGCCTGGGCGGATCGGCAACTGGGAGAAGCGGGGGATTTTTTTGAAATCGATTTCGGCCATCGCTCGTCCTCCGGGTTAGCGGTGCGCGACCATCGCGATTCCGTGCAAACCGTTTTGCGGGCGCGGTCGCAAGCCGCGGCTCAATTGGGGTTCAGCGCATCAGCGGCATCACCATCTCGGCGAAATCGCGAAAGACCTTGCGCTGGTACTCGGCCGGCGGCAGCAGGGTGACCTCCAT
>JBOHWF010000175.1:0-21822 GCA_050736455.1 Binataceae bacterium (SeqCode) | reverse complement strand
CATCTGATTCCAGAGTGAGTATTGCTGCGAGATCTCCGGGTTCTGATTGATGCGCGCCTGAATCTGATAGGGACCGTAAAACAATTTGTCCTTGGAAAATTCGAATTCAAACAGATGGCCGTAGTCGGCGCCGTCACAGCGCGCGGCCAGCCATGAAATCATATTATCGCGGCCCTGCGGCACCATCGGGAGCATCAGGATATACTCGGCCTTGGTCTCGCCCGGCAGCCGCATGATTACGTAATAGGGCTGCATCGGCATGGTCTCGTCTGAGTAGTTTTCGCGCGGGAACGTCCAGACGTCTTCGCGATTGTAGAAAACCGCCGGATCGGTCATATGGTAAGTGCCGTAAATTTCCGCCTGGATGAGGAAAAGTTGCTCGGGATAGCGGATGTGAGCGTGCAACTCGGGCGGCATCGCGGCGATCGGCTGGAACATACCGGGATAGATTTTCTGCCAGGCCCGGATTAACGGATCGGCAGGATCCGACACGTAGAAGGTGGTCTCGCCGGTGTAGGCATCTACTACGGCTTTGACCGAGTTGCGAATATAGTTAATCTGGTCGCGATTTCTCTGTGAATACGGATAATGGTCGCTGACCATATAACAATCCGTTATCCAGTAGAGCCCGCCGTCGTGCACCACCAGATAGGGATCCGGGTCCTGCAGCAAAAATGGCGCAAGCGTCGCGATGCGCTCGGTTAGATTGCGGCGGATGAGGATCCGGCTGCCAGCGATTATATTATCCGTCAGCAGCAGATTAACGTCGCGATAGTAAAAACTGAACAGCAGGCGCCGCAACAATCCGCTGACCGGAACGCCCCCGCCGCCATGGTAGTAACCAAACGCATTATCGTTCCCGCGCGGATAGTCGAATTCGGGCGTCGCCGTGTTGACCACCGCATAGACTTCCGGTGACTCGCCGTAGTAGATGCCCGGCTGCGAAATCTTCAGGTCAATCTCCGATTGCGGCGGAATGTTCTTGATATAGAGTTGCGGCAGCCCTTCCTGATCCTTGGTGTTCACCGGGCTCATCACCAGACCATAGCCGTGCGTGAATTTGAGATGGCGATTGATCCAGGTCTGCGCGTTTTGTGGCAGCAGATCGACGTTGAGTTCGCGGCCCGAGAGCATCACCTGGTTTTCCTCGCCGTCGAGCCAGTAGCGATCGATATCGACGTCGCGGAAATTGTAATAAAGGCGGATTTCCTGAAGTTGCTGGTAGGTCGCGATCAGCGGCCGCGGATCCCACAAGCGGATATTCTTGATGGTCGTAGAATCCCGCTCGAGCGAGGCTGCGGTCAACTGACCCGCCCCCCGAAAAGGCTTTACATCGACGCCGTCAAGCTGGTAGGCCGCACGCGTCATTTTGATGTTGCGCATGATGTAGGGCTGCTCGATCCGCAGCTCATCGGGCTTGACGCGCAGCCGCTCGATCAGCGGACCAACGAGGTTAAGAATGATGGCCGGCGCAAACACCACGATCGCGGCGGCGACGACTTGGCGGGGATTGCCTTCGCGGGCGTTGATCAGGCAGATCACCGCGGCCGCCACCGCGAGCACCACCAGCACCCACAGACCCGGCTTCCACAAAACCGCATCGACATACCGCAGCCCAACGACGACCTCATTGGAGTGCAGCGTCAGGGCGTAACGCGCCAGCCAATAGCCGAACGCGCGCTGGAGAAAGAAAATTCCCAGCAGAACGGAAAAATGTGCGGCGCATGATGGCGAGATCTGCGGCGGCGACTCACGAAAATCCAGCGAACCCCGCACCCAGTAGACCGCCGCGGTCACGATGCTCGCGAGGACCAGGATGGTCAGGAAGAGATCACGCAGCTCCTCGAGCAGCGGCAGCGTAAACACGTAAAACCCGACATCCAGCCCGAAAGCCGGCTCTTTAACGCCAAACGCGACGCCGTACAGCCCCTTCAGATAGACGTCCCAGCTCGAGGCCTCGGCCTGCCCGACGAAGAACCCGAGCACCGCGGCCACGCCCAGAATCAATACCTTCCAGGGAATGCGGTCGCTCAGCGAACGAATCAGTTCCGGCAGATTGATCTCGGTGACTTCCGGGTTGCGGCGCACGACGTGCAGACGCTCGCGATCGCGGCTCAGCCGCAGGGCCAGCAGTCCGCTTGCTCCGGTGGCAAGAAACGTTACCGCCCAAACTGCGGAAAAAATTGCCGCCTGCGCCGCCAGGGTCGTGGTGAAGACGCCGCGGAAACCCAGCGCGCCGAACCACAAGTAGTCCACCAGCAGGCTCGCCGCGAGGCTTACCGCTATGAGTGCAGCGATTACAATCGCCGCCGCGGTGATCAGGAATGCGCGGGAACGCATCGGTCCGGTCGTTATTCTCTATGCCCCGCGTCCGACCTGCGCAACATGCTCGCGCACCACGTCCGGGGGGCACAGCCAGAGGAAGAGTTTGAGGGAGATGTAGCCGACCAGGACCCAATCGAGCTGGCCGAGGCCCGGAATGAAATCGAGCTCGAGTGCGGGCGGCGTCAGCAACAGCAGCAAGCCCAGAAACGGCACCGCCTTCGCGATCAGTGAGACCCGCCGATCACCCATCAGGCGATAGAAGACCCGCGCGAACTGCGGCAAATAGACCAGCAGCCCGCGCATGCGCATCGGGTTCAGCAGTTGGCTCCTGAGAAACGAGCGAAACACGTCTAACCTATGCCCTCAGCTTAGCACATCAGCCGCAACACCGTGTACGACCGGGACTCGCGCGCGACTTTCAGTTAGACTGCAAAATTGCTGGGGAGGTTTTCTGGATGAAGCGACGCATGACGCTGGGCGAATTTCTCGTCGCCTACCTCAGGAAGATTGGCGTCCGGCATGTCTTCGGTATTCCGGGCGATCTGGCGCTCAAGCTGTTCTTTGCGCTCGGCCGCAAACACGATCTTGAAATCCTGACGCTCTCGCATGAACCGGGCGTCGGTTTCGCGGCCGACGGCTATGCGCGGGCAACCGGCACGATCGGCGTGATCTGCGTCACCTATGGGGCCGGCGGCCACAACATGGTCAACCCGGTCGCCGGCTCCTTCTCCGAACGTGTCCCGCTGCTAATCTTTTCCGGCGGACCCGGCGAAGAAGAGCGCAAGCTCGGCACCCTTATCCACCATCAGGCGCGCGAGATCGAGTCGCAGAATCGCATCTACCGCGAGGTCGCCTGCGCCTCGCGCGTGCTGACCGATCCGCGCACGGCCGCCCGCGAGCTCCATGAAGTAACCACCGCGGTCTGGGCCGATCAGCGGCCGGGTTATGTCGAGATCCATCGCGACATGGTCGATCGCGAAATCGAGGTTCCCGACGAGTTGATCGAGTGGGATGGCCGCCTGCACTTCACCGGCTCGGACCGCCGCAAGGTCGCCGAGGCGGCGCGCGAAACCGCCGCTATGTTCAACGCGGCGCGGCATCCAATCCTCATCGCCGGCATCGAAATCCATCGCTACAAGGCTTCGCGCGAGCTGATTCAACTGGCCGAACGGATGGGCGCGCCAGTCTGCGCCACGATGCTGGGCAAGGGCGCCTTTCCGATGGACCATCCGCTTTACCTCGGCGTCCACTCCGGCTCGATCAGCCCGGCGCCGATCGTGGCGCGGATGGACGCGGCCGACTTCGTGCTCAATCTCGGCTGTCTGCGCACCGATATGAACTTCGGCAACCGCCCGCCGCACATCATCCAGGCCCAGTCGGTATGGGCGGTCGATCGGCGCGTCGACGTCAAGTATCACACTTACACCGAGGTCGCGGTGCGCGATTTCGTGCGCGCGCTGCTCAAGCAGGATTTGCGGCAGCGGCATGAGTCGATCACCTACGCGAGCAATCTGGCCAACGGCGCTCCCGCCCGCCACACCGGCCAGACGCCGGTCAAGGTCAGCGAGCTTCTGCGCGCGGTCAACGATTTCGTCGCCGAGCATCACGGCTACATGGTGGTCACTGAAGCGGGCGACATGCTGTTCGGCGGCCTCGACGTGCGGGTCGCCGGTCACGGCACCTATTTTGCCCAGGGCTTTTACGCCTCGATGGGTTTTGCGGTACCCGCGGCGCTCGGCGCGCAGGTCGGCTCCGGCAAGCGGCCGCTGGTACTCTGCGGCGACGGCGGCTTTCAGATGACCGGGCCCGAGATTTCGCACGCCCCGATGTTCGGCGCCAATCCGATTGTCGTCGTCGTCAACAATGGTGGCTGGGGCATCTTCCGCCCGATCGCTTCCGACCGTCGCGATCTGCTCGAGATTCCACCCTGGCCCTACGCACGCCTGGCCGAGGCCTGGGGTGGCGCCGGCTTTGACGCCAATTCCTTGGCTGAACTGCGCGACGCCCTGCAGGCCGCTCATCGGCAAAAGTCCTTCGCGATTATCGACGTGCGCGTCGGTCGCGATGACTTGTCGCCGGTGACGATCAAGTATATTCAGGCCGCCGCCCGCCGCTCACGCGCGCCGGTTCACGGGCGAAGGCCGCCGGGTCCCTGATAGTCAGTGCCGTAGCGATCGTGATACCGCACCCAGCCCTGCGCGAAAGTCATGCCTGCCTCGTCGCGGCCTTTGGGCATCAAGTCCAGCCAGTGGTACGTGCCATTGATCGGCTCGACGCCGCGCTGATAAGCGGAATAGGTATGAAAGATTTCCTGCGCGGAGTTTTTGTAGAACGCGCTGATTCCGACCACTTCCGATAGCGGGCTCGGCTGAAGTCGATAGTTCTGATAAATCTCCCCCTTCGCCACCTCTGCCGGCTTGAAAGATACGTAATAGTCGTAGTTGAAGCCGTTCTCGCCGGCAGATACCCATTTGAAGCCCCATCCCATGCGTCGCTTGAACGCTTCGAGTTTTTGCAACGGAGCGTGGGAAATCGCAACCAGGCTCACGTCGCGCGCCGCCAGATGTGCGTCGATACCGTTGAAATTGTCGGCCCAGAAGGAGCAGTGCGGGCAGCCCGCCTCCCACTCCGGCCCGAACATGAAGTGATAGACTGCGAGCTGGCTTTTCCCGGCAAACAGGTCACTGAGACTTTCTTTTCCCGCCGGCCCGTCGAATTGGTATTCCTTCTCGACTCGCTCCCACGGCAACGCCCGGCGCTGCTGACTCAGTTGATCACCCAGTCGGGTGAATTCCTTCTCCTTGACGAGGAACTGCTTGCGCGCCTCAAGCCATTCCTTGGGCGAAACGATCTTATGAGTTATCTCTGCCATTGGCTTCTCCTTTGACTATTATTTGGACTTCATCAGATGGGCTCGTAGTTCGGTAAAGCGTTTACTCCATCCCGGCGTCACCAACGATCGCGTCACCGCATCAGTGTCGCCGGTATGCTCGAGCGTGAGCCGGGTGCCCCCGGCGACCGCTTCGAGCCGAAACTCGACCCGCGTCGGCGCGCCTTCATCGGTGCCCAGCCACGACCACACCATCCGCGACGGCGGCTCGAGCGCCACGACTTCGCAGTCGACCCGGCCACGCCATCCGGGAATCGGATCGCTGTGAAAGGTAAAGCGCCGCCCGACGCGAGGCTCAAAGTCATTCGCCATCAGCCAGTCAGCCAGCGCCTCTGAATCGGTCAGCGCCGCCCAGACTTTCTCGATCGGTCGCGGATAGAATTCGCGCAACAGGATTTCAAGTTTCATTCGTGCGTGTCCAGATATTCGCCGAGCCGCTTGAGCCGGCTCCGCCAGAACTTGCGATACCCGCCGGTCCAGTCGTCCACCACGCGCAGCTTGTCCGGCGCGAGCCGATAAATCCGCCGGCGGCCTTCGGCGCGCCGCGACACCAGTCCGGCCTCCAGCAGCACCTTGAGATGCTGCGACACCGCGGCGAAGGAAATGTCGAAGCGCCGCGCGAGTGCCTGAGCCGCGAACTCCCCGCCCGCCAACAGGTCGAGCAGCCGTCGCCGCTGCGGATCGGCGATCGCGTAGAAAATCTCCTCGTGCTGTAACGCCGCCGCCACGAAGCCAAGATACTTAAGTTCTGACTTAAATGTCAAGCTCTGCTTTACAAGTTGAGACCAGCGCGCGCAACGCAAAGCGTTGCGGTCGATCAGCTCTGCGAAGAGGCGGACGACGCGCGCGCGCGCCGCCAGTAATAGAAGAACACGGCAGCCGCGAGAAGCAGCGCCAGCGCGATCCAGTGACTCGCGCTGCGGGCCGCATAGATCACCCACTCGAGCTCGTCGCCGACCAGGTAGCCGACCGTGATCACGAGCGTGCACCAGGTCAGCGCGCCGAGCACATTCCAGCCGAGAAAACGGATGAAGGGCATCCCGGCCGCTCCGGCCATCGGCCCGGCCATAAAGCGCGCGCCGGCGACAAACCGCGCCATAAACACCGCCTTGCTGCCATGCGCGGCGAAGAAATCCTGCAGCCGCGCGTAGCGCTCGCGCACGAACTTGAACCGCTGCGCCAGCCGCTCGAACAGCCGCTGTCCACCGATTCGCCCGAAGGCAAAGCCGCACGAATCGCCGATTACCGCGCTCACGATCCCCACCAGGTAGAGCTTTTGCAGATCGAGATTGCCGCGGCCGGCCATAAAGCCCGCGACCAGCAGGACGGTCTCCTCCGGTACCGGGACGCCAAAGTTGCCGACGAACACCAGCACGAAGATTCCCAGATAGCCCCACGCTGCGAGCCAATCCGTCATCTGCGAGGGGCTGATATGATGCATGCGAATACCGGCCTTTGCGCGTCACCGGGTCAATCGAAAGTCTGCCGAAGAGCGCGCCCAAAAGTAAGAGGGCCGCGTGCGCTTGGGTTCGATCCGCAAATTGCGCTATCGAGAGTTGATCCAGGGCGCGATTTGTCGCGCGGCAAATTTTTTTAGGAGATAACCGCTATGGCATTGGCTGGCGAAGTTCTCAACGCAACCACCCTCGAGGTTCGCGAGGCAACCTTCCCGAGTGACGGCTTTCAGATGCGGGGCTATCTCGCGCGCCCCAAGGCGCCGGGGAGTTATCCGGCGATTATCGTACTGCACGAGGCCTTCGGGCTGGTCGAGCACGAGCGCGACGTCGCCCGGCGTTTCGCCAACGCTGGTTTCATCGCGCTGGCGCCCGACATTTATTCCCGTATCGGCGCGTTAAAAAACGCCACGGACATGAACGAAGTCCGCGCCAAGATGTTCGGCTTGACCGACGCGCAGATCGTGCGTGACGCCGAGGCCGCCGCGGCGTTTTTGCGCGCTCAGTCCGGCGTCAACGGCAAGGTCGGATGCGTCGGCTTCTGCGTCGGTGGGCGCTGGACCCTGCTCTTCGCCGCGAGCAGCGACCGGGTTAACGCCGCGATCGATTGTTGGGGCGGATTCATCACCCGCGCCACGCCCGAGGCCGCGACGACCCCGCAGCGTCCGACCGCCGTAATCGATCTGGTTGCGCAACTCCACTGCCCGTTGTACGTGGTTTGCGGCGAGGAGGATCAGAATCCGTCGCCGGCCGACGCCGAAGAATTACGTCGGCGCCTGGAGAAATCCGGAAAGACGTTCCAACTTGAGATCTTCAAAAACGCCGGCCACGCCTTTTTCGCGGATTATCGCCCCAGCTATCGCGAACCAGCCGCCTTCGCGCTATGGCCGAAGATGGTCGCGTTTTTCCAGCAGCATCTCGCATGACGAGGCATGCGAGCGACCAACTCGTCACTCGCCCCTGAAGTTCGCCGGACGCTTCTCGAGAAAGGCGCGTACGCCCTCTTTGCAATCGCCTGATCTACCCGCAATACGCTGCGACTGCGCCTCGAGATTAAGCTGTTCCTCGTAGGAGTTGTCAGCGCTGTGCCAGTAGAGCCGGCGGATGAGGCCAAGCGCGAGCGTCGGGCCGTTGGCCAAATCGCGCGCGAGTTCGCCCGCTTGCGCCATCAGTTCAGCATCGTCAAAGACGCGATTGACCAAGCCCCACTCGAGCGCTCTTTCGGCCGGCAGCTTTTCACCGAGCAACGATAGCTCGATGGCCCGCGCCTTGCCGATGAGCCGCGGCAGGAGCCAGGTCGAGCCTCCGTCCGGCACGAGGCCGATCCGGCGAAAGGCCTGCAGAAAATATGCGGAGCGCGCACAGAGGACGAGATCGCCCATCAGCGCGAAGCTCATCCCGACCCCCGCCGCCGCGCCATTCACTGCGGTAACGATCGGTAGCGGAAGCTCGCGCAGCCGACGCAGAAACGGATGAAAGAGCGTCTCCAGCAACGTCCCCGGATCGCCGCAGGTTCCGGACCCCGGCTGCAGATTGGCGCCCGCACAAAAGCTCCGGCCCGCGCCGGTGATGACGAGGCAACGGACGCGGCTTTTCCCACGTTCGACTTCGTCGAGCGCCTTCATCAGCCCGCCGATCATTTCCGGCGAAACCGCATTCATGACCTCGGGATGATTGACCGTCAGCGTGCCGACGGCCCCCTCGATATCCAACTTTGCACGCTCAAACTCCATAAGCTTTCTCCCGATTTTCCCGCGTCGCGAAGGCCTCTTCGCCCCAATCTAGCATCAGCCCATCCTCGTCACGAAGCCGACGATCTGTTCTTAGATGAACAATTTCACACCGTCGGGACCATAATCGAGTTCCAGGGGCGCAGGAGAAGCGACGACGAGAGGCTGTTCGCAACGATGAATACCACAAGCGCGTATTGTGGGTGTCTCTAAGCCAGTGCAAGGCTGTCGCTATGGAACGGCCCAGAATAGTAAGACGGATCGCCGTCGGCTTGACTATCATGCTCAGCGCAGTCTTTATCGCGGCGCCACTCCAGGCAAAGGAAGACTGTGCGCACGAGCGCACGAGAGAGACGTTGCCAAGCTGCATAAGTGTTTCTTGGCGCAGGTTCCTTGCGTTAGCTCTTACTACGGCATTAACGGGCCACCTGACTATTCCAAAACATTGAAATGTTTCGAGGACAGCGATTCGCCGCTCTTTGTCGTCATCATGTACATCAACGGCCAGGGCACGCCGCGCGACCTTGACAAAGCTCAAGAGGCGCTCAACACAAGAAAGAAGACTTATCCCGAGCAATACCCGGCCGAGCAAGTTGCGCCCTTGCAAAAGGCTATCGATGAGTGCAGGAGCGCCCCCAAAAAACCTTGCCCGCGGGTGGATTTCTGTCGAGACGTGGCCTATACCACTCCGGACTCCGAGATCTGCGAAGCGATCGCCCAGATTGGCGGAGAAGCCCGCCTGGCCCAAGCGATTCGAAAGGTAAGAAGCAGACTGAGTGCCGGCGACCGCGCGACCTTCAATCAAGTTGTTACTGAGTTCAAGGCATACCAGTTTGCCGAAGTGAAACGGATGACTGACATTTCAATCGACGGAACAGCTCGAGGAATCTTAGGGTCAGAACAAGGAGGGGTCGTGCGCGAGAATTTTCTCAAGCTGCTCGTTGAGACGATCCAACATCAGGCACTTAAGCCCGTCACCCCGGGCGCTTATCGGGCCGACGACGATCAACTAAAGCGAGCCTATAGAGACGATATCCATACAATGGTCACCGGTTGGCAGGAGATTATGAACGATCCTCAAGAAAAATACTGGCAGGACGAATACGGATGGGTGATTCAAGATTTCGAGAAGACGGCGCGGAAATCGCAGCGTCACTGGATCAAGCTTCGCGACTTGCTTGCCGAACTGGCAAGTTCGCTTTACCGCGACCAAGCTGAAACGTTCGACCCCGCGATAAGTATGAAAGCCGCGATGACGAAAAACCGGATCGCTGAGCTACGCACTAATCGCTAGTTTAACGGCGCGAAGATCTCCGGACCGATCTCGCGGCCTTTCAAATCGCCGAGCATCACCATCCCCATCCGCTCGCCCTTGAAGCACGCCGCCGCCAGCTCGACCACCTGATCGTTGGTGACCTGCTCGATTCCGCGCGCGATCTCCTCGAGTGGGATATCGCGATGAAAGTAAATCTCATTGCGCGCCAGCCGGTTCATCCGGCTGTCGGTCGATTCCATCCCGAGCAGCATGTTGCCCTTGAGCTGGCTCTTCGCGCGCGTCAGTTCCGCCGGCCGCAACCCTTCGCGCACGACCTGCGCCAACTCCTTGATCGTCACGTCGATTACCTCGTCCACCCATTCGGGCGAGGTCCCGGCGTAGATACCGAAATAGCCGCAGTCGAGAAACGCCGACATGAACGAGTAGATGCTGTAGACGCGCCCGCGTTTTTCGCGCACCTCCTGGAACAGCCGCGACGACATGCCGCCGCCCAGCGCCGTGTTGAGCACGTAGCCGGCGTAACGCAAGCGGTCGACCTGGCTGAGCCCGCGCCCGCCGATACAAATATGCGCCTGCTCGAGTTTTTTCGCCTGGTTCAGCACCATCAGGCGCTCGCTCGGCGCGGTGATCGGACCGACCGCGCCATCACCCTCGACCCCACCGAACAGCCGCGCGCAGTCGGCGACCAGGATGTCGTGATCAACCGCGCCGGCCGCGGCGATAAAGACCCGGCCCGCGCGATAGCGATCGGCCATGAACGAGACCAGCAGCTCGCGATCGATCGCGTTGACCGTCTCGACCGAGCCGAAAATCGGCAGCGCCAGCGGATGCCCGTTCCAGAAGTGCAGATTGAACAGATCGTGGATAAAATCGTCCGGCGTGTCCTCGGCCTGCGAGATCTCCTGCAGCACGACCTGCCGCTCGCGATCGATTTCCTCGGGCGCAAAGACTGAATCGAGGAAAATGTCGGCGAGCAAATCCACCGTCATCTTGACGTCCTCGCCCAGCACCTTGGCGTAGTAGCAGGTGTACTCCTTGCCGGTGAACGCGTTGAGCACGCCGCCGACCGCGTCGATCGACTCGGCAATCTGCGCTGCGCTACGCTTCTTTGTGCCTTTGAACAACAGATGCTCGATAAAGTGCGAGACCCCGTTCTGCGCGCCGGTCTCGTAGCGCGAGCCGTTCTCGACCCAGATGCCGATCGTCGCCGACACCACCTGCGGCATCGCCTCGGTGAGGACGCGAACCCCGTTCGCCAGCACGCTCTTTTTGATCATCGAGTCCTACCTGGCGCCCTACTTGGCCTTCTGCTCGAGTTCTTCTTGCGCCTCGCGGAGCGAAAGCCGGATCTTACCGCTGCGATCGACGTCGAGCACCTTGACCATGATCTCATCGCCCTCGTGCACCACATCTTCGACCCGCCGCACGCGCTCCTTCGCGAGCTGCGAGATGTGCAGCAGGCCGTCGGTGCCCGGCATAATCTCGACGAAGGCGCCGAACTCAACGATCTTGCGCACCACCCCGTGATAGATCCGGCCGATCTCCGGCTCCGCGGTGATACCCTGAATCGCCGCGACCGCCCGCTCCATCGCCTCACCGTCGGCCGAGGCGATCCGCACGGTGCCGTCGTCCTCGATATCGATCTTGCAGCCGGTCTGCTCGACCAATCCGCGGATCACCTTGCCGCCGGGACCGATCACGTCGCGAATCTTGTCGGGCTTGATATGCAGCGTCACGATTCGCGGCGCGTAGGTGGAGGTCTCGGCGCGCGGTTTCTCCAGCGCCTTTTCCATCACGCTCAGCACGAACAGCCGCGCCTCGCGCGCCTGATGCAGCGCCTGGCGCATCACGTCGCGCGTCACCCCGCCGACCTTGTTATCCCTCTGGATCGCGGTGATGCCGTCGGCGGTGCCGGCGACCTTGAAGTCCATGTCGCCCAGATGGTCCTCGTCGCCGAGGATGTCGGTGAGCACGCTCACCTGCTCGCCTTCCTTGACCAGGCCCATCGCGATGCCCGCGACTGCCGCCTTGACCGGCACGCCGGCGTCGAACAGCGCCAGGCTGCCGCCGCAGACGGTCGCCATCGAGGAGCTGCCGTTGGATTCGAGCACCTCCGACACGACCCTGATGGTGTAGGGAAAATCGTCCTCGGCGGGCAGGATCGGCGCGAGCGCGCGCTCGGCCAGCGCGCCGTGTCCGGTGTCGCGACGCGAAGGCCCGCGCAAAAATTTCACTTCGCCGGTGGAAAATGGCGGAAAGTTGTAATGCAGCATGAATTTCTTGAAGCGCTCGCCGAACAGCGCGTCCACCCGCTGCTCGTCGGACGAGGTGCCGAGCGTCGCCGTCACCAGCGCCTGGGTCTCGCCGCGCGTGAACAGCGCGGAACCGTGCGTGCGCGGCAGCACCTGCACTTCGGCGCTGAGCGGGCGAATCTCGGTCGAGCGGCGATCGTCGATCCGCCGGTCCTGTTCGAGAATCACGCGGCGCACGCGCTCGCGCAGCACCTTCTCGCTGGCCTCGCCGAGTTCCTTGGCGCGATCGGGAAAGCGGCCGGCCAGCTCCTCGACCACGCGATCGGAGAGCGCGTAAACCGCGGTGTTGCGCTCCTGCTTGCCGGAAATCTTGAGCGCCGCCTCGAGCTCGCCCGCCATCCGCTCCTTGACCGCGGCCAGCAGCCCCGGATCGATCACTTTGGGCGTGAACTCACGCTTGGGCTTGCCGGCCAGCCGGCGCAGCTCCTCCTGCAGCTCGAAGACCGGACGCAGCTCCTCGTGCGCCATAAACAGCGCTTCGAGAATCGCTTCCTCGTCCACGATCTCCGCGCCACCCTCGAGCATCACGATCGAGTCGGGCTTGGCCGCGACCACCAGCGCAATGTCGCTTTCCTCGAACTCCGCAAATTTCGGATTAACCGTCACGCGGCCGTCAATCCGGCCCATCCGCACCGCCGCCACCGGTCCACTGTGCGGCACGTCGGAAACCTCGAGCGCCGCCGAGGCCGCAATCAAGGCGAGCGTATCCGGATCGTTGTCGCGATCGGCCGAGAGCACCGTCGCGACAATCTGGGTTTCCTTGTCATAGCCTTTAGGAAACAGCGGCCGCATCGCCCGATCGATCAACCGCGACGTCAGGATCTCCTTCTCGGACGGCCGCCCTTCGCGCTTGAAAAACCCGCCGGGAATCTTGCCGGCCGCGAAGGTCTTCTCCTGGTAATCCACGGTGAGCGGGAGAAAATCGATCTTTTCCCGCCCCTGATAGGCCGACACCACTGTCGCCAGCACGACCGTATCGCCGTACTGCGCCAGTACCGCGCCGTGCGCCTGACGCGCCAGCCGGCCGGTCTCGAGCGACAGCCGCCGCCCGGCAAACTCAATCTCTAGTTTTCGATACATTGTCTACACCTGCGGGAGCAGCCGACCGCAACGCCGTTCAAGCTCGCGGCACGGGCCGCGCGGAGTTGCTTTCCTGATACGCCTGGGGAATCGACGCGCGCGCCGCGTCAAGTTACGATCACGGCCGCGGCCTAGCGGCGGATGCCGAGCTTCGCAATCAGTCCTTTGTAACGATCAAAGTCCTGCGTGTGCAGATAGTCGAGCAGCCGGCGGCGCTTGCCGACCAGCCGCAGCAGTCCACGCCGCGTATGATGGTCCTTCGCGTGGCTCTTGAGATGCTGCGTGAGCTGCTCGATGCGCGCGGAAAAAATCGCGATCTGAACTTCCGACGAACCGCTGTCGGTTGCCGTTCTGGCGTTAGCCTGGATGATTTCCCGCTTGCGGGCGGCCTCGAGAGGCATCAGGTATGCTTCTTTCCCTCTTCCTTTTGTTGACGCCGAGGCTACCAGACCGATGCGGCGCAGTAAAGCCGCATGGCGCAACCCGAGCCCGTCAGCAAGCGGGTTCAGATGTTAGGGCGCGCCGATCCGGCCCGCGGACGCGGATTCGGTTCCGCCCGCCACCGTGACGCCTTTACGTACGCGGATAGAATCTTCAGGATGTTTAGGAACATCTACACGGATACTCCTATACCCGCCACTCGCAGCGTTGGGCGCGACGAACCCCACCGTGTACTGCTCGCGCAATTCCTCACTGATTGACCGACAGGCCTCGCGCAGCGCCGCGCCGTCGCCGACTTCCCTAATCACATAGGTCTTGGCGCCGGTCTCACTCGATAACAGGCGCAGCGTCCGCCCATCGACCTCGTCGATCCCGGCAAAGGAAAAGGGGAATACTCTCGCACCGCCGGAATTGTCATCGCCGATTCCGATCGAGTACACCAGCACGCCCATCCGCCGCGCATAGCCGACCACGTCTTTGAGCTCCGCCTGACTTTCGTTATCCATCCCGTCGGTAACTACCAGCAGCGCCTTTTTGTCCCATCGGCCATGATGAACCCGGATGAGTCCCTCGATAATCGTGTCGAACAGCGCGGTTTCGCCCCAAGGGTTAAGGATTTGAAGTTTATCGAGCACCAGCTTGTGATTGGTAGTAAAAGGCTGCAAAAGATAATCGCGATCCGAAAACGCGACGAGAAAGACATCGTCGCGCTCATTTAGCTCTTCGATAAAGGTCGCGATCGCGGCCCGCGCCTGGGGAATCTTCGGCCGCATACTGCCCGAAGTGTCGACAATAATCCCGACCGACACCGGAGTGTTCAAATCGTGTCGAAAAAATTGGATCGGGCGCGGCTGACCGTCAACGAAGAGCTGCATGTCATCCCGCTGCAAACCGGTCTCGTAATTGCCATCCTGCCGTACGACAGTGACCGTCACCTGCTCATAACCGTTCTGGGCGCGGAGCTCGCGCGGCGCGATCGAAAGCTCCTGACCCCGTTGCGGAGCGATCGGCGGGAGCTGTGCGGTGTCGCCTTTTTGGCTGCCGTTGGTCGGGACCTCGAGGGTCGATCCAGCGCTGCCCTGCGGCTGATTTCGCGGCAGCTCCAGAGGCGCCGTCCCCAGGCGGCCTTGCTGCGCCGCGGCCATCGGCGCACTCATCACCAGCGCAAGGATTAATCCTGCTGCGCTCACGGCTCGCATTGCCGCCCAGCGAAGTCGATTACCTCGAACGGTCATAGGATTGTCATCGCGATAATCGTTACGATCTTCCTACTTGCAATCGCCGCGGGCAAGCCGTCATGTCGCGGGCCGCAAGCGCCGTTACCGTTGGACGAAACAGCACGCCGGGGGTTTCAGTAGATCCGACAAAATTTGCTAGGCTAGTTTCGGAGCGAGGCGGTTTTCTGCGTTCTATCGATAGTCGCGAGATTCGGATGTCTGCGGGGGGCGAGCGCGCGATCCTGGTCGGGGTCGAAACCGGTTCGCGCGACGGGATCACCACTGAGGAGTCGCTCGCTGAACTCGGCGCATTGGCGCAAAGCGCCGGCGCTGAGGTCGCGGGCACCGTCCAACAAAAACTCAAAGCGATCGATCCGCGAACCTTTATCGGCCGCGGCAAGACCGCCGAGGTTCGTGAACTCGCTCAGCGCGAAGCGGCGCTGCTCGCGATCTTCGACGATGCGCTCAGCCCGGCGCAGGCCCGCAACCTCGAAAACGAACTCAAGCTGCGCGTGGTTGATCGTTCGCAGCTAATCCTCGATATCTTCGCGCAGCGCGCGCGCACGCTCGAGGGCAAGCTGCAGGTGGAAATCGCCCAGTTGAGCTACCTGCAACCGCGCCTCACGCGGCAGTGGGGTCATTTGTCGCGCCAGACCGGCGGCAGCGGGGCCGGCGGCCGTATCGGTACGCGCGGCCCTGGCGAGACCCAGCTCGAGGTCGATCGCCGCCGCCTCCGCGAGCGCCTGACCCGCCTCAAAGCCCGCCTCGGCCAGGTCGAGCGCACCCGCTCGATCCAGCGCCGCCGCCGCACCGACGTCCCCTACGCGACGGTCGCCCTGGTCGGCTACACCAGTTCGGGCAAGTCCACTTTGATGAACGCTCTGACCGGCGCCGGGGTCGAGGTCGCCGATCGACCCTTCTCGACGCTCGACCCGACCATCCGCCGCCTGCGACTGCCCGGCAACGTGCAGGTGATGCTCGCCGACACCGTCGGCTTCATCCACCGGCTCCCCCATATGCTGATCGAGGCCTTCAAGGCGACGCTCGAAGAAGTCCGCTCCGCCGACCTCCTGCTCCATGTCGCCGACGCCTCCTCGCCGCTGCTCGACGAACGGATGCGCGTCGTCGACCAGGTGCTGGAGGAGATCGGCGTGGGCGTGACGCCGCGGCTCGTGGTGCTCAACAAGATCGACCTGCTCGACGGCGATCGGCGCGGCGTGCACTACGGCGAGGCCGGCGAAATCGGCGAGATCGGCCAACCAAGCGTCGGCATCTCGGCGCTGCGGCGCAAGGGCCTGGACCTCCTGCTCTGGGCGATCGCGCGGACGTTGGCGCCGCGGCGCGAGGAAGTCGCGCTCACGCTGCCCGCGGCGCGCGGCGACCTGGTCGCGATGGCGCGGCGGGACGGCGAGGTCCTCAGCACCGAGTACAACGACGGCGTCGTCGCGATGCGCGCGCGGGTCAGCCCGGCGGTCGCCGGCCGTCTGCGCAAAGCCGCGATGATCGGATGATCAGCCGGACCTGCTGAACCGATGGCGTCTTCCCCAGCAAAATCGCCGGCGCCCGCGTCGTTGGTGGCGCACTACCAGCAGCTGAGCTTCGGGCAACTGCTCAATGTCCCAAACGCGCTCACGCTCTGCCGGCTTTTCCTGATTCCAGTCTTTCTCGGGATGCTCAGCAAGGGCCGCTTCACCGCCGCTCTCTACGTCTTCGGCGCCGCAGCCTTGACCGACTCGCTCGACGGCACGGTCGCGCGATGGTTTAATTGCCGCACCGAGATCGGCGCGATCCTCGATCCCTTCGCCGACAAGCTGTTACTGCTCAGCGCCTTCGTCGCCCTGACCACCGACAACGTGATGCCCGGATGGATACTCGGCGTCGTCGTCATCCGCGACGTCGTCATCGTCTTCGGCTACCTGATGATCTCCTTCTACGCCGACGAGCGCGTGCCGGTGCGTCCGAGCTATTTGGGCAAGACCGCGACGGTGTTTCAGCTCGCCTGTGTGCTTGGCGCGCTCTCGCATCTAGGCGCGAGCGAGCCTTGGATTTGGCGCCAACTCCTCCATCTGACGGTCGTGGTTACTGCGGCCTCTGGTGTGCACTACGCCTATCGCGGGCTCGCCTGGCTCAGCTCGCGCGAACCCGAGATGTTCGCGTAGCGCTCGGAATGAAGCGCGACCGCTGGGCGAAGGCGCGCGCGTAGTCAGCGCCGAGCGCCGCCTCTTCCGCCGGGATACGGATGCGCATCAGCAGGAGGTTTGCGGCCGAGAAGACGATCGCCGTCAGCCAGCACCCGTGAACCATCGGCAGCGCGACCAGTTCGAGGGCGACCGCGATATAGTTGGGATGGCGCACGAAGCGATAAGGCCCGCTGGTGACTGGCGCAGCGCCCGGGATGACGACGATGCGCGTATTCCAGCGCTCGCCCAGCGCGAGCACCGCGCTGTAGCGCAGCGCCTGCGCGACGACGACGCCGGCTATCGCGAGCCAGCCAAGAATCGGCGGAAACGCTCGATGGAAAACCGCCGCCTCGCCGACGCAGGCGGCCAGAAAAGCCGTATGCACCACCACCATCGCGCGATAGTGCGCCCGGCCAGTCTCGACTCCGCCCCGCGCGAAGGCTCGATGCGCGTTGCGCCGCGACAGCCACAACTCGAACAGCCGCTCGAGTCCGACGATAGCGACCAGGACATAGTAGCCGTCGAGCGAGCGCACCGGCCTACCAGCGCAGCAGGACGATCTCGAGGCCGAAGCCGGGGCCCATCGCGAGCATCACGCCCCATTGGCCCGGCGTCGGCCGCCCGCTGCCGAGCAATTCCTCGAGGATGAACAGGACCGAAGATGAAGAGACGTTGCCGATCCGCTGGAGCGAGCGCCACGAGCCTCCAAGCGCGGCCGGCGCCAGGGCGAGCGCCTCCTCGACCGCCTCGAGCACTTTCGGGCCGCCGGCGTGGACGATCCAGTGGCTGATATCGTCGCGGCCGAGCTCGTGCCGTGCGAGGAAGCCGTCGACGTCGTCGGCCAGATGATCACGCACCAGTTCGGGTAATCGCGCCGACAAAACAATCTTGAAGCCGCTTTCGACCAGGTCCCAGCCGAGCGCGCGCTCGCTGTCGGGATAGACGATCGAGCGTGAGTCGACGATCCGCGGGCGCTGATTTCCGCCGAGCTCTGCGCCGCGGATAATCACCGCCGCGGCGCCGTCACCGAAGAGTCCCGACGCGATCATGTTGGTGACCGAAGTATCGGCGCGCTGCAGGGTCAGCGAGCAGAGCTCGACCGAGACCAGCATCGCGATATGCTCCGGATAGGCGCGCAGATAGTCGGCGGCGCGGCCGAGACCGCCGGCGCCGGCGGCGCAGCCCAGGCCGAAAATCGGCGTGCGCCGAATGTCGCGGCGCATCCGGATGCGATTGATCAATTGCACTTCGAGGCTCGGCGTCGCGATTCCGGTGACCGTCACAAAGAAGATGTGATCGATTTCGCGCGCGCTGAGACCCGCGTTGTCGAGCGCGGCCCGTACCGCCCGCTCCGCCAAATCCGGCGCGAGCCGGAGCCACGCATCATTGCACTTGGCGAAAGAGTCGAGCGGCATATATTCGTCGAGCGGGAGCGGGAGATAGCGGCCGCGGACTCCCAGCGCGCGCTGAATTCGTTCGAAGCGCGCCAGATGCGCCGGACAATCGCGCCAGAGCCTGCTGAGCGCAGCCGTCAGCGTCGGCTGATCGACGTAGTAGGGCGGCAGCGCCGTCGCGACCGATTGGATGCGTGGCGCCATCTCCTGTGCTTTCACGATCGCCATGCTGGTTCGACGCAGATTCTCGCCGAATATTCCCGCCGCCGCTACCGCCCGGCCCACACTGCATCCGCTTTCGCGTATTCCTGCTGGTCTACGCCGATCGGCGCTCGGCTTTTGCCCTTACCGTTGTGGGCATAAAATTCGCGAGGTTGCGCAATGGAATCGTCACGCACACTGAGCGGCCGCTCGCGCTTCACTGCGATCTTCGGCGATCCGGTCGAGCACTCGCTCTCGCCCGCGATGCATAACGCGGCTTATGCCGCCCTCGGAATCGATCGAGCCTATCTCGCCTTTCACGTCACTCCGGATCGGCTGCGCAACGCGATCCGCGCAATTCCCGCACTCGGCCTGCTCGGCGTCAATCTCACCGTCCCGCACAAGCAACGGGCGGCGCGCATGATGGTTCATCTGAGCGCCGAGGCGCGGACGTTGGGAGCCCTCAACTGCGTCGTGAATCGCGCCGGCGTTTTGTTCGGCGACAATACCGACGCGCGCGGACTCGAGGCCGACCTGCGCCAGGCCGGGCTCGAGCTGGAAGGCAAGCTGGCGGTGATCATCGGCGCGGGCGGCGCCGCCGCCGCGGCGGTGCTGGCCGCTACCCGGCTCGGCGCCGGCCCGATCGCAATCTGCAATCGCACGCTCGCGCGGGCGAAGGTTCTCGCGCGCCGCTTCGCCCGCCTCGCCGCGACCCGGGATGACGAACGCGCTCGCACGACCATCGCGGCCTACGGTCTCGACGCGCTCAGCCGAACTGATCTCCTCGCCGAGGCCGCGCTGGTGGTCAACGCAACCGCGATCGGACTCGCGGGTGGCGACTTCCCGGCGCTCGAGTACGCGGCGACGCCCACCCAATGCCTGTTTTACGATCTAATCTATGCGCACGAGCCGACGCCGTTTCTGCGGCCCGCCGCCGCGCTCGGCCGGCGCACGCTCGACGGCGCCGGGATGCTCGCGCATCAGGGTGAGCTGGCCTTCGAACTCTTCAACGGGATTCCGCCGCCGCCCGGCGTTATGCGTACGGCTTTGATGGCGGCGCTCAAACGCTAGCGACCCCGCCAGTGATGCGAGGCGGCAGGCAGAGCTGCATAGGCAGCGCTGAAGGCGAACAGCTCGGTCGACGAGTGTGAATAATTCAAGCGCTCCTCAACCGCGCAGGCGTGGATCAGCGCGCCAATATCGATTCTCGGTTCGACACTCTTACCTGACTGAACCGAGCATCTGATCTTTCTTCCAGCGCGCCCACGCTGTGGTTACCGCGCGGTACATTCGGACCGCAGCGCGGCCGTCATCGGTGAAAGCCACAGAGCTCAGATCGTTGCGCCGTAAACTAACGAAGAGCAGCAACCCGGTTGTGGCGAGCAACTCTACTTTCGCCACATCCGCGAAGCGAACAGTTGACACTGAGAACGGCCCGCGAATGTTGACTGAGTCGCGGCTGATCTGGATTCGAATGCGTCTTACTAATCGTGGACAAATCGCGACCGTTATCGAAAAAATCGCCGCGAAGGCTGCCAACACGTACCGGCGCTCAAGCACAGCGGCATAAGCAATAAAAAGACAACTGCCGCAAATGAAGTAAACTGGAAGACCGAACCACCAACCGAATTTCGGCCAAAATTCTAACGCCAGTGCGATTCCGTTATCGCAACCTGCTAATTTTTCGCTCATGATCTGTGCAAGTTGGTTGAAACCTAGATAGCTATAGGGGAGTCGCAGACGTACGCTTCCCTGTCTATCGAAAATATCGATGCCTCCGAAGAACCTCACTCGCTTCATGCTCACCACTTCCGCCCATCTCATTGGCTCGAGTGAGCCTGACGCTTGAATCCCAGCATCGGTAATCACCGCGGTATGTCGCCAGCGCGAGACCTCGCAGAGCGCCGTTACAGCGCATACGAAGCGGGATCCGAAATCACCGAGGACCGTGACGACGTGCAAAGCATAACCGATCGGGTGCGGCCAGAAAGATGAGAGCACCATCAAGTGCCTATAGGCGTGGATTCCGGGGAGCAGCTCCAAGACGCATGCAAATATGATGAGCTTCGAACCTTTTAGTGTCTTGATTTCCATCCCGATACCGGTCGCGTCCTGCAGCTAAAACCGCGCTACGCACCGAATGCGCTAACGAGTGGCAGTGGCTGCCCGCTCGGAGCTACGCTCGCGTATCCGCAGCGCACGTGTACCTCATTGGGACACCGACGCTTTAGCGCGCTCGCCCGTTGCGAGGGAGAGGAAGGTAGCGGAAATTTGGAAAGCGCCCGAGATCCGCAGCAGAGCGCCGCGGAAGGGTTCGCGCGCTGGCGGATTTTGTAGCAGATTGATCGCCCAGCGGCGCGCCTGCTTCAGTGCCTCCTCGGCGCGCTTGAACAGACGCTCACGCTGCATCGTGCGCCAGACCTAGACCTCGACAGACGACTCGTCGGCCAGCGTCAGGTCGATCATCCAATCCTCGAGTTGCGTACCGCGAATCAAAGCTGGAGCAGCCGCCCGTGATCGATGACGATTCCGCGCGCCTCCCGCCGGCGCACGCTCGACGGCGCCGGGATGCTCGCGCATCAGGGTGAGCTGGCCTTCGAACTCTTCAACGGGATTCCACCACCGCCCGGCGTTATGCTTACGGCTTTGATGGCCGCGCTCAAACGCTAGCGACCCCGCGCGGCGAATGGAACGAGCATGGGGCGGGAATGGAAACTTCGTCCGTTTCCGTGGTATTGAGGCGCCAGAGGTGCAGCTATGAACAAGCGGGAAGGGTCGAGCGTTCGGCAAAGGTCTTGGACCTATATCTTCTTACTTCCACTACTGGCGCTACTTACCACGCTCGCGACGAGCCAGACCGCCAGTGCCCGGCCACCCGTCGTCTTCACCAAAAGCGGACCCGTGCGAGGTATCGTGGTTGGCGGCGTCGCCGAATATCTCGGCATCCCCTACGCGGCCGCGCCGGTCGGTTCGCTGCGCTGGCAGCCGCCGCAGCTGCCGGCGAAGTTCCACGACGTTCTACCCGCGGTTCAGTTTGGCAGTGCCTGTCCTCAGCTTGACAGCTTCGGAGTCGAGTTCGGCAGCGAAGACTGCCTGTTTCTGAATGTGTACATTCCGCGCCGCGCGGTGCTCCGCCGTGGCACGCCCCACCGCCTGCCCGTGATGGTTTGGATTCATGGCGGCGGACTCACCGCAGGCAGCGGCGAGTTCTACGATCCGACTCCGCTGGTCAAGCGGGGCGTCATCGTCGTGACGATCAATTACCGCCTCGGCCTGCTCGGATTTTTTGCGCAAACCGCGCTCGACGCGGAGGGCCATGAGG
>JBOHWF010000174.1:0-4814 GCA_050736455.1 Binataceae bacterium (SeqCode) | reverse complement strand
GTTTGAGCGTCCGCTGATGCTGTGGATTCTGGCCGCAACGCCGCTCGTCGTCTGGTCCGCCTGGCGCGCGATGCGCGCGGGCCAGCGGCTGGCCGGCGCGGCCTCGGCGCTGACGCGCTTGCTCGCGTTCGCCGCGGTCGTGGCGGTGCTCGCCGGCGCGAAAATTCCGCTCAGCGGCAGCGCGCGGCGCATGGCCTTGGTGGTGGCGCTCGACGAATCGCGCTCGATCGCGCCGGATCAGCATGCTTGGATGATGCGCCAGGTCCGCGCGGTCCGCCGCGCAATGGATCCGCGCGACCGGCTCGGGCTGGTCGCCTTTGGCCGCGACGCGCGGCTGCTCGCGCCGCTGAGCGAACCGCGTATTCTGGCGCCGGAGACCGCGGCGGTGGACGCCGGCGGCACCGATCTGGCCGGGGCGCTGGTTACCGCCGCGGGATTTTTTTCGGGCGATCGCGAAAAACGCATTCTGCTGCTGAGCGACGGGATCGAAACCCAGGGCGACGCGCGCGGTGAAATCGCGGCGTTGGCCGAGGCGGGCGTGCGGATTTACACCAGCGCGCCGCCACCCTCGGCGCTGGGCCGGATCGCCCTCACTGATTTCACCGCGCCCGCGTCAGTGCGGGCTGACAGCAGTTTCATGTTGCGCGTCGAGGTTGAGAACGAGGGGCTCCAGCCGGCCACCGCCGACCTCAGGCTGTTGGCCGACGGCGCCGTCGTCGGCGGGCGGCGGATCACGCTGGCGCCGGGCTTGAACCGTTTCCAGCTGCCCTACCGGATCGCCCGCGCCGGCGCCTACCTGATGCAGGCGGCGATCACGGCGCCGGCGCCGTTGGTCGTCGCAAACCCTGAGGCCGAAGCGGCAATCGCGGTGAGCGCGCCGCCACGCGTGCTGATGATCGCGGACCCTCCGCCGGAAAGCCTCATGCAGGTGCTCAAGCTGCGGGGCTACGAGGTCGCCGCCGCGGCGCCGCGCGAACTGCCCGTGCGACCCCAGGACTATCTGGACTATCAGGCCGTGATCGTCGCCAACACACCGGCCGAAGCCCTCGATCAGAACGCCCAGCAGGCGCTGAATCGTTACGTCGCGGATTTCGGCGGCGGCCTGATTGTCGTCGGCGACAGCCTGCGCGATATCGCCTTTCATGACGGTCCATTGGAAAAAGTCCTGCCGATTACCTTCACGCCGCAGCCGCCGCCGCCGACGCGCGAACCGATTGCGGTCTATCTGTTGATCGACCGCTCGAACTCGATGAGCTACAACTCCCGCTTCCCGGCAGTGCGCGACGGCGAGCGCATCCGCTACGCCAAGCAGGCCGCCGCCGCGCTGCTCAATCAACTCGACGACACCGATTACGCCGGCGTGATCGCCTTCGACTCCGATCCCTATGTCCTGGGCCATCTGCGGCCGCTCGGCGAAGATCGCGCGGAAGTGCTGGCGCGGGTCGCGCGGCTGCAGCCGGGCGGCGGCACCGATTTCAAAGACGCGCTCGAAATCGCCCAGCGCGAAATTCTCGCCAGCGGTATCGCCGTGCGCGAGGTGATTCTGCTGACTGACGGCGATACCAACCGCCAGTATCACGACCACGATCAGTTGATGGCGGCGTTTGCCAAGCAGGGCGTGCCGGTTTCAACCGTCAGAATCGGACCCGACCTGGAAAATCTCAGGCTGCTGCAGGACTTCGCGCAGGTGACGGGCGGGGTTTTTTATCGCGTCGAGGATATCACCAAGCTGCCGCAGCTGCTGGTTCATCTGACCCACGAAGCTCAGAATTTCAAGCTCCACGAGCATGCGCGCGTCGATCTCGGCGGTGCCAGCTCGATCCTGAGCGGCCTTGCGGCCAGCCAGATTCCGGCGCTGGACTTCTTTGCGATCACGGAGGCCAAGGAGGGCGCCTCCGTGCCGCTGATTGCGCGCAAAGGCCCCCTCAGCGCCCCCCTGCTCGCGGCCTGGCAATACGAACTCGGGCGCACCGCGATCTTTTCCGGCGATCCCGATTCGCTGGGCTCGCTCGCCTGGCTGCGCTGGGACCACTACGCGGAATTCTGGTCGCAGCTCGTTAGCTGGGTGGCGCGCGCAGGTGACGGCGGTCCCTTCAGCTTACGGGTCAATAATGCCGCTGACGGCGCGCTCGAGATCACCGCGGAAAAGGCCGATCAAAGCCCGGCGGAGAACCTTTTCTGCCGGATCTCGAGCCCGCAGCGGACGGCCGATATCGCTCTGACCCAGATCGGTCCGTCGGTCTATCGCGGCGAGTCCGTGCCACTCCTGCGCGGAAAATACGGCCTGGTATTGATGGTCAAGGCTGGCGACACGGAGCGCGTGATCCTGCGGCGGGAGATCGCCGCGACTGGCGCCGGCGTCGCCGACGCCGCCGAACTCAGGTTACGCCCGACCGATACCGCGCTCCTGCGTGATCTCGCCGGCGGGACACAAGGGAAGTACGACGCCAGCATCGGCGAGACGATCGCTCACGGCGGCGCCAGGATCCGCACGTGGCGCCCGATCGACTCAACGCTGCTGCCTATCGCGATTCTACTGCTGCTCGGCGACGTATTCATTCGCCGACGCTATCTCGGAGATTAACCGCGCCAGTTGCGCTGGCTTCAGTTAGGCCCTGATTGCGCCCGCGGCTTGCGCGAGAGGTGAGAAATCCAAGGGCGTTCGATGCCGCTCCGCCACCTCCCCGGCGCGGGGTGTGTGGCGGTTCTAGAAACCGTCGCTGGCGTAAAGATGCGGTTATTGGCTGGCGCGCATTTGTTCAAGCTGTTCGGCGCCCTGCTGGAGCCGCCATTGATCTATCGCCTCGACGTTGAAGCGCCAATCACTGCCGATTTTGAAACCGGGTAGCTGACCCTTCTTGAGCAGGCGATAGATCGTTGAGCGATGCACCCGCAGGTAATCCGACAGCTCACCAACCGTTAAAACCTTTGCATCTACTAGCATAGTATCTCCATTCCTTTCCCGAATTCCCTAACACAAGCTATGCGGCAAGTAAACCGCCTTAATGCGAAGGCCGCTCCTTCGCCGCAGCGCGCTACCCCGTCAGAAAGGCTTGAGTTCGCCAAGAGACATTCTATTCGACGTGTCTTATCTTTCAAGCCTTCAATTATGGATAATTTTGTCGTTGTTGGTCCAAGCTGCGGCCATATTTTCACCATGAAATCGATCGTGACGCGGCTCCGTCGGATTTTTTTGCACCTTCGGGCTTGCTAGCTTACCCCCGTGGCGACCGAGATCAGGGCTGGCGCTTCCGGCTTCAGCTACAAGGAGTGGCTGGGTGGTTTCTATCCGGCGAAGCTGGCGGGTGCGAAGATGCTCGAGTTTTATGCGACGCGGCTCGCGACGGTCGAAATCAACTACACTTTTCGCGCGATGCCGAGGCGCGCGATGCTCGCGGGCTGGGCAGAAAAGACGCCGCCGAATTTCCGCTTCGCGCTAAAGGCCCCGCAACGAATCACGCATTTTGCCCGTTTACGGGACACTAGAGAAACCCTGGATTACTTTATCGAAGCCGCCGGCGCGCTCGGCGCCAAACTGGGCCCGGTGCTGTTTCAACTGCCGCCGGATTTGCCCCGCGATGACGCGTTGCTGGATGATTTTATCGCCCAAGTCGGCGGACGGGTGCGCGCCGCCTTCGAATTCCGCCATCGCTCGTGGTTTGACGATGCGGTCTTGGAACTGCTGCGGCGGCGTCAAGTTGCGCTCTGCGTAGCAGAAAGTGACAAGCTGTCAAGTCCAGTCGCAGCCACCGCGCCGTATGTGTACCTGCGTCTGCGCAAGGAGAGCTATGACGACGCCGCGCTCAGCGCGTGGGCGGAAAAGATCCGCGGGCTGACCGTCGGCGAGCGGGAGGCCTTTATCTACTTCAAGCACGAGGTGGCGGCGCCGGAGCTGGCCGACAAGATGCAACACCTGCTCGCGCGCGCCTAAGCGCCTCGATGCTTCCGCTCGGCGCTTACCGCTATGAGGTTCGACAAGCCGGCGCGGTCATCGCGATCGAAGAAGCGCGGGTCGCGCCTGCGACGATCGCCGCCACTCGGCGCGAAGCTGACGGCCTGACCAGCCGTCAAGCCGAGGCGACGCTCGATAGCGCCGCCAAGATTGATCGGATCGAGCTGCGCTATTCGAGCAGCCTGTTCCGGCGTGACGCGAGTTATCGCGCCGACGGCGACAGCTTTCGCGGCAACGTCAGCGCGCTGGCCGGGCGCAACGAAATCGTGATCAAGCTCGGGCGCTTCGGCGAAATCGACGCGGCCGACTTGACGATCTTTCGCGCGCTGATCCTCGCGCACGTGCGCGCGCGCGCGCAAACTCGCTGGACCGGACGGGTCGCCGTGATCGATCACAATACCCTGGCGGCGGCATCGCTCAAGCAAACCTGCCGTCTGGAACCTGCAAGTGGCGTCAACGCCGCCCTTCGAGGAGGCGCGCCCGCAGCCGCGTCGGTGTGGATTTACGAGGCGCGGATGGGCGACGTCGAGGAAATCGTCGTCGACGGAGCCGGCTTGGTCGTTAGCCGCCGCGACAGCCGCGGCGTCGAGAGCCGGCTCGCCGCGTTCGTGGAGTCAGGCCGCTGACGTTCCGAAGCGTCAGGCGGCGGCGCGCTCACGGGGCATCTTGCAGTCGCCTTCAAATTGCGCGCCCTCATTCAGGACGAGGCTCGGCGTCGTGATCGCGCACTTGAGCCGCGCCGTCGGCAGCAGCTCGAGGCGCTCGCGCGCGATAATCTCGCCACTGACCTGGCCGGCCACCGTCAGGCGCGTGGCGGCGATGCGTGCGGTGACGATCGCACCCTCGGCGATCAGGATTTCGT
>JBOHWF010000173.1:0-3939 GCA_050736455.1 Binataceae bacterium (SeqCode) | reverse complement strand
CTATCATGCGGATCACCGAGCAGATGGACGCCGGTGCGATGCTGCTCGCGCGCTCGTTGGAGCTCGCAGCCGACGAGACGCAGGGCAGCCTGAAAGCGAAACTTGCAGAATTGGGCGCGACCGCTGTGCTCGAAACGCTGGCGTTGATTCGTCGCGGTGAACTAATCGAAACTCCGCAGGACGAAGCACTCGTCACCTATACCCAGCCCGTGACCAAGCAGGATGCTGTGATCGATTGGAACGCGGACGCTCACCGTATCGAGCGGATGGTGCGGGCCTACGATCCCTGGCCGACTGCCCGCAGCTCGTTTGCCGGCGAAGATCTTCTCATCTGGAAAAGCGCGATCGCGACGGAGACAACCTTTGCTCATTCCGACGCGACCCCTGGCGCGCTCGTCGAGCTGAAACCGACTGCGATCGTGCGATGCGGTGTCGGGTCGCTCGCGCTGCTCGAGGTGCAGGCGCCGGGACGCCGCCGGATGAGTGGCGCAGAATTCTTTCGCGGGCGCCGCGCGACTATCGGATCGCGATTTGACCGATGAGAAAGCCTGCACCCGGGAAACTCGACCGCGGATTGGTATCGCCGCGCCACATGCTTCAGGACTCACCGGGGTTGCGCGCGCGGCGGATCGCGCTCGAAATTTTGCTGCGCGTCGAGGCCGATCGGGCGTTTGCTGACGTTTTGCTCGGCCATCGGCTTGCTGAGCTTGACGCTCGCGCCGATCGTGGCCTTGTCACCCAACTCGTGTTGGGCACGCTGGCGTGGCAGGGGCGGCTTGACTACGAGCTCGCGCGGCTTTCGTCGCGCCCGCTTGCCGGACTCGATCCGCGCGTCCGCGCGCTCCTGCGGATGGGCCTGTACCAGTTGCGCAGGCTCACACGGATTCCTTCGCACGCCGCGGTGGACACTGCCGTGCGCCTCGCGAATGAGAAGCGCAGCGGCGACGGCGCGAGCGGGTTCGTCAACGCGATTCTGCGCACAGCGATCAGGACCCCGGCCTCGTTGCCGGAGCGCGCGGGCGGCGAGATGCACTACCTGGCCGTTGCGTACTCGCATCCGCCCTGGCTGGTGGCGAAATTCGTCGAATGGTTCGGCGTCGATGAGGCCGAGGCGCTCATGGCGGCGAACAATCTGGCCGCGCCGAATGCGATCCGGCTCAACCTCCGCCGCGGTTCCGCGGCGGAGTTGACCGCCCGGCTCGAACACGACGCGATGGTCATCGCCGGCCGCGGCCTATTCCCGGAAACACTGATCATCGGCGGCGCTGCGTGGCCGGATTGCGATGCGTTCCGCGACGGTCTCTTCACGCCGCAAGCGGAGGCCTCGCAGATCGTCGTCCGGCTGCTTGCGCCGCCGCCCGGCGCGACCGTGGTCGACTGCGCCGCGGCGCCCGGTGGCAAGAGCACGCATCTTGCCGAGCTGGTCGGGTCGCAAGGACAGGTGATCGCTCTCGATCTCAATCTTGCCGGCTTGAAACAGGTGCGAAGCGCCGCGACCCGCCTGCGGCACGGCAATGTTCACGTCGCTCGAAGCGACTCGTCGCGCGCGATTCCCATCCGTAAGGGATCTGCGAACTATGTGTTGCTCGACGCGCCCTGCACCGGCCTCGGCACTCTGCGGGAGCATCCGGAGATTCGCTGGCGGGTCGTCCCAAATGACTTCGCGCGCATGGCGCATCTGCAGCTTGCGATGATCGAGCAGGCCGCCGCGTTACTGGCGCCGAGTGGCGTCCTGGTTTACGCCGTATGCAGCCTCGCGCCCGAGGAGGGCGCCGGCGTGGTGAACGATTTTCTCGCACATCATTCGGATTTCTTAATCGACCCGCCGAACCGGTCACCACTGTTCGCTTTGATCGACGCTGACGGCTTCTTGCGGACACGCCCCGACCGCGCCTCGCGCGACGGCTTTTTTGCCGCGCGGCTGAAACGCCGTGCATGGTAGCGGCGGAACTGATCACGCGATAGCCTTGAGCCAAGTGACGCGCGCCTGCAAAATCGCCCCCTCGATCCTCTCGGCGAACTTCGCGGCTTTGGGCGAGGAGATCCGCCGGGTCGAGGCTGCCGGTGCCGATCTGATCCATTTCGACGTGATGGACGGTCATTTCGTGCCCAATCTTTCGATCGGCATCCCGGTGTTGCAGGCGGTCCGTCGGATTACCAAGCTGCCGCTCGACGCCCACCTGATGATCGAGAATCCAGAGCGCTATCTGGAGCCTTTTGTCAAAGCCGGCGCGGATTCACTCTCAGTGCATGCTGAAGTCTGCGTCGATCTGGCGGCGATCGCCCGTCGAGTGCATGACCTCGGAATTCGTGCGTCGGTCGCGATCAATCCCGAGACCGATCCTGACCGCGTCATCGCGGCCGCCGCGCACCTCGATATGATCCTCGTGATGAGCGTGCATCCGGGCTTTGGGGGGCAGAGCTTCATCCGCCAAAGTCTCGACAAACTGCGTCACCTCCGGGCCGAGCTCGACCGCCGCGGACTGCAGGTCGATCTGGAAGTGGACGGTGGGATCAAGGCCGACAACATCGCGGCGGTGGCTGCGGCCGGGGCGAACGTCTTTGTCTCGGGCTCGGGCATCTTCGGCCAGTCCGATTACGTCGAGGTGATTGCACAGATGCGCCGCGCGGCCGCATCTGCAGGTTAGTCCTGCGCAGAAGCACTGCCGTTCGCTCACCTCGCGTCGGCGCGGAGGCGATGGTATAAGGGATGGCTGCGTCGGACTCGGTCGCGGGAATCAGATTCGGGGTGTAGCTCAGACTGGCAGAGCGCTGCGTTCGGGACGCAGAAGTCGCTGGTTCAAATCCAGTCACCCCGACCATCTCGACGCCCGCGCGCTTTCTGGAGAAACTTCATCCTCGTCCCGCTGATAATTCTCGCTTATATATGCGGTTCGATCCCGTTTGGCGTGATCGTCGGCAAAGCTTTCGGCTTCGATCCGCGCACCGTCGGTTCGCGGAATATCGGGATGACCAATGTGGCGCGGGCCGGTGGCAAAACTCCCGCCGCCCTGACCTTCGCTGGCGACCTGCTGAAAGGGCTGGTCCCGGTATTGATCGCGCGGCCGTTCGTGCCGGCGGCCTCGCAACTAATGCTCGTTGGGCTGGCGGCCTTTGTCGGCGCAATCGCGTCGCTCTTCCTGCGACTGCACGGCGGCCGCGGCGTGGCGACGGCAATGGGCGTATGGTTGGGCTTGGCGCCCCTTCCGATCGTGGTCGTCCTTGCCGTGTTTGTTGCGATCCTCGCGCTGAGCCGGATCATGTCGCTGGCGTCGCTGGGCGCGGCGATGTCATTGCCGGCTGCGGTCGCCGTGACCGGCTCGCCGCATCCTTACGTCTTGCTTGCAATCGTGATGTCGGCGCTGGTGGTCTGGCGTCATCGCGAAAATATCCAACGCCTGCTTAGCGGCAGGGAGCCCAGGATCGGTGCGCCTTAGAGCGGCTGCTGCCTGCCAGATGTATATTCCATAACCTTGTGCCTGTTATTCGGACATTTGAAGTGGCGCCGCGGCTAGTGCACAGCGTCAGAGTATCTGGCACCCCGCTTGCGTCATCGCGTAGGGCTCGACGCCGAGGTGGGGGACTTGCGTGGACGGTTCCACTTCTGAAAAAGGTATGGAAGAGAGGCCGAAGCGGCGTCCAACCGGCATCCCGCGACCCCGGCAGAGGAGTCATATGAAGAAGGTCGAGGCGATTATAAAGCCGTTCAAGCTTGACGAGGTTAAAGAAGCCCTATCCAGCGTGGGTATCCAGGGACTGACGGTCAGCGAAGTCAAGGGCTTCGGTCGGCAAAAGGGCCACACTGAACTCTATCGCGGCGCTGAGTATGTCGTCGACTTCTTACCTAAGGTGAAGCTCGAGATCATCGTTGCCGACGAAATGGCGGCCCAAGTGGTCGAGACGATCGAGCGCGCCGCGCGCACTGGGCGAATTGGCGAT
>JBOHWF010000172.1:0-2246 GCA_050736455.1 Binataceae bacterium (SeqCode) | reverse complement strand
GCTGCGGATTACACCAGTGTGATACCAACTGCGGTCAATCCGGCGGCTACGCCAAGTGCCGAGGGGCCGCAGTCGCACGCGAGCAGCAGGTCGAATACCAAGCCGGCGCCGCGGCCGGCGGCGTCTCGGGTAAATGACGCTGCCAAGGCGCGGCCGCCCGCGACGAAGCTGCCAGCCGCGAAACTACCCGCCGAGAAACTACCCGCCGAGAAACTACCCGCGATGACCATCGTCATCACGCCCACGCGGATCCCCGAACCCTTGGGTCAAGTCGGCACGACCGTTTCAGTCGTTGACGCGCAACAGATTGAGACGCAGCAGGCCCGCAACGCGATCGACGCGCTGCGCGAGGTCCCGGGCGTCCAAGTCGTGCAAAGCGGATCGCCCGGCGCGCTCGCCGACGTCTTTATCCGCGGCGCCGATCCGTCGCAAACGCTGGTGTTGATCGACGGCGTCCCGGTCAACGATTCGGCGACGTCTTCGTTCGATCTGAGCCGCATCACCACCGGCGATCTGAATCAGATCGAGGTGTTGCGCGGTGCGGGCGGCGCACTCTACGGCTCGCAGGCGATCGGCGGGGTGATCAACCTGATCAGCCGCGAGGGTTCGGGGCCGCCCAAGTTCTCGCTCCTGTCCGAGGGCGGCAACCGCTCGAGCGTTAACCAGGTCGGCGCGTTCGAAGGCGCCGAGGGCCGGCTCGCCTATTCGGGTTCTCTCGCCTATTTCTCGACCAGCGGCTTTCGTCCGATCAACGACAATTCCGACAATCTCGCCGGCGCGCTGCGCCTCGACTATCACCTCGACGAGAACACGACGCTGCGCGGCTTCGCCCGCTACATCCGGGCAAATGTCAGTCTCCCGAGCTTCTCCGTGGCGGGCGGGATTCCGCTTAATCCAGACGCTCATCAGCGCAACGAGTTCATGCTCTACAAGGGTGAAATCGATCACCAGTTCGGCGAGCGCCTGAGCGCGCGGTTGAGCGCCTTCTATGTCCGCGACGAACTGCGCGTGAACGAGGTCCCCTTTGTACGCAGTCCATTCGGCGAAACCGATCACATCCCGGATGAAACCCGCGGCGGCAACCTCGAGGCGGTTTACCGCGAGCCGCACGGGCTCAGCACGCTGGCCGGCTTCGACCTCCTCGACCGCTGGGCGCATCCGCAGGACGATTTTGTGAGCTTTGCCCCGCCGCCCCCGGCGCGTTTCCAAACCGTCTTCAATGCCCGCCGCCAGGAGTACGCCGGTTACATCGAACAGGAAGCGCGGCTCTTCGACGACCATCTGATCGCGACCGCGGGCTTGCGCGTCGACGGCAACAGCGACTTCGGCAAAGAGGTCAGTCCAGCGTGGTCGGTGGCGCTTCCCTTCAACCAGTACGGCCTGACGCTGCGCGCCAACTACGCCGAGGGTTTTCGCGCGCCAACCTTCAATGAATTGTTTTTCCCCGGCTTTGGCAGTCCGCAGCTTCGACCCGAGCTGTCGAGCGAGTACGACGCCGGCGTAACCAAGACTTTTGGCGAGCAGCTGGCGGTTACCACTACGTATTTCGCGCGGCGCGTGCACAGCGACATCGTCGCCGTGCCCTGCGCCTTCAATCCGGTAAGCTGCCCGTTCGGCTCGCTCGCGGGCAACACTGGGCGAGTCGATACCCAGGGCCTCGAGTTCGCACCTGAATGGCGCCCGCTTAAAGGATTGAAGCTCGGCGGTAGTTTTACTTATCTCGATCAGCGGCACGATCCGCCGCGGTTCAGCCGCCAACCGGTGCGCGTGCCAAAATACGCGGCCGCGGCCGTCGCCCAGTACCTGCATCGCGACTTGATTTTAGACGACGATCGCGCCAGCGCAGCGGTAATCTACAATTTCGTCGGCGATCGCGACGACATCACCACGACCGGCAGCATCGCCAATCACGCCGCCTACCATCGCGTCGACGCCGCCTTTTCGTATTCGCCGGGCTGGCATTCGCGCCTGGTCCGCGACGAGCAATTGGTCGCGCGGATCCAGAACCTGCTCGACCGTCAGTATTCGGAAGCTTTCGGCTTTCCGGCCCCGCCGCTCAACCTCCTCATCGGCGTGAAGCTGGATTTTGGCCCGCTCGAAGAGGCTCACCCCGGCGCGTTGCGATAAGCTTGGGGCGCCGGCAAAGGAGCCTGTGGATGAAACGTTTGGCCCTGATTCTGTCCCTGATTCTCGGGTGCGCGACCGGCTGCATCCAGGTGCCGCCGCTGCCGACGCCACCGCCCACC
>JBOHWF010000171.1:0-4623 GCA_050736455.1 Binataceae bacterium (SeqCode) | reverse complement strand
GGATGTGAACCTGCTCAAACCAACGCGTTATGGGGTTATCAGACGGACGCTGTCCGAACCGGACGTGCGCTCGGTTCGCAAAGGCTTGCGGCGCGACAAGCCGGTCATCCGTTCCGGCGCATTAGCGGCGATCGGGTTCTTCAATCTCTATTTGGCGATACACTACATCAGACTGGCGCTGGCGCAGGAGTACGGGCCCCGAATCAAAAAGTCCCTTGCCCTTTAGTTTAATTCTCGCCGAAGGTATCCGCTGGCGGCAATGCCTCCTGCTGGAACCCGGGTAGCCGGGGGAAGTGCTTTGTGAACTGCTTGTTCCGTCTCGGCGCTTGGTAGGCCGCGCTTGGAAGAGCAACGTGCGTAGTGGGCTTGCCATGGATAGCCGCAACTAACCGGCTCAGTTGAAACAAACCGAGACAGCTCTGGCTGCGGCCTTGCTGGTGTTTTCAAGGATGTAAAATGAGCAACCTTACAAATCCTGAATTGACTCAATTCGTAATGTGCCCTATGTGCGGGAGCGACCTAGCGGAGTTCATGAATTCCTTAAGATGCACTCAGTGTTCTAGGGAGTACGAGATAAGAAAAGGCATTCCACTTCTCTATCCAGCAGGTATGGACATTGCTCATTTGCATGAGGAAGAAAATCTTGCGGTAATGATGAAATCTGACAAGCTTAACTCAAAAGAACAATTCATCTCTTCGCAATGGAAGTTTTCTAAGCGAGAATTTTGGTCAGTGATTGAAAGCAATATACAAGAACCTCCTAGAACGTTTATAAATATTGGGTGTGGATATGATGAGAGTTTCAGCAAGATTGAAAAATTAGGTAATATGTTTGTCAATTTCGATATGGTCTATGCTATGCTGATTAGTTTACAAAGTAATGTTGGAGCAAAATCATGTGTATGTGGAGATATTAACAAACTACCATTTAAGAAAGGCTTGTTTGATTATGTAATCTCAATTGATGTCATACACCATGAACCTGACAACGTATTAGCTATTCTAGAAACTTTTCGCGACCTATTGAAACATGGTGGTACATTATTTTTGGAGGATCCGAATGCCTGGGGAATGTTCCAGATGGTAAAAAGCATATTTATGCCAAAGCCTTTATACAGATATTTGAGGTCAACCTACCACCGCATCAAGCGATCATCGCATCGGCCGGCAGACTATGAGTTCCCAACAAATGTCTGGCATATAACATCCATGCTTGATAAATTGGGATTTAAGGACATCAAGATTCACCCACATAACGCATATCCGTCCATTGGCGAGACAAGCTACCGATTTTACAAGTTGTTCAGCAGATTTGAGTTTATACGTAAGTTTCACAATTACCATTACATGATAAGTGCCACAAAGCCGTGAGATTCTAATATCGCGCAGGCTAACACGGCGCGGCACTACCTACCGCTATGGCCTGCTGATAGCGGCAGACGGCGCGTTGAACGTACCCGCACCCCTCCTTAAGATTTTGGCTGAGGCGAGCTGTGGTGTTCGAGCTTGCGTGTTCCAGTTAAGACGAGTTCGAGGAGCACCGGCCAGGTTTGAATTGCGGCCTCCAAGCAGCCGGGGTCCCTGTCGTCGCGTCGAATGTGCTCAAGTTGGAGGGTTACGTGATCGATGGCGTGACCGCAATCGCCGTAGAGGGGGTGGATCCCAGTGCGCTCGCCCGAGCAGTCGAAAACCTCACGAACGAACCGAATCGGCGAAGCGCGCTCACGGAGGCTGCAACGCAGTTGCGGCCAGATTCACTATGCGGCCAGATTCACAAAGCATGACTATATTTTCCGCGCTCAGACAGCTATTGTCACATTGCCTCGAATCGAACCGTCGCTGGCCTCGACGAGTATGCCGCATAGGGATGTGAACCTGCGCAAGCTAACAATTCATGGGGTTGTCAGAGGGCCGTTGTCCGAACCGGACGTGCGCTCCATTCGCAAAGGCTTGCGGCGCGACAGGCCGGCCATGCGTTCCGGCGCGTTAGCGGCGATCTGGTTCTTCAATCTCTATTTGGCGATCCACTACATCAGACTGGCGTTAGCTCAGGAGTACGAGACTTCGCTTCTCGATGAAACCACGTCCCTTATTGTGCTACCCCTCGCGTTTTTGTTTCTCCAAGACCGCAGGTCTTGGCTGCCCGCCCTGTCTATGCTAGGCTACGGGGCGGTTCTTATGCTCGGAGCGATTATTTTCTCCAATAAGGGTGTTTCCCAACCATTTTCCGCATTACTATCTATTGCACTTGATTGCAAGCTCGTCACTATGACGTTTGCTTTTGCATGGCTTTTCAAGCGGACGGGCTGCGCGACGCAGGTGTTTGAAAGTCTTTCTATTTTGATCATCATTCTTTGCCTAATCAACATTCCTTTTATTTTCTACGATCTGAGTACGGGCGTGAGCATCAAGGGCGATCCGCTGGCAGTGAAGGGCGCTTTTGTGCTGCCGCAAGGGCTTTACATGCACCAAACCGAGGTCGCATGGGTCAATTCCTTCGGCGCCTTCGTCGCCGCAACGCGTTACCGGCTGCGGAAGCGGACGCTTGACCTTATGCTCTGCGCGCTGTTTGTCACGCTCGTCTGTCTCACTGTTTCGGCCAAGGAGATGGTGGGATGCTTTGTCGGCCTCCTGATTATCTTTCTTCCGAATCGCTCAGGATTTGGCTCGCTCGGCGTGGGACTTGCGGTACTGGCGGGCGGAGCGGCTTTCGTGCTCAACTTTACGGAGCTGGGAAGCGCCATAGCCGGTCATGTCGGCATGTTCTACGGCAGCGATGCCATCGACAATGTACGCGCCGCCATGATGGACGCGTCCTTCCGCATCGCGGCCGAGCATTTCCCGATCGGAACCGGAGGGGGGACTTTCGGAAGCGGGCCCTCTTATGAATTTGGCAACTACAGTCAATTGTATTACGACTACGGGATCTATTTGATTTGGGGCGGAAGTCCAGATCAGGTGGCCTTCCTCGCGGATATGGGCTGGGCAAAGTTGGTTGCCGAGGGTGGTGCGCTGGGCGTCATCTTTTACCTGCTTTTCCTGGTGTCGTGCGGCGTGCATATTTTCTATCGTGATCCGGACGCAACCTCCACCGACGAGGCCTTGCGCCGTTTGTGCCTCGCGTTCCTTTTGCTGATCTTGGCGATTTCGATCGCATCGTCCCCGTTCACCGACGAATTGCTGGTCTTTGTCTCAGCCCTCGGCCTCGGCTATGGCATGAGCAGACCGTTACGGGCCGGGGGCGCGCGAAAAGGTGTTCGATCGGCGGTTCCCCCGCGATGACGCCAGCCTCACGTTCGATCCAGCGGTCGAAATTCTTTGCCGTCCTGACATCGTTTGTGCGGCTCGGGGGGGGGCTGATATCGTTTCTGATCCAGGTGCGGTTCCTCGGGCCGCATCAGTTCGGGGTCATTGGTTCCGCTATCACGACCGCGGCCCTCGCTTCGCTGGTGTCGGATTTCGGCATGAACGCCTATGCCATGCGTTGGGGCAGTGCCAAGCCGGAGCGGCGCACTGCGCTAATACCGCTCTGCGTGATTGTCAAAGCGATCCTCACTGCAATGCTCCTGCTGCCCTGTCTGGTCTACGTGCATCTATTGGGGCTCTCGGCCCACGAGGAACGGGCGGCCGTGCTCACCATCATCGGGTATTCCGTGGCCGCGACCGGCGACCTCGCCCTCGTCGGTCTGCGCGTCCGGTCGTTGTTCGACAGGGAAATGATCATCGTAGCGTGGACGACCATCGTCTCCGTCGCGCTGCTGGTCGTCGCGGCGACCGTGACCCGCGACGTGCTGCTCACGGCGCTTTCCTTCGCGGCCGGACGGGTTCTTTATTTCGTTGCGGCGCTATACGCGATCCGGGAAATCCTAACCGGATTCCGGACGACGGCACGCGGGATTTTTCGCGACGGGCTCGCCTTGCTGGTAGCCTCGAAGGCATACGCCGTCGATCTCATTCTGGGAAATGCCAATCAGGTCGACGTGATGATCATGGCCTTCTTCGTCGACACCGCTTCCGTCGGCCGCTATGTGGTGGTGACCCGGCTCGTGCAGATCGCAATGGAGATCGTTGGCATGTTGGCGACGGTCTATCTGCCTCCGCTGGCCAGCCTCCATACAAACGGAAAGGCGGACGACTATCGGTCCCTGGCCAGGCGCATGAACATGGAGTTCCTTGCCCTCGGCATTGTCGCTGGTCTCGGCGTGATCGTCTTCGGCCCGCTTGCCACCCCGATCGTTTTCGGTCAGGCCTATGATGCCGTCCGGCCGCTCTGGCCCGGCATCGGCGTCTTCCTCATGCTGAAAGTTCCCGGGTCCGCCTATGGCATGCAACTGGTTGCGTCGGGACAGATCCGTTGGCGGGTTGGCACCCAGATCGCGGCCCTCGCGTTCACCTGCGGCGCGCTGGTCCTTCTGCTTCCGCTCGCGGGCATCTTGGCTGCTCCGTGGGTTCTTTCCGGCGCGGGCCTCATTTGCCTGTTGGGCTACGGCGAGGGCGCGGCTCGCCATTATAAAGATGCGGTATCAGTTCGGCTGTACTGTCTGGTCTGTTGCGCCGCTGGCGCCGGTATTTTCGTCGCGTTCCGGTGAGTGTGTTGAGTGTCCGTCCGAAAAGAAGTTGAAT
>JBOHWF010000170.1:0-2233 GCA_050736455.1 Binataceae bacterium (SeqCode) | reverse complement strand
GGTTTAACCTCCCGCGTTGCGACAGGTTGCGTCGGCGCCCTGGCGCCTTCAGGCGGCGAAGTCTAAGCGCTCGCGGCTGGAGCGGCGGCCGCCGCGGGTGCTGCAGCCGCGGGCGCTGCCGCCGCGTCAGTCTTCGCGCCGCGCGCGGCGGTGAAGTGCTCCTCGCACAGACTGCCGCGGAAGCGATGCTTGCGGCACTTCTCGAAGGTGCAGGTCTTATAGCGTGGCTTGGGCATCTCGCCGGCTTTCCAGAGCCGATAGTGCTTGCGGCAGTAGCCCTTCGCGATAATCTCGCGATTGCACTCGTTCGCTTTGCAGGTTTTTGCGTTCGCCATTAAATCCTGATTCTCTTCTTTTTCGACTTCAGCCATAAGGTTTCAGGTCGCGCAATTGCCCGACCATAACGCGTCCCGACCGAGCCGCATAGCGTATCCGATAGGGGCGGCGGCGGCGAGCATCAGGCGGCGGCGCGCAGCAGACGGTAAAGCGGTTCGAGTTCGCGAAAGGCGTCGAGCAACTCGGCGCGATCGAGCCGGATTGAGTCGCGCAGGCTCCAGCCGAAACCCAGATCGAGCCCGCCGGTCTTCTTGGCGAGCCCGTCGCCGAGCGTCTTGAAGAGCTCCGGCTCGGCCGCCTCACCTGCGGGCAAATGAGTGAAATCCCATTTGTCGTAACGCCCAATCCGGGTGCCTTTGAATTCCTTGACAAGCTGCGGCGCGCGCGCCTTGAGACTCGAGGCCATCGCCGGCCGGTGGTCGGCCTCTGACTTGACGACCGCACGCGCATGCAGGCCGACTCCGGAGATGCACAGCGCCAGATAGCCGTAGCGCTTGTAGCCGCGCGGCGACGGTCCGAAGGCCGCCCACGTCTCCGGCGGAGGATTGACGGTGCGGCGCGCGTGCCTGGCGACGTGCGGGAAGAACTCCATGTGGGTTTTGCGGGCGAGCTCCGGAGCGAGTTCGTCGCCGAGTCTGATCAGCTTCGGGCGCACATGCGCATAAATTTGCTGCATCCGCTCATTGAAGCCTTCAACCTTGAAGACGGCGAAATCGATCGCTGTGAAGCCTAAAGTCGCCACGCGGCTGTTACCTGCCCATCAGTAAATCGGACTTGAGCTTAGCGCATTTCGGTTTTTCGTTGCCAACGCCGATGGTCACGGTTACAAACCGGCAACGCTTTGAGCTACAAACAAAGCAGCTCCAGCGGAAAGGTGGACGACGATGGACTTGAGCGATAGCCCGGAACAGGCGGAGTTTCGCACGAAGGCGCGCGATTGGCTCGAGCGCAACAAGCCCCGCAACATCATGGATCGCGGCTTCGCCCTCGCGATCGACGACGAGAGCGTCAAAGTCCTCAAGGACTGGCAGCGGCGGCTCTACGAGGCGGGCTTCCTCGGCATCTCGTGGCCGGTCGAATATGGCGGTCAGGGCAAAACGATCCTGGAGGGCGCGATCTTCAACGAGGAAGTCGCACGCGCCCGCGCGCCGGGGCCGCTCAACGAATTGGGCCTCTCGATGGGCGCGCCGACGATCCTCGAACACGGGACCGAGGAGCAGAAGCGGCGCTACGTTCGGAAGATCCTGACCTGCGAAGAGATCTGGTGCCAGGGTTTTTCCGAGCCGCCCGCCGGCTCCGATCTCGCCGCGCTGCAGACCCGGGCGGTGCTCGACGGCGACCATTTCGTCGTCAACGGACAGAAGGTCTGGACCAGTTGGGGTAATCAGGCCAGTTGGTGCGCACTGCTGTGCCGCACCGACCCCGACGCCGAACCCAAGCACGCCGGCATCTCCTACCTCATCGTCGACATGAGTTCCCCCGGAATCACCGTCCGTCCACTCGTCCAGATGACAGGCGATGCCGAATTCTGCGAAGTCTTCTTCGACAACGTCGAAGTCCCGGTCGGCAACCTGGTCGGCAAGGAAAACGACGGCTGGCGAATTGCCCTCGACACCCTGTCTCAGGAACGAGGCAACTATGCAATGCGCCGACAGGTGGAGATCGGCTGGGGTGTCGAGAAGACGATCGACGGACTACGAGGCACCTCCCCGGAATCGACGACCAATCGTCGGATCAGCACCGCCATCGGAGAGTCACACGTGGCGCTGCGGGTGTTGGATGCTCAGATCCGCCGAACTGTGCAACGCCTGATCGACGAAGAGGGACCACATCCGCTCGACTCGATCGACAAGCTCGTCCTCAACGACGCAGAGCAGGTGGTCGGTCGCGCCCTCGC
>JBOHWF010000169.1:0-8357 GCA_050736455.1 Binataceae bacterium (SeqCode) | reverse complement strand
ACACCGAGCTCTACTTCACCGAGACCTTGTGGCCGGATTTTCGCGAGGCCGATCTGTTGCAGGCGCTCGCGGCGTATCAGGCGCGCGAGCGCCGCTTCGGAACGGTGGATGCCGAGACGGAAAATGTTGGGACGATCGTTCGTAGCCCCGCCGCGGCTATAACAAACGGTCAACCGGCGCGCGCGCTTTCGACCGGCTAACGGCAGGTCTCAACAGAGCAAATTGCAAGCGCCGCGCATGATTAGCTGCACCGGCGATCGCACGCGGGCGCGCGAAGTGCTCGCGCGAGGCCTCTGAGCTGCCCGCCGGTGTTGCGAATCAGATTAACCACGGCGGCGGTCGTCCTGCCTGTGGTGCTGGCGATAGTAATCTTTGCTTCAACGGCAGTCTTCACGATTTTTATTGGAATCGTAACGGCATGGGGCTTGTACGAGGTTAGCGCGATGAGCGGGTCGCGCCCCGCGACTGCCGCGCTGACCATGCTGTGCGGCGCGACGCCGGCGATAGTCCTGCTGATCCACGACCAAGGTCCGTGGGTCGCGCCGGCAGCGGTGATCGTCGCGCTGGGCGGGCTGACTCTGCGGGTCGGTTTGAGGGGTCCGGGCCGCGCGAACACCGCGACGGTTGCGCTCGGCGCGCTCGGGGTCGGAGTGCTCTTCCCATATCTGGCGTTTGTGCGTAACGGCGCGCGCGGCATCGCGATCATCGTTCTGATGCTGCTGATCGTCGTGGCCAGCGATTCCGGCGCTTATTTCGCCGGCCGTTCGCTCGGGCGAATCAAGCTTCTACCCAAAGTCAGTCCGCACAAGACCGTCGAGGGTGCCATCGGGGGGCTGGTTGCGAGCCTGATCGCCGGGCTGGTACTGCGGCCCGCGCTGGCGCCCAATCTGCTCCGTCGCCAGGTGATTGCCTTCGCGATTATCGTGACGTTGCTGGCCCAGCTTGGCGATCTGGCGAACTCGGCGCTGAAGCGAATCGCCGGAGTCAAGGACTCCGGCTGGATTTTTCCGGGCCACGGCGGGTTGCTCGATCGCACTTGCAGCCTAGTGTTTCCGGCGGTTTTCACCTACTATTATTTCTATTAGCTCATCTTCGAGGCTGCACACCAGGTCGTTTTTCGCATGCTTGAAGCTATCGTTGCCGCCGTCGTCATTTTCGCCATTCTCATAATCGTGCACGAGGCCGGCCATTTCGGGATGGCCAAGTGGGTCGGCGTGCGGGTGCTCCGCTTTTCGGTGGGTTACCCGCCGCGGCTGTTCGGGATTCGCCGCGGCGAGACCGACTACGCGATCGGCGCGACCCCGCTCGGCGGCTACGTCCGGATGCTCGGGGACGAGATCGCCGAAGAGCCCAGTGCCGAGACGATCACGAGCTATCTGGGCGAGCTCAAGCTGGATCTGCTCGCGGCGGCAAAGGCGAGCGGCTGGCTTGAACGGGACCGCAAGCGGCTTGTCGCTCTCGATCACGCAGTTGGCGAGAGTCGGCGTGTTATGTCCGAGACTGAGTCTGCCCCGTCGGGAGACGGTGTTCTGCTCGAGTTGGCGCGCGAGTTCGCGGCGCAGCCCGAAGCTTCGGGAGTTGCGCTGCTTGGCCGCAAGGTCAAGGCCGACGAGGCGGTGCTGCTCGGCGAAATCGCCAAGAGCGAGTCGGTCGAGCGTGCGACGGAAAGGCTCGCCGAGATCAAGCCGGTTCGCCTGGTCAAGGAGTTCAATGCCCGGGCTTTTCCGAGCCAACGGTTGAGCCGGCGGTTCGCGATCGTACTCGCGGGGCCCGCAGCGAATATCCTGTTCGCGCCGCTGCTGATGATCGTCGTGCTGATGACCGGCGTGCCGACGCTGATGCCAATTCTGGGCGCAATCGATCACGGGATGCCGGGCTACGCGGCCGGACTGCGCGAGGGCGACCGCGTGATCGCGATCGACGGTCGGGCGATCGATTCCTGGGAAGCAATGTCGCGTGTGGTCAAACACAGCAGCGGCCGTCTGCTGGATCTTTCGGTGCAGCGCAATGGGCAAAATCCTTCTGGCGTGCTCCATCTGACGGTGCGGCCGCGGCTTACGCCGGAAGAAACGATTTACGGCGATCGCGCGCCGACCTGGATTATCGGGGTCAAGCCCAGTGGCGCCGCGACGGTCGTAAAATTACCGCTGCTCAAGGCCATTCCGACCGGCGTGGTGGAGTCGGTGCGGATGGCCGAAACACTGGTGATCGGCGTCGGCAAGATTATCGCCGGCGCGACGCCGGTGCGGCAGGCCCTCGGTGGGCCGATTATGATCGCGCAGATCGCCGGCAAGGAAGCCCATCAGGGGTTTGCCGAAGTGGCGCTGTTCATGGTCACGCTGAGCCTCGAGCTGGGGATTATCAACCTGGCGCCGGTGCCGCTGCTCGATGGCGGCCATCTGCTGTTTTTTGCGATCGAGGGCATTCGTGGCGAGCCGCTCAAGCTGCGCCATCGCGAGATTGCGATGCAGGTGGGACTGTTTTTGCTGGCGATTCTGATGGCGTTCGTAATCCTGAATGACATCTCCCGCCTTATCGGTTGAACGGCTGCTCGATGCCACCATAGCGCTCGGGCCGGTGCTCGGGCTCGAAACCGGAGGACCAGTCGCAAGTCTCGGCGTGGTGGCGCGGGGCCGGATTCAGGCCGCGCTGTCGCGCTCGTTCGCGTCGCATTGCGCGGGCTTGCCCGACGCGGTTGACGAACTGCTCGGCGCGGCGGAACTCAAGCTGCGGGATTTGGCCGGGATCGCGGTCGGGATCGGGCCGGGGTCGTTCACCGGCCTCAGGGTTGGGTTGAGCTACGCGAAAGGCCTGGCGAGCGCCCTGGGGATGGCGTTGGTCGGAGTTTCTTCGCTGGACGCGATCGCGCTTTGCGCCGGCCGCGAGGCTTCCGCCGGCGTCACGGTCTGCCCGGTGATTGACGCCCGGCGTGGCGAAGTGTACGCCGCGCTTTACCACTCCTCGGGGGATGCGCTAGAAAGGGTCACAGGAGACTTGGCGGTTTCGGTGGATGAACTTGCCGCGCGGCTTTGCGGGCTGGGGGTGGCCGAGTCCGCGAAGCCCGGTTCGACTGACGTGATGATCGTGGGCGAGGCGAAGGGCGCGGAGGTGCGCAGCGCGGCGCAGGCGCGCGGCTGCCGCGTCGTGCTCGTGACTGGAGCCGCGGAATTGTCTTTACGGGGGAGCCTGGTGGCCGCGCTCGGCGCCGGGCGGATAGTGTCGAATGAGACCGATAATGCCGCAGCACTCGAGCCGCGGTACGTTCGCCCGGTAGACGCGGTGATCAAAGTCGCCGCCAGTTGAGAAGTGAAAAATGCAGCCGGAGGTAGAGGCCAATGGAACGTCGGGAAGAGGAATTGATCCAGCGCTACGCGGAGCATGACGCCGAGCTGCGAGCGCTCTACGTCGAGCATCAGGCCTTCAAGCTTCAGCTCGACGAGTATCGGAGCAAGCTTTACCTGACGAACACTGAAGAGATCGAAATGAAGCGGCTGCAAAAGATGAAACTGGCCTCGAAAGATCGCATGATGGAGCTGATCAACCGGCATCAGCACGAGCACGTGAACTAGAGTCGGCCAGGCGCGGGGTCTGCGCCAATTCAGCGGAAGCTCGCCGTCGGCGTGATCCACATCACGAATGCCAAGTCATACAATATCGGTCCTGGTCGAAAACGAGTTCGGCGTGTTGGCGCGGGTGGCCGGGCTGTTTTCCAGCCGGGGCTTCAATATCGAGTCGCTGACCGTCAACGAGGACCCGCTCGATCCGACGCAGTCACGTATCGTGGTGGTCAGCTCGGGCGACGATCAGGTCCTCGAACAGATCAACAAGCAGCTCAACAAGCTGGTCTCGGTTATCAAGGTGACCGATTTCCACGAGGTCGACACGCTTGATCGCGAACTGATGCTGGTCAAGGTCACGGTCGAGGAGCGGATGCGCTCGGAGCTGAATGCGATCGTGCAGGCGTTTCGCGCGCATGTGGTGGACATCGGGCCCAAAGCGCAGACGATCGAGATTACGGGCGACAGTGGCAAGATCCGCGCGTTCATCGAGCTGATGCGTCCGCTCGGGATCAAAGAGATCGTGCGTACCGGCAAGATTGCGCTGGCGCGTTCGGTCCAGGCCGAAAACAACCATCGCAACCTGCGCGATGCGGGTTAGAGGGAAACTCAGATGAAAGTTTTTTACGATCGTGACGCCGATCTGAGCGTGCTCCGGCCGCACAAGATCGCGATTATGGGTTTTGGCAGCCAGGGCCATGCTCACGCGCTCAACCTGCGCGACAGCGGGATCGACGTGCGGGTGGGGTTGCGCGCGGATAGCCCCTCGGTGGCGAAGGCCGAGAAGCAGGGGCTGCGCGTGCTCGAGACCGCCGCGGCCGCGCGCGAGGCCGATATCATCATGATGCTGACGCCGGACGAGATGGCCTCCGACATCTTCAAGGCCGAGATCGAACCGTATCTGAGCAAGGGCAAGTATCTCGCCTTCGGTCACGGCTTCAATATCCATTTCAAGTTCATTCAGCCGGCGATGGACGTGAATGTTTTCATGATCGCGCCCAAGGGCCCTGGTCATCTGGTGCGATCGGAGTTCGTCAAAGGCCGCGGTGTGCCGTGCCTGCTAGCGATCCAGCAGGATCCGTCGGGCGACACGCACAAGATTGGCCTCGCCTATGGCTGCGCGATCGGCGGCGGCCGCGCGGCGATCATCGAAACCAGCTTCCGCGAAGAAACCGAGACGGACCTGTTCGGCGAACAGTCGGTCTTGTGCGGCGGGCTGACCGAGCTGATTCGCGCCGGCTACGAGACTCTGGTCGAGGCCGGCTATGCGCCCGAGATGGCCTATTTCGAGTGCCTGCACGAGGTCAAGCTGATCGTCGATCTGATTTACGAGGGCGGCATCTCGAACATGCGCTACTCAATCAGCAACACCGCGGAGTATGGCGACATGACGCGTGGCAACAGGATCATCGGCGAGTCGACGCGCGCGGCGATGAAGCAGATTCTCGCCGATATCCAGTCGGGCAAGTTCGCCAACGAATGGATCGGCGAATATCGGCAGGGCCTCAAGAATTTCAAGCGGCTGCGCGCCGAGGGCGAAAAACATCCGGCGGAAGAGGTCGGCCGCCAACTGCGTTCGTTCATGCCGTGGCTGGGCAGCGAGCGCCTGGTTGATCGCGCCCGCAACTGAGCCTGCGGCGCGGCCTGGCCGCGGCGCGTGACGATGATCGCGCGGATAGCGTCGCTACTGCATATCGCGCCTGAAGGCGCCGCAATCACGCTCGCTGTGGCGATCGTCGGCGTCGGCGCGCTGGTGCTCGGCTGGGGTTGGCTGGGGGCGATCGTGCTGATCGTTGCTGGCGCAATCGGGGCTTTCTTTCGCGATCCAGAGCGGCGCCCGGTAGCTGGCGAGGAGGCGGTTATCTCGGCGGCAGACGGTAAGGTCTGCGACATCGGTGAGGCGTCAATACCTGGCGCGGTCGGCGAAGCTCCACGGTCACGCCGGGTTGCGGTTTTTATGTCGCCGCTCAACGTCCACGTCAATCGCGCGCCGGTGAGCGGTGCGATCGTTGGAGTCGAGCACACCGCGGGGGAGTTTCGCGCCGCCTTTCGCGACGCCGCCAGCGAGCACAACGAGCGCAACGTGATCCTGTTTGCGGACCGCGCCGGGCGGCGCCACGCGATCGTGCAGATCGCCGGCTACCTCGCCCGCCGGATCGTCTGTCGCGTGAGCCGCGATCAGCAGGTAGCTCGCGGGCAGCGGGTCGGATTGATCATGTTTGGCAGCCGCGTCGATCACTACTTTCCGCTCGACTACCGGGTGACGGTTACAGTCGGCGATCGGGTGCGCGCGGGTGAAAGCGTGCTCGGGGAATTTATTCGCGATGGCGACTGACAGCGCGGCGCCGGGCGACGAGCACGTCGCGCGGCTGCAACTGATTTCGGGACGCCTGCTCGAAAAGCGCCGACCGCTCGAGAGTCCGCCGCGGCGCGGCGTCTTCGTGGTGCCGGCGACGATCACCTCGCTCGGGCTGCTGGCGGGCTTCTATTCGATGATTTCGTCGATCGACGCGCACTTCGAGTTCGCCGCGGTGATGATCGCGCTGGCCTTCGTCTGCGATGGACTCGACGGGCGCGTGGCGCGGCTCTCACGCTCGTCGAGCCAGTTCGGGATCGAGCTGGACAGTCTGGCCGACGTCGTCGCCTTCGGCGCGGCGCCGGCGGCGCTCGCCTATGCGTGGGCGCTGCGTCCGCTCGGGGCAGTGGGCGCCGTGATTAGCGGACTCTACGTAATCGCCGGCGCATTGCGGCTCGCGCGCTTCAACGTGCAGACCGGCAGCGTCGATAAGCGGCGCTTCGTCGGACTACCGGTGCCGGGCGCCGCCGGAATGATGGCCGGGGTCGTGCTGGCCTACAGCTATTTCGAGCTGAACTCGCCGCGAGCCTTGTGCGCGGTGATCGCGATCGTGACGGTCGCGCTGGCGGGCCTGATGGTCTCGCGAGTGCCCTATCCGAGCTTCAAGGGGATCGATATCCGGCGGCGCGCGCCGCTGGAGCTGATGTTGCTGGTGATCCTGGTCGCGGCGATGCTGATCGCGATGCCGCAGTTCACGACCTTCGTGCTGGCGACCACCTATGTGCTCTCGGGGCCGGCGATGTGGCTCCGCGGCGAACGGATCGAACTCGCCCCGGAAGAGCTGAAGGTCAACCGCGGCGACCCTCCGGCGGGTATTGTCACATGAATGCAGACAACGATCCGGAACCCATAAACAACGACACTAGTGTTAGACTTCTCGGGGGTTACCGACGACCTCGATTCCGTCGCGACGCACCCAGATGGTTTACGCTTTTGGTGTTTGCCTTGATCTTCGGGGTACTCTTGGCCGGGTTCTTGCTGTAGGACGAACCTGAAACAGCACGGACAATTGGTCCGGATCGATCCTTACCGGACCGCGCTTGACTATTGGTAGATGGCGCGGTTAGATACACAGGTCATGGTTACGAGCTTGCTCCTCGGACTGCTGCTTATTCTGGCCCTTACGGGGGCCCACGCCGCGGGCGTCGAGGTGCAAGCCTGACCAAAAAAAGAAGGCTTGAAACTGTAAACGAACGCCCCAGGCGCCGGGCCGACCGAGCCGCTTGGGGCGTTTTTTATTTTGGTCCGAGCGGCTCGCCGACCCGGAGCTTCGGGCTAAGAACTTCGACCTGTCCGACGAGGCAGTGCGAACGCAGGAAGGGGCGAGCAGCGCGACAACGGAGCGCGGTCCTCGCAATCCCCTGAAAAGGAAAAAAGATGGCTTCTGTGGACTCGATTGACGGCTTCGACCCGAATCACGTCAGGATCTTCGACACGACGCTGCGCGACGGCGAGCAATCGCCGGGCTGCACGATGAATGTCGAGGAGAAGATCGCGATCGCGCGCCAACTCGAACGGCTCAACGTCGATATTATCGAAGCCGGGTTTGCGGCGTCGTCGCCGGGGGATTTTGAGGCGGTCCGGCGGATCGCCGAGGCGTTGACCAACCCGACCATCCTGAGCCTCGCGCGCACCCGCGAGGAGGACGTTGATGCGGCGCTGCGCGCGGTCGAGAAGGCCAAGCGTCCGGGCGTCCATATTTTTATCGCGACCTCGGACATCCACATGAAATACAAGCTCAACATGACGCGCGAGGATGTGCTCGACGCGGCGACCTGGGCGGTGAAGCGCGCGAAGGAGCATGTGGACCATGTCGAGTTTTCGTGCGAGGACGCCTCGCGCAGCGACTGGGATTTCATGGCCAAGATTTGCGCCGAGGTGATTCGCGCCGGCGCGCGGATCGTCAATCTGCCGGATACGACCGGCCACGCGATTCCTACCGAATACGGCGAGATGTTTGATTACATGCGCGCGCACGTCGCGGGCGCAGACCAGGTTATCTGGAGCGCGCACTGTCATAACGACCTCGGGCTGGCGGTGGCGAATTCGCTCGCGGCGATCAGCCACGGCGTGCGCCAGGTCGAGTGCACGGTCAACGGGATCGGCGAGCGCGCCGGCAACACCTCGATGGAAGAGGTCGTCATGGCGCTGAAGACGCGCAAGGATCTGATGGGCGTGAACTGCGGGGTCGAGACCCGGCAAATCTATCCCACCTCGCGCCTGCTCGCCCAGATTATCGGGCAGGCGGTGCCGCCAAACAAACCGATCGTGGGCGACAACGCCTTCGCGCACGAGGCCGGAATCCATCAGGACGGCGTGCTCAAGAACAAACTGACCTACGAGATCATGAAGCCCGAGGAGATCGGGATACCGTCGAACAAACTCGTGCTGGGCAAGCATTCGGGGCGTCACGCCTTCATCAACCGCCTGACCGAGCTGGGCGT
>JBOHWF010000168.1:0-2696 GCA_050736455.1 Binataceae bacterium (SeqCode) | reverse complement strand
CAATAGATGTTTTGATGCGTGCAGCATCAGGTTGAGACCTACCAATCCCGAGCTGTTTGCCAAACCATTGGTGAAGTGCTCGCTTGAGGAGCGTTGAAGCAGAGCTGGTGTCAGAAATGCGTTTGCGGCAAGAATGAAGACTCGCGCTCGCAAGGCAATCCGCCGCCGGTTCCACTCGCAAATCACCCGCTCGACGACCCGGCTTCTCTCTTCAAATCGGATTGCGCGACAGTTCGGAAGGATCTTGGCCCCGTAGCGGTCGAGTGCCGGATAGAGACATATTCGGGCGGCATCATTACGGCATGCACGCGGGCAAAGCATACCGGGGCAGCCAAAGCAACCAGGCACGTGCTCTAAAGCGGAGTGAATGCGGTACGGGTTAAGGCCCACGCCCTTCAGCGCATCAAGAACGGCGAGCTCCCTCTCGGATACCGGTGGCGGCTCGAGGAGGCTGGCTACCGTCGATGCGAGCGGGTCCTGCGTGCCTCGTACCCGATACAAGCTCTCCGCCCGCTCGTAAAACGGTACCATTTCCTCGTAGCTGATTGGCCACGCTTCAGGCAATGAGGCATCGGATATGTCCGAAAAAAATCGACGCGGTGTGAAATCTTGCGGACAAAACCGGTCCATAACCGCGCCAAACTGCGCTGTCGATCCACCAGCGCCAGAACCAATAGGCGGCCTCGTAGGAACTGAAGCGCCATCTCCTTCTTCCCGATAATAGACAGGACGAGGCCACCAGCCGTGGTTAAGCGCCGTTTCGGGGTTGCCCGTCCATGAAAACGGGACGCCGCGCACGACGGTAGGATCATGATGAAGAAGTTTTCCGCGCTCAACGAACAACACCGATCGCCCCAAACGCGCGAGGTTGAAGCCAGCTGTTGCGCCGCCCGCCCCCGTACCGATAACGATGGCATCCCACAAGTGACCGTCGGCGTCTTGCGGAACAATTTCCCCGCGGACAGTCGTCATGACGTCTGGTGCATACCTCTCAAGGCAAGACCCGCCTTCTCGTACATAGCGTCTAAGACGCGCGCCGTTAAGACTGCGTCATCAGATGGAAGCACATTCGACTTCTCGCCCCTGATACTTTTCGCAAACGCCTCAAGCTGGAGTTGGTACGTCGATTTTGTGGGGAGCGACTCGCGAATCAAGTTGCCCTTTTTCTCATACACGAGGCCTTTATTGTCCCACTTGATCCGTCCATTCTCGCACGTAACCACAACGCCGGCACGAGGCAGATAAAAACCGCGAAACCCGAACTCGACAGCCCCTTCGACCCCTGATGGGAATCCAAGCATGGCGCGCATCCAACGATCGATTTGAGGACTCCTGCACTTGTGACACACCGACAGGATTTCAGGTTCCTCTCCTGCCATGTACCGCAAACAGCTGACCGCATAGCAGCCAACGTCGAGTGCAGCGCCGCCTCCTAGTTCGAAGCGCAGGCGGAAATCATCCTTGGCCATAGGCGTATACGGCGTTCGAAAACACGACTCAATGCGAAGCAATCGGCCGAACTCGCCGCCAGCTACCAGCTCGCGTTGACGTCGCAATCTGTCAAGGTAGCGAACGTGCATGGCTTCGACTAAGACTCGGCCGTGTTGCCTCGCGGACAACATCAAAGCTTGTGCTAACCGCGCATTCTCTGCAAGCGGCTTTTCGCATAATACATGTTTGCCAGCTTCGATTGCCCGTCGCGCCCACTCGTAGTGAAGTGCTGGCGGAAGCGCGATGTATACCGCATCGATATCCCTAGATTCCAAAAGCGCCTCATAGGAGCCAAATCCGCGCGAAATTCCATGGCGCGCAGCAAACTCTTCGGCTTTCCGCGGAGTTCGAGACGCAATCCCACTCACTTCGACGCCTTGCGTCTCTTTGGCCGGTGCCAAGAGCCCGTATGGCACGACCCTTGCCGTTCCCAACACGCCAAAGCGAATCATGGACTGCCACCATCTCCGGAATCTCGCATACTCGCCGGGGGGCTCCTCCGGCGGCGCGGCGGCAACGGTTCCCGCGGGCATCCTTTCCGCGCGGCAATCTCTTTGCCCTTGCTCGCCACTTGTCGATCGCCTTGACGAGAGCCGAGCCGCCTACCGCGAGCGAGCGCGATGCGTAGATGTCCATGTCAGACGGTATCTTGCCCGTCACGCCATGTACGACGCAGACCATCTCGAACTTCCGGCAACAGGTTCGGTGCCCCGAACGCCAGACATGAGGGCTCTGCATGCGGCGCGCCTTGGACAGAAAGGGTCGATGGCGGCCGTGCGTCCGGCACACTTGCGCCGGTCCCTGCGAAATACGGCTTAGCCTTGGTCGCCGCTTGGTCTGGCCGACGCTGCTTCTGAAACCACGTACTTCGCTCCATCTGTCGACCCATACTTTCGCTCGGCGACGCCATGACCGGTTTCGCTGGGCTAGGGGAAACGCGAGCAACCACGCCCTAGCTGCGTTCGCTGACCGACGCCCAATCAAGTAAGCATTGCTGTGATCTTAGGGCAACGAGCGGCGCTTGGCAACCGACATCCCGCCTGGGTAGTGGGCTCTATTGAATAAAGCATCCAGAAAGCGCTCTAGTTGTGGAGCCTCAATAGGTTGTCGTCGGTGAGACCGAGGCGGCTGATGGGCGGAGTTGATTTTAAGCTGCCGTACGTCCCGTCGGGAAAGATTGCGCCATAGGCAAGGCGCGAGCGGTC
>JBOHWF010000167.1:0-3017 GCA_050736455.1 Binataceae bacterium (SeqCode) | reverse complement strand
GACGGATGAACACAGCGCCGAAGGGAAAAGCATTGGTTTTGTAGCCGCCGCATTGTTTGAGCAGTACCGACAGGCGCTCGCCCTCGGCGATGGGATAAGGCCCCGGCCGGACGACCTGCCCGACCACCGCGGCGCGCCAGGGCAGATGCCAGTTCGAGGCCTCCTGGACCAGGAGATCGTCGTTGCGCATCAGCGGCGGATCGTTGCTGCTATTGGGCTCGAGCGCCGCGCGCAAGTCCACATCGATGTAAGCGAATTTCGTGTCGGCGCCGTCCACCACGTGCGTCCGGACCAGTTGGGCGCGCTCCTGATAGGCTTCGTCCTTGAGGCCGCCGGCCTCGTAGATAAGATCGCTCAGCTTCATCCCGGCGGAGAGCAGATAGCGGCCCGGTTTGCGCACGGTACCCTCGATGGTTACGGCCGGCAGGTCCTGCAGGTCGTTCTCGCTATAAATGGTGAGCTCGTCGCGCGGGCGGAGTTTGACGTCCTGAGTATCGACGCCGCCGTCGCGCAAGGCGACGCCGAGATCAACCGGCAGGAAATGGACCCGGCGGTCCGGTCCTTCGATGCGGCGGATGAGGGCATAATCAAAAAAGGTGCGATCGGCGACGCCTTCGCCGGCTGCGACCAAATCGGCCACGGTCATGCCGTCGCGCCACTGGTAGATGCCCGGCCGCCGCGCGTTGCCCTTGAGCTTGACGATATTCTGCTGATCGGGCAGCACGCCGAAGATCTTGATGAGGTCGCCGTCCTGCACCCGCAGTGAGACCGCCGAGAGCCGGCCGAACGAGGTGTCGAGCGCGATATTGCGCTGATGGTTTTGCACCCGCTCGACCTGCAGCCGCTGCTTGTAGCCGAAGGCGCCGACGCCCCCGGCCAGGGCCACCGCGCGGGCGAGGCTCTCGCCGCCGTCCAGCTCGTAAATTCCCGGGCTCTTCACATTACCGGCCAGGGCGACCACCGGGCCGATGACCGGCACGAAAATGACGTCGCGCGGCTCGAGCTGGACGTCGGCCGAGGTGTCGCCGCGCAGCAACAACGCGTAGAGGTCGATGACCCGCAGGAGCTGGTTGTTGCGGCGCAACTCGATCCGCCGCAGGCTGCCGACCTTGCTGATGCCGCCGGCGGCGACCAGCGCATTCGAGACATGTGACAGCGAGCTTACCGTGAAGAGCCCCGGATGGTTGACCTTGCCGATGACGAAGACCTGGATGCTGCGCAGGCGGCCCATCGTGACGTCGACCTCGACGCCGGTGATCTTGCCGGCCTTGTCCTCGATCAGATGCTTGGCCTGGGCGAAGCTCAGGCCGGCGACCTGCAACGGACCGAGCTGCGGCAAGAGCATCGAGCCGTCGCGCTGGACATCGAGGTGGAGGGTCTGATTGACCCGGCCCCACATCAGGACGTTGAGCTCGTCGCCGGGTCCCAGGATGTAGTCGCCGCTGACCGGAATGCTATCGACCGGGGCGAAGGTCGAGACCTTGGCGGAGAACAGTGAGTAGCCGAACTGCTCGAGGCGCGCCGGACTCGGCAGCGGCGTCCGACTGTCAGGATTGGCGAGCCGGCGGAAGCTGGCTTCGATTGTCGATTCTTTGGGCGGCGGCCGGAGCGTCGAGCGGACGTCGCGGTCGGCGGTTTCCGGGACGGCGCCTTTCGGTTTGGCGAGGGTCGTCGACGACGGCTGACCGGCGCTGGGCTTGGTGCATTGCTTAAGTCGATCGAGTTGCGCTCCCGAGATGCCGAGCGAGGCGGCCGCCGATTCGACGTCGGCGGGCGACAGATGGCGCTTGGCGACACCCGCGCACATCGCGGTGAGCTGCTCTTCGGTCAGGCTGTTTTGCTGGATGGCCTGCTTGAGCTGTGCGGTCTGGCTCGGCAGAATTCCGAAGCGCGCAGCCTGCTCGTCGAGTTGGGGCGATTGCGCGCCCTCCAGCCCGTTGGTCTCGGGGTTGGAGCTGTCATCGGTTTGTGCGGCGAGCCGCGCGGGCGCCAGCGCCAACGCCGCGAGCAAAACCACGATAAAGGTTAAATTTTTGCAGCCCATGCGTAACGCCGACCTCGCTTCAGCTGGGTTCGATAGCAAGTCGTGAGCCTTAAGCGCTTCCCCGGCAAAGGCTCGGAGGATCGTCCCGGACCGAGAGTATAGACAAGAGTGCCTCGTGGTTGAAGGGCGCATGCTCTGCGCCTGCGCCCGGCGGGTTAGGAAATCCGCGGCAAGAAAGTGGCGACCGCCGATAAAGCGTCATGAGCCGGCATTCCCCGGTGCGGCCGCCTTAAGCCCGGTTGATTTTTCGCGTCAGCCGCCTCAGGAGGCGAGCGCCGGGGCGGCGTCGCGCCGCTTGCTGATCGCGACGAAGATCTCCGCCAGCGCCACGAACACCTGCGGCAAGCCTTCGAGCGACGCGGGGTCGCGTTCACTCTTCGCCTGCACCATCGCGCCGATCGCAAACCGATGCAGGCTCAGGATCGCCGCGGCGACTTCGTAGCTGTGGGTTACGTCGATGACCCCGCTCATGTAGCCCAGCAGGGCGATGCAACGGTCGAGGCGGGCACTGGCGACCTCCCAAAGTACCGCGGGGTCGTCGGCGGCGAGCTCGTGGCTCCATCGCGCCAGCCGCAGGTAGAGTTCCTCGAAGGCGCGCTCGTGACTGAGCGTCATGGTCTGGGTGTTCAAATACGCGGTGGCGTTACGCATAATAATCGATCCTCAATTTGACCAAAGCTAGCCGTTGACCGAGAGATTCGAGCCAATGGGCGCGTCGGTCGTGCCCGAACCGGAGGAGGAGGAGTTGCTGGATGAAGCCTGCGCGGTCAAGAAGGCCTGCGCGATCTGGTGAAGCACGATTTGTGCCTGCAGCAAGGCGTACTCGGTCGTGAGCGTATTCTGTTCGTTGATCACCGCGGTTTGCAGATTGGTGATTTCGGTGTTTTGCGAGTTGATCTGATTCTGGATCGAGGTCGTATCCACCGCGATCAAGCCGGTCGCCGGCGCCAGCGTCGAGGTAATGGTCGGTGTC
>JBOHWF010000166.1:0-11147 GCA_050736455.1 Binataceae bacterium (SeqCode) | reverse complement strand
CAATTGAGTGGCATACCGGCCCAATGCTCCGTCGCAAATGCGAACGGGTATAAGATTAGAGCATGAGTTTTCGAAAAGCGATTGCAACCAAGGTCGCTTTTGCCGCCCTCGCGATGATCCCATTGCTCGTCGGCTGCGCGGCGATCAACCCGCCGCCGGACCCCGGCTCGGTTCGACCACTCCGTGATTTCAAGGGCCTTTTTGCCGGTGGCACGGTCAGCGGCGACAATCGCCGCGTCAAGATCAGCTTCGACGTGCAACAGCAGGGCGACCAGATCTCCGGCACTTATGGATGCGCGCCCGGCAACGCCACCTGCCGCAACCAGATGCTGAAGGGCTGGGTCAGCGGCAATGTCGATGCGCGCGGGATTCGCGTCTCGCTGCAGGATGGTTCGTGGTGCCTGTACAATCTGGGCGTGTTCTATGTAAACGAGGGCGAGGGGGACTACTCCTGTTACAATGGCGGGATGCTGGTCGAGCATGGAGTCTTCAGCCTCAAACGCGTCGGGCCGGACTGAGGCGCGGAAGCGCAAGCCTCGTTCGAGATGGTGAGGATGGTCGGGGAAAAGTTTTCGCGCGCCGCGCGATGGCTGGCGCTGGTGGCCGGCCTCGCGATGCTGTCGGCTTGCGCGCCGCAAAAAGATCCACCCGAGTCGACGATTAGCTGGCTCGGGCCGCAGACGCGCGCGGCCTTGCCCGCGGACTGCCCGATCCCGTTCTATTCGTCGCCGCCGAACGCCGACTACCAGCAGATCGCGATCGTGGAAGTCTCCGATGACATCAACGCCGACGAGAACGAAGTCGCGGCGCTGGTGCGGCGCAAGGCCTGCGAGACCGGGGCTGACGCGCTGCTGATCCTCGAGGATCAACGGCAAAAGCGCGGCAAGCCCTTGCCGGGCTACTCGGCAGAGGAGGGCCACGACGTCGGACCCGAGTCCGGGGTCAACGTCCGCGCGCGCGAGCATACGCCGGAGGTCGGTGAGGTCGGCCATCAGGGGCGCTACGTCAACGCGGTCGCGATCATCTACAAGCACGACGCGACGGCGGCCGACGCCGGGAAAAAAACGCCGTGAGCGGCATGAGAGCCTTGTCCGGACAGCGCGAAGCCTTTTACTGAATTGGCCTTGTGCTAAGGTTGAAGCCCGAAAATTACTCCATCCAGCCGAGGTGACGCATGGGACCGCTCACGGGTTACAAGGTGATCGAGCTTGCCGGAATCGGACCCGCACCGATGTGCGCGATGCTGCTGTCGGACCTGGGCGCGGACGTCCTGCGGATCGATCGGCTAGCCGATGCGGGTCTCGGCATCTCGCTGCCGACCAAGTACAGCGTGCTGAATCGCGGGCGGCGATCGGTCGCGCTCGATCTCAAACGGCCGGAGGCGACGGCTGCGATTTTGCGGCTGACCGAGCAGGCCGACGCGCTGATCGAAGGGTTTCGTCCGGGCGTGATGGAGCGGCTGGGGCTTGGTCCTGACGTCTGCCTTGCGCGCAATCCGCGGCTGGTCTTCGGCCGGATGACCGGCTGGGGTCAGGACGGGCCACTGGCGTTGGCGGCTGGCCACGACATCAATTACATCGCGCTGTCGGGGGCCTTGAACACGATCGGACGGCGCGGTCAGGCGCCCGTGCCGCCGCTCAACCTGGTTGGCGACTTTGGCGGCGGCGCGCTCTACCTGGCTTTCGGCGTCGTGGCGGGACTGCTCGAAGCACAGAAGTCGGGCAAAGGGCAGGTGATCGACGCGGCGATGGTGGATGGCGCGGCATCGCTGATGAGCGCCATCTATGGGATGCACGGGTCGGGCTTCTGGACCGACGAGCGCGGCGGCAACGTGCTCGACACCGGCGCACATTACTACGACGTTTACGAGACCAGCGACGGCAAATACGTCTCGATCGGATCGATTGAAGGGAAGTTTTACGACGAGTTGCTGCGACTCTCTGGCTTGAAAAACGAAGAGTTGCCGCCGCAGAACGATCGCAAATCATGGCCGCAGATGAAGGATCGGGTCACCGCGCTGTTCCGCACCAGAACGCGCGACGAGTGGTGCAAGATCATGGAGGGCAGCGACATCTGCTTCGCGCCGGTGCTGAGCATGGCCGAAGCGCCCCAGCATCCGCATAACCGCCAGCGCCGGACCTTCATCGAGCCCGACGGGGTGGTGCAACCGGCTCCGGCGCCGCGCTTCAGCCGGACGCCGGGCGCAATTCAGCGTCCGCCCGCGCGCGCCGGGGAGCATACCGAGGAAGCGCTGCACGATTGGGGTTTCAGCGCGAGCGATCTCGCAGGTCTGCGCGCGTGTGGCGCGATCGCCGCGCACTAGCGACGCCTCAGCGGCGTGGCCCGGCGGCTGAGAGTTTCTTCTTCGGCATACGGAGGCTGAGCAATGGGAGATCGCTTGAGGCCGGTAAGTCTCGCGGAAGCCTCACCGGAGGTGCGCGAAGTCTACCGCCAGTTCTTCGGCGAGCGCGACCCGGTGGCCGAACCCGGCACGTCAACCGGTACGCCCGGCGACTACTGGACCACCTACGCGCTGGTGCCCGACATTCTCAAGATGTCGCACGCCGCCTTGTTCGCGTTGCTTGAGCCGGGCCGGGCCTTGAAGCCGGAATATCGCGAACTCGCGATTCTGCGGACGGGTATCGTCGGCGACTCAAAGTTCGAGTATTCGCAGCATTTGAAGGTCGCACGGATGGTCGGGCTGGCGGAGGACAAGCTCGCCGCGATCAAGGGTTGGGTGACCTCGGACAAATTCGACCCGGCCGAGCGGGCGGTGATGGCGGCGGCGGACGAGCTGGTGGGTCGCAACCTGATCGAGGACGCGACCTTCGCGGAACTGAAACGCCATTTTAGTGATGCGCTTATCATGGAGTTGGTCTTCGTCATCGCGACCTGGCGGATGCATGGGATGGTCGTGCGCGCACTGCATCTCGAATACGACGGCGGCACGACTTCGCGGATGCAGGAGGTTCCGGGACCGCCCTTCACGGGATAAAAAACGGCGGCGGGCGAATGTAAGCCCGTTTTGACTCGACCTTGACGTGATCCAATCACGCCAACGCCCATCACTTACGCCCACCGATAGGCTTTCTTCACTTTCAGCGCTTTCTAACCTCGCCAGTGACTGTCTAATTTTCAGGCGAAGGCCTGTGAAACAGGCGTCATTGCCCGGTTAGCAGATTGCGCTTTGCATTTTTCTGGTTCTTTCAGTTGGACTTGAGTAACTCATTAGTACGGCATCCGCCTTGCTAAAGCGCGGTTGTTCCGAAAGGAGAGAGCCAGATGAAACGTATCGAAGCCGTGATCAAGCCTTCAAAGCTCGACGAGGTGAAGGCGAGTATCACCGCGCTCGGAATTACGGGTCTGACGGTGTTCGAAGTCAAAGGTTTCGGCCGTCAAAAGGGGCATACCGAGATGTACCGGGGGACCGAATACGTTGTGGATTTCCTGCCCAAAACGATGATTAGCGTCGTGGTGGTTGACGAGCTGGTCGAGCCAGTAGTCAAGGCGATCAGCGAAAACGCCAGGACCGGCAAGATCGGGGACGGGAAGATCTTCGTATCATCGCTCGATGACGTCGTGCGTATTCGCACTGGTGAGCACGGTCGCGACGCGATCTGATCTGCCGTTCTGAACAGACCGAGGCGCGGCTTGAACGCCGCCACAATTGAAGGAGGAGCTCCGAAATGGCCCACGTCCTTGTGATGCGTCCGAGAAAATGGCTGCTGAAAGCGGTCACCGCGATTCTGCTGGCGCAATGGATCGCCGGCGCGGTGGTCATCGCGCGCGCGGACGAGCCGCAACCTGATCCGGCCGGCATCGCGACCGGCGACCGGACCTCGACCTCTGATGCGGGGGGCAACTCTTTCGTCGTCACCGAACCGACCGACAAGACCGCACCCGACTACGCGAAAAACGAGCAGGCGTTCAAAGATTTTCAGGCGCAAGCGGCCAAAGAGCCGCTGGCGATGAAGCTCGCCGATAACCTCGGTCATTTGCGGATCTCGACCAATTTTTCGTGGACCCTCATAACCGGCTATTTGGTTCTCTTCATGCAAGCCGGTTTCGCCCTCCTGACCTGCGGACTGGTGCGCAAGAAGAACGCCGGGCATCTGATGATGCTGAACTTCGCGGCCTATGTCTTCGCGTTTCTCGCCTACTATGTCTGCGGTTTCGCGTTTCAATACGGTGGTACCGCGATCAATGCCGCGCCGACGAATCTGGGCGGCACCCCGACGCTGAACCACTTCCTGCTCGGGGGCGGTTTATGGGGTTTCCTCGGTGGCAAAGGCTTTTTCCTGAGCGGTCCCGCGTATGATTCAGGCAGCCTATGCCTGACCCTGTTCGAGGTCGTGTTCATGGAGACCGCCGGCTACATTATCGTCGGCGCAATTTGTGAGCGGATCACCTTCTGGGCATTTCTGCTCTGCGAAATCTTCGTCGGCGGAATTCTGTACCCCAGTTTCGGCTGCTGGGTATGGGGCGGCGGCTGGATGTCACAGTTGGGCAATACGATGGGCTGGGGTCACGGCTACGTGGATTTCGCCGGTTCAACCGTCGTGCACGCCGTCGGCGGGTTCTGCGCGATGGCCCTCGCGATCATCCTCGGTCCGCGCATCGGCAAGTACGGGAAGGACGGCAAGCCGCGCGCTTTTCCGGCGCACAATCTGGTCTATGTGGTAACCGGCACATTCATCCTGCTGTTTGGTTGGATGGGATTTAACCCAGGCTCGACATTGGGCGCCAGCGATCTGCGCATCTCAGTCGTGGCGGTAAACACCAACCTCGCCGCGGTTGGCGGCGCTGCGTCGGCGATGTTCCTGTGGTACTACATGTTCGGCAAACCCGACATCACGATGGCGTGTAATGGCATGCTCGCGGGCCTGGTGGCGATTACTGCGCCGTGCGCCTTCGTCTCGCCTAACTCGGCGGTGCTGATCGGAATCATTGCCGGCGTAATCGTCGATCTGGGCGTCCTCTTCAACGAGCGTGTGCTCAAGGTCGACGATCCCTGCGGCGCCATCTCGGTCCACGGCTTCTGCGGATGGTTCGGTGCGGTGGCTGTCGGGATCTTCGCCGACGGGACCTACGGCGCGGGCTGGAACGGCGTCGGCGCGGCCAGCTATCTCGGGAAGGCTGGCCAGGGCGTGACCGGGCTGCTCCACGGCGACGTCAGCCAGTTCTTCATGCAGCTCGGCGGCGCCACGTTCTGCGCGGTCTACGTCTTCGTCTTCACCTACATCGTTTTCTCGATTGTCAACGCGATTATTCCGATGCGCGTCTCGAAGGAGGTCGAGCTCGAGGGCCTCGACGTGCCGGAGTTCGGGCTGCCGGCGTATCCGGAGGACGAGATCGTCAGCACCGAGGCAGCGTAAGCAGTCAGGCAACCGCAGCATCTGCCGCGGTTCCAAGCCCCTGCCACTGCGTGCGATCAAGCCGCAGTGGCAGTTTTCTATTTATTTCATCGACCCAACTTACAAGATACGAGGCGAAATCTAAGCGGCGCGGGCGAGGCGGGCGTAGTGCGACGCGACTTCGCGGCCGATCAGCTCGACCTGCCCCGCCCACGCTTCCGGCTGCGCCACCGGCCAGAGTACGAATTTATCGAGGCCGCGCGCGATGTACGGCTCGAGTTGCTCGATCATATCGGCGGGCGAGCCGTAGAGTGCACGCTGCGCAAAGGCTTCGGCCCCGCGCCCGAGCGACGCGAGTATCGGTTGCAGTTCCTGCATCGCCCGCTCGCGCGACGGTCCGAGGCGGCAAAGCAGAATCAGGCCGGCCTCGATACGGGCGTCGGCGCGTCCGAAGTCGGCGGCGTATTTGCGAATCGTCGCCAGATTGGTCGCGAATTCGTCCGGGGTCTGGAATGAGGCAAAATAACCGTCCGCGAAGCGCGCAGTGCGCTTGAGCGCGGCATCCGAGCGTCCGCCCACCCAGATGTCGATAGTGCCGGAGCCGTTGTTACCCCGCGCGGCGGGCCGCGGCTCGATCGTCACATTGTCGAAGTTGAAATACTTGCCGTGGAAACTGAATTTGGGCTCGGTCCAGGCCTTGCGCAGAATCACGATGCCCTCGTCGAGGCGCCGGCCGCGGCCCTCGGTGGGCAGGCCGCACGCCGCATAATCGGCGAGATTCGCGCCGGTGCCGACCGCCATCACGATGCGCCCGTGCGAAAGATAATCGAGCGTCGCGAAGGCCTTGGCTGCAATCAGCGGGTGGCGCAAGTTGAGCAGAAAAACGCTGGGCCCGAGCTTTATGCGTGAAGTGCGCGAGGCCAGCAGAGCCAGGGTCGCGGTGACATCGAGCTCCGCCGACGGCGCCAATAGGTGGTCGGAGAGCCAGAACGAGTCGAGACCCCATTCCTCGGCGCGCTCGGCGACTTCGAGAATCTTCTCGGGCGCCGGCAGCCCGAGCCGAAAGAGTCCAAATCCGACCCCGACCTTGATTTGCTTCATCACGATAGCTCCGTCCAGATTATCTCTATGTTCACTCGATCGTCGGTGATAATAACCTTGATTCATGCGCAAGCCGCCATCGCCAGGGTCGCCCGTCAAGCTGACCTTCCTTGGGACCGGTGACGCCTTCGCCAGTGGCGGCCGCTTCCAGGCCGGATACCTTATCGAGAGCCGCGACTGCCGGGTGCTGCTCGAAGCGGGACCCAGCATCCTTTGCGCGATGAAGCGGTACGGCGTCGCGCCATCGCAGCTCGATTATATCTGCATCAGCCATCTGCACGGCGATCACTTCGGCGGCCTGCCCTTCCTCTTCCTTGAGTATCTGTGGGAACGTCCGCCGCGCAAGCCGATCGTGATCGCCGGGCCGCGCCATCTCGAGGAGCGCGCCTGGCGGCTGTTCCGCACGATGTTCCCGTTTACCAGCGGCGATGTCGCGCGTCTGCGGCGCCAACTCAAGTTCGTGGTGCTCGAGCCGGGCGCTCACAAGCAGTTTGGCCGGCTGCGGCTCGCGGCGATTCGGACGCCGCACATGCGGCGCGACGCCTCGCTCGCATTGCGGCTCGCGCTCGACGGCAAGGTGATCGCCTTTTCTGGCGACAGCGGCTGGACCGATGAGCTCGTCCCCTTCACCGCCGGCGCGGATCTGTTTCTATGCGAATGCACCTACTTCGAGAGCGCCCATCTCGACTTTCATATGAATTACCCGCGGCTGGAAAAACAGCGGCCGCGGTTCAAGGTCAAACGGATGATCCTCACCCACGTCGGGCGCGAAGTGTTGGCGCACCCGGATGAAATCCGTATCGAGACCGCGACCGACGGGATGGAAGTGCGCGCCTAGCTCGTATCTCACAAATCGCCGTAACATTTTGTCATTCTGAGCGGAGTCTGCGGAGCGAAGAATCCCGGCCTCCACCAAACCTCAAGCGGTCGCAAACGATGTTGCTTCCGGGATTCTTCGCTGCGCTCGGAATGACAAAGGGGTTGTCCTGCCAAGATAGAAAACTTAGAGGAGACCGACCCGTGAGCCGCGAGCACTCTTTATGCTCGCGCGAGCGGGCGGATCACTGCCCGCGAAAACGTCTCGATAGTCTTGCGGATGTCGGTCACGGGCTGGATCGCTACCTGGTTGATGCCCGCCCGGGCCATCCGGCGGACGGCCTCGACCACCTCGTCCGGCGTGCCGGTCAGAGTCGTCTCGCGGATCATTTTCTCGGTGACCAGGCGCTCGTGCTCTTTTTTGAAGTTGGTGAGATAGCCGGAATACAGTTTCAGATGCCGGGTTTCGGCGGATTCGTCCGGCGCGCGATAGGCGTCGCGGAAGGTCAAAAGATCGGCGCGGAGGTCGTCGGGCAATTCCCCGGGCGTGCTGGCCGCCAGCGCGAACAGGTTCGAGGCTGAGACCACGAACGGTCCGACCGCGCGGCGCACCGCCCGCGATTCGAGTTTTTCACCGGGCCGGGTTAGATGCAGCGTGGTCATCACCAGGGAGTAGATGCGCTTGGGGTTGCGGCCCGCGCGCTCGGCGCCAGCCCGCACCTTGCTCATCACGAAGTTCACCAGGCTCGGCCCCACCGCGCCGAACATAATCACGCCGTCGGCCACCTCGCCCGCCATCTCGAAGCTCTTGACCCCGCTCGCGGCGGCGTAAATGGGAATCTTGTCCTTGAGGTTGAGCCAGCCGGTCCTGGGGTTGAGAAACTTGATTTGGCGATGACGCTCGCCCTCGTGGTAGGGGACGGTCTTGCCGGCCATCAGGCCGCGGCAGACTTCGATATGCTCGCGCATCTCGGAGACTTTGGCCGCGGGCATCCCGAGCGTGCGGCGGGCGGTGTTGCCGGTGCCGATGCCCAGGATCACGCGGCCCGGCGCGATCGCGTTGATCGTCGCCATCGCACTGGCGGTCACGGGTGCGATGCGCGATGACGGGTTGGTGACCCCCGGTCCGATCTTGATTTTTTTGGTGTTGGCGGCGACCAGCGCCAGGGCCGCATAGACGTCGGCACAGAGCATCTGGCTGTCGTAGAGCCAGGCGTGCGTGAAGCCGAGCCGCTCGGCTACCGCGACATCCTTGTATGCTTCGGGCGTGGAAAGAAAAACAAAACCGAAATCCATGATTACCTCATCGGGCTTAGCGTAGCTCCAAACCCGCGGCGGAGTCTGCGATCGCGCGCAATCGCCCGCCCGTTCCCGGCGGGCAACGCACCTCCGCTAGTGTTCGCGGCGTGACGAAGATAGCGAAGTGCGCAGAAGAAAACGATACTCCGCAGTACGATCAGGCCGGTCGTCCGGCGGCTCGCGGCGGCGCTTGTAGTGAGCGGTTTTGAAATCCCGAAGCCTTGACCGAGCCGTTCGTCATGTCGGACTAAGGTCGCGCCTAGTCGAGCAAGTTGAGGCCGCAAGCGGGCGGATTTTGCGCAGAACGCACTCTCAGCGCTCAAAGCGTCCAAGGGTGGGAAGGCGCGCGCTAACAGTTTGACCCCGAATGCCGAAAAGAGATCGCTAAGAAGGCGGCGAAGGCCCGGGGGAAATTAATCTAAGCGCATGCCGGTTTTCAGTATTTTCCGATCGCTTCAAAATTGAGCTCAAGAATCCAGTCCTTGCCGGATTCGTCTCGTCGGATGTTGATGAACCCTAATTCACCTAGGCGATTAAGTTCCCTGTAAAAAGTGCGGCTGGTAACGTTTGTGTACGCTCCTTTCACGTATCGGGCTTCCCGCAGTTCCGAAAATTTTAGTAGGCGTGATGGATTCTGTGAAAACGGATCGATCGGTTCTGTCGCTTCAAGTAGAAAATCTAGTAGATTGTGTTCCCGCTGATTTACCAGCCGACGATAGCTCGCAATACGTTTGTTAAAGGCTCGGAGCAGCATCGTTCTGTAAACAATTCGGTTTAGTTTTGTCTTGATGAAATTGTTGATGCCCTTTAGCTCTTCGGCAAACCCTTCGATTCCAAAACGAACAAATGGGCCAACGTCAAAGAGCTGCGTATTGCGGCAGGCCTGGAGTCGCGTCTTATATTCGTGCTCATGTTGATAGAAATAGTTGGACAAGCCATAAAAACCATGCACGTTGTATCCCTGTTGAAACAGAATCCCCGCTTCGACAAGGCGCGAAACTCTCCCATTTCCGTCTCCGAATGGGTGAATCGTCACCAAGAAGAAATGCGCCAAGAGCGCTCTAATTACTGGATGGACGCTCATCATTTGTCTGTTTCCAACAAACTTAACGTACTCCTCCATCAGACGATCGAGCTGATCGTATGGCGCACTTAGATGAACACCCCCAGTTTCGGGAGCACCCACCGTCACAGAGAAGGTTCTCCAGCGTCCCGGAATGTTATGGTCGGTATCGGAATCTTCGGTAATCATCCGATGCATATCGAGGAGGTCTCCGCAGGTCATCGGGGGAGTACCTGGAGAGAATCTCTCCTTTACCCACGCCTGAGCGGTTATGGAATTTCTGGTTTGTACATGCACTTTGGTCGTAGCACCCGAAGATTCGACAGCACTTGCTTTCTCGTCGAGGATATCGATTTGGCGAAGAACGTCGGCTTCAGATAGCGGACTTCCTTCAAGCGCAGTAGTTCCGTAAACCTGCCGCGCCCGATTCAACCTGCCGAGCTGTTCCCGCCAATCGGGTGGCAGAATTAGATTTAGAGACGCTTCTCTATACGCTTCGATGTTTATGATCTGATCCTGTAGGGCTTTGGGATCCAGCTCTAGAATAAAGTCAAATGCGAATTTGTCCCAATCCATTTGACAACAATTTTGACAGATGTTTTGACCTTGGGAAATGGGCCAAAAATCCTTCAAATCGCTTGCATTCCAGGACACCGCAAGAGTACACTCTCGCATATCTGGCGTCAATCTTGACATCATTTCTGACTAGACGATGGCATCGAGCATGCACAATAATGGACATGAACCCGGCTGCCCGTCGAGCGTCGCGCACCGCTCGCTTTACGAAGGACTTTCAGTCCACGCTACTTGCCGGTTGCTCGATTGCTCCAAGGATGCAGTTTTCCAACCTTAAGGATGCAGTTTCCCATCCTTGTCGTCGATGTTCACGAGGCGTGCGTGACTTACCACGACACTCGCGCGCAAGATCCAACGACGAAGCGCGTCCAAGTCGATCAGGTTTAGAGCTTCGTCCACGCGGAGGCAAAACGATACTCCGCGGTACGATTACGCCCAGGCCATCCGGCGGCTCGCGGCGGCGCTTGCTCCGCCAACCGCTGCGAAGTGGATGGCTCGAGTGCGATTGCGCTTGCGGCTCGTCTCAGCCACACATAAAGGCGTCGAACGACGCGTGGAGGAGTTCTCGGATGGGAATCGCTGACGGCAAACGCGCCCTGATTGCCGGGGTCGCCAACGACAAGAGTCTCGCCTGGTCGATCGCGCGCGAGCTGCACGCGCAGGGCGCGGAGATCGCGCTGACCTACCAGGGCGAAGTGCTCGAAAAGCGCGTACGGCCGCTCGCCCAAGCGCTCGGCGCGCATGTCGCGGGCGAACTCGACGTCAGCAACGACGCCCAGATCGACGCGGTCTTTGCCAGCCTCAAGCAGAGATGGGGTGGCCTCGATCTGATGGTCCATGCGATCGCCTTTGCCGAGCGCGAGGATTTGCGCGATCGTTTTCTCACCGTCAACCGCGTCAACTTCTCGCGCGCAATCGAGATCAGCGCCTACTCGCTG
>JBOHWF010000165.1:0-17070 GCA_050736455.1 Binataceae bacterium (SeqCode) | reverse complement strand
TCCTGACGCAGCTGCACGACCGCGAACGGGCGTGGTCCGCCGCGTGGGTCGGCGAGCCCGACGGGCCGCATCGGGCCGAAGCAGAGCGTGCGCGGGCCGCGCCGCGCCAGCTCCTCGATCGGCATGCAGCCCTCGAAATAAACCGGCCGCTCGAAGTGGTGCAGCGCCATCTTCTCGGCCGCGATCACGGCGGCGACAAAAGCTTCGTATTGCGTTTCGTCCATCGGGCAGTTGAGGTAATCGTCGCCGCCCTTGCCGTAACGCGAGGCCTTGAACGCGACGCGCCGATCGATCGAATCGGCGGTCACGATGGGCGCGATCGCGTCGTAAAAGTAGAGATTCCGCTCGCCGATCAACCCGTTGAGCTGCTCGCCGAAAGCCGCGCTGGTCAACGGCCCGGTCGCGATAATCGTGGGACCGTCGGGAATCGCGACCGCCTCCGCGCGCACGACATCGACCCGAGGATGGCGTTCGAGCGTCTCCGTGAGAAAGCCAGCGAAGGTTTCGCGATCCACCGCCAAAGCCGAACCCGCCGGCACCCGCGCGCGATCCGCCGCGGCGATGACGAGCGAGCCCAGCCGCCGCATCTCCTCCTTGAGCACACCCACCGCGGTCTCGAGCGAGTCATTGCGCAGCGAGTTCGAGCATACCAGCTCGCCGAACAGCGCCGTCTGATGCGCCTCGGTCATCCGCGTCGGACGCATCTCGAAGAGCCGCACGCCGATTCCGCGACGGGCGAGCTGCCACGCCGCCTCGCTGCCGGCGAGGCCGGCGCCAATCACGCTGACGATAGGTGCCATTTCACTCAGGCCGCGCCTCGCAGACTCCGCCGCCCCCTGGCCGCCTCGCTGCCCGCGAGTCTCGCGCCAATCACGTTCACGACAGGTGCCATTTCACTCAGGCCGCGCCTCGCAGACTGCGCCGCCCCCTGGCCGCCTCGCTGCCGGCGAGTCCCGCGCCAATCAAGTTCACGATTTCATGCTTCGAACAGAGATCGTGACGTTTTTGAATCGCGGAGTAAACGGCTGTCGATCTCGCGCGCCCCCGTTCGACTACAGGATGGAAGCGAAAAACCCAACCCTATACGGAGGACTGACGATGCAGTACATGCTGCTGATTTACCACAACGAAGCGAATCGGATGGGCGCGACCGAGGACGCCGCGATGCTCCAGGAATACATGGTCTTCACACAGGACATCGTGAAGAACGGCAAGTTCAAGGCCGGCGATCGGCTCGAGCCGACCGCCAACGCCACAACGGTGCGCATCCGCAACGGCAAGACCCTAACCACCGACGGCCCGTTCGCCGAGACCAAGGAACAGCTCGGCGGCTACTACATCGTCGAAGCCAAAGACCTCGACGAGGCGCTTGCAATCGCCGCGCGCATCCCGGGCGCCAAACACGGCTCGATCGAAGTGCGCCCGGTCATGCAGATGAATCGCTAGGATCAAGCAAGGAGTTCATCATGGCAACATCAATTACCGGCGGATGCGCGTGCGGGGCAGTGAGGTACGAGTTTTCCGCAGATCCGGTTTTCGCGGCCAACTGCCACTGTCGTGATTGTCAGCGCGCGACCGGCGGTTCATCCGCCTCATTCTTCGCAGTGCCCAAGACCGCGGTGAAGACTATAGGCGAAGTCAAATACCGCGACTTCAAAGCTGAAAGCGGGAACACGGTCAGCCGCGGCTTCTGCCCGAATTGCGGCTCGCGGCTGATGGGCAGGTCGACTTTGGCGCCGGACCTCTTGATGATCATGCCCGGCAGTCTGGACGACCCGAGCTGGTACAAGCCAGCGATCGACGTGTGGACGTCGAGCGCACAACCTTGGGATCACATGAACCCGGCATTGCCCAAGTTTCCGAAGAATCCCCCGATGTAGCGGCGCCTGATCAGTCCATAGCTTGGCGGCGATGCGATCCGCTACGATCGTGTCGCCGCCATGACTACCGGCGTACTCGAACAGCTTTATCGCGATGAGTTTGGGCGGATCGTTGCCTCCCTCATCCATCTCATCGGCGATTTCGACCTCGCCGAGGATGCCGCGCAGGAGGCCTTCGCCACCGCGGTCGAGAGCTGGCCGCGGGAGGGCGTGCCGCAAAATCCGCGCGCCTGGATCATCGGCACGGCGCGCCACAAGGCGATCGATCGGATTCGGCGTCAGGCGCGTTTCAGCGAGCGCCGCGACGAGCTGATCCGGATGCTCGAGCACGAGAGCGCCCAGGCCGAGGCCTCGCCGACGGAATCGACGCTCGCCGACGAGCGTCTGCGCCTGATCTTCACCTGCTGCCATCCGGCGCTGGCGAGCGAGGCCCAGATCGCGCTGGCACTGCGCACCCTCTGCGGGCTCACCACTGAAGAGATCGCGCGCGCCTTCCTCGTGCCGGCTGCCACGATGGCGCAGCGGCTGGTGCGCGCCAAGCGCAAGATTCAAGCGGCGCACATCCCCTATGAAGTCCCACCGCCGGCGATGCTGCCGGAGCGGCTCGACGCCGTGCTCGCGGTCATCTACCTGGTCTTCAACGAGGGCTACGCGGCGACCCACGGGGAAACCGTGGTGCGCGCGGATCTGTGCGCGGAAGCCATCCGCTTGGGACGCATCGTCGCCGAGTTGATCGCGGAAAATATCGAAGCCCGCGGCTTGCTCGCCCTGATGCTGCTGCAGGACTCGCGGCGCGCGGCGCGGACCGGGTCTGACGGCGAAATCGCGTTGCTCGAGGAGCAGGATCGCACGCGCTGGAATCGCGAGCAGATTCGCGAAGGCCTCACGCTGGTGGATGCGGCTTTGTCTGACGGGCCCGTCGGCCCCTACACGATCCAGGCAGCGATCGCCGCAGTTCATGCGCGCGCCGCGCGCGCCGCCGACACCGACTGGCGCACGATCGAAGCGCTGTACGCTCATCTGATGCGTATCCAGCCGTCGCCGGTCGTCGAGCTGAATCACGCGGTGGCGGTCGCGATGGCTTCGGGACCCGCCGACGGTCTGCGCATGATCGAGGCGTTGCGGGTGCGCGAGGATCTCGACGATTATCATCTGATGTGGGCGGCGCGAGCCGACTTGCTCCGACGCCTCGCGCGCTGGGCCGAGGCCGCGGACTCCTATCGTCGCGCGCTGGCGCTGGTCAGCGCCGAGCCCGAGCGCCGCTTCCTGTCGCGCCGCCTGACCGAAGTCGAGTCAAACGACGCGCATCCGCCCAACCGAGCGTAGGGCGTCTAAGTGGCTCGTGGACTCTGCCTCAACACCTTCGCGGTCACGATCGAGCGCAACTCCACTAGATCCCTCGCCCTTGTCCCGCTAGCGGAGCCGCAGGCGAAGCGAGCAAGCGAGTCTGCGAGCTGCGTCAAGAATTAGGAGAGGGCGCGCGAGCATCGCGAGCGCGGGTGAGGGTTAATCCTCGTCCCCCTTTCACTTTAGGAGAGTGGCCGCGGCAGATGGGCAAGTCCACAAACCGCGATCAAGATCACAGACCAGGCGAATGAGGACTATTTCAACAGCCTGCCAATCGACCAGAATGGTGCCGCTTACGCGCTCGGTGGGGGCGCAGGCGCGACCGCCTCGGGGGCACGTTCCGGCGCCGCGGTCTGGTAGCCGCACTCCTTGTTGGGGCAGCGCCAGCGCGCACCGTCGCGCTTGGTCACCTTCTCGAGCAGATAGGCGGAACCGCAATTCGGACAGGGCTGCGGCACGACGCGATCCCAGCTCGCGAACTTGCACTTCGGATAGCGGCCACAGCCAAAAAACAGCTTCCCGCGCCGGGTGCGCCGCTCAAGGACTTCGCCCTCCTTGCAATCCGGACAGGCGACGCCGGTCGAGACTGCGGCGGCCCGCGTGCGCTTGATCCCGTCGCACTCGGGATAGCCCGAGCAGCCGAGAAACTCGCCGAAGCGCGAGCGGCGGCGCACCATCGGGCGGCCGCATTTTTCGCAAGTCTCGTCGCTGAGCACCGGCGCGCTCGGCGCTTTCGCCACGATCTTGCCCTGCTCGTCGCGTCCGAATTCTCCCGTATTGGTGCACTTGGGATAGTTCGAGCAAGCCAGGAACTCGCCGTTGCGGCCCCACTTGATCACCATCGTACCGCCGTCGAGCTCACATTTGAGATCGGTCGGCAGGCCGTTGCGTTTGACCGCGGGCATTTTCTTTTTGGCCTCGCCGAGCCGCTTCTCGAAGGGGCCGTAAAAGCGCTTGAGCGTCTTGACCCAGTTCTCGCGCCCCTCCTCGACGCCGTCGAGCTCCTGCTCCATCGACGCCGTGAAGCCGGCTTCGAGAATGTCCGGGAAGGCCGCGACCAGCAGATCGCAGACGACGCGGCCAAGCGAGGTCGGCCGCAGCCGCTTGCTCTCGTCTTCTTCGACATACTCGCGGTTCAAGATGCTCGTCATGATCGCGGCGTAGGTCGAGGGCCGGCCGATACCCTTGTCTTCCAGCTCCTTGATCAGCGTTGCCTGCGAAAAACGCGGCGGCGGCTGCGTGAAATGCTGCTCGGGCGCGAAGCCCAGCAGCTTCAGCACTTCCCCCTCGGTCATCGCCGGCAGGTTGGCGGTGTCGTCGTCGGTGGCGGCCGGAGCTTCGTCCTCACCCTCCAGATAGACCCGCATGAAGCCGTCGAATTTCATCACCTGGCCGGTCGCGCGAAACACTGCGCCGTCGGCCTCGATATCCACCGAGGTCCGGTCGTAAACCGCCGGCGGCATCTGGCTCGAAACGAAACGGTTGAAAATCAGCGTGTAGAGCGCGAGCGCATCCTTGTCGAGATAGCGCGCCATCGCTTCCGGATCGCGCTCGACCGCGGTCGGCCGGATCGCTTCGTGGGCCTCCTGCGCCGACTTTCCAGAGCGATAAAAGTTCGGCTTGTCGGGGATGTAGTCCTTGCCGTAACGCCCTTCGATATAACCGCGCACGGACGCCAAGGCGTCGTCGGACACGCGCGGCGAGTCGGTCCGCATATAGGTGATAAGGCCGACGGCGCCCTGGTCGCCAAGCTCGACCCCCTCGTAGAGCCGCTGTGCGATCTTCATCGTGCGCGAGGGCGAGAAGTAGAGCTTGCGCGAGGCCTCCTGCTGCAGCCGCGAGGTGATAAACGGCGGCGTCGGGCTGCGCCGAACCTCCTTGCGCTCGATCCTGCGGACGGTGAAGTTCTGGCGCTCGCACGCCGCAATGATTTCGTCGGCGACGGCCTTGGTCAGCTTGATCGCCTTGTTGTCAATTCGCTCGTCTTTGTAGCTGTAAAGCCGCGCTTTAAGGGGCGGCGGATTGGCGGCGCTCAAACTCGCGTCAAGCGTCCAATATTCCTCGGAGCGAAAGGCCTCGCGCTCCTTTTCGCGCTCGACGATTATCCGCAGGGCGACCGACTGCACGCGCCCGGCACTGATTCCGCGTTTGACCTTGTCCCATAACAGCGGACTCACCTGATAGCCGACCAGCCGATCGAGCACCCGCCGCGCCTGCTGCGCCTCGAACAGATGCTGGTCGATCTGCGACGGATGAGCGATCGCCTCCTTCACGGCGCGCTCGGTAATCTCGTGCAGCAACACCCGATGGATTTCGCCCGAGACTTTGCCCAACTGCTGGGCGATATGCCACGCGATCGCCTCACCCTCGCGATCCGGATCGGTCGCCAGATAGATATGGTCCTTGTTGCGCGCCGCTTCCTTGATCCCCTCGATCACCTTAGCCTTGGTCGGGATGACCTGGTATTCGGGTGTAAAATCGTGTTTGAGATCAACGCCCAGCCGGCTTTTCGGCAGGTCGACGACGTGCCCGACCGATGGCGCGACCGTAAAATCGCGCCCAAGATAACGCTTGATCGTCTTGGCCTTCGCCGGAGATTCGACAATGACGAGGTTCTTTGCCACCTTGGACCCTTTGCTCTCTTCGACCTCGATGATTTCTAGGCTAATGCAAAAAGCTTACCCGGATGTTGCACGACGATCCCGCGCAACTCAAGTTCGAGCATCAACTTAAGCACGGTTTGCGCATTCAGCCCGCTGCTCTCGATAAGCGAATCAACGTGTAATCTCTCAGCACTTTTTAGCTGTATTAAGATACTTTGAACTTCTAATGACTCCTGTTTAAGCGCATCTTCGTCGATTTTGCTGCGATCGCCCTCACGAGCGTCGCTCGCGACTCGAGATTTCCCTGCTTCGCCGAGTTGCGGCAGCAACTCCTCGAGGACATCCTCGACGCATTCGACCAGCCGGGCGCCCTCCTTGAGCAAGCGATTGCTGCCGCGGGTTTTGCCGGTCAGCGGGCTACCCGGAACGGCGAAGACTTGGCGATCTTGTTCGAGCGCCATCCGCGCAGTGATCAATGAGCCGCTTTTCTCCGCCGCTTCGACGATCACGACGCCCAGACACATCCCCGAGATCAGGCGATTGCGCGTCGGAAAATTCTCGGCGATCGGCGGGGTCCCAATCGGCAACTCGGAGATTATCGCCCCATTCCCCTCGATGATGGCGTCCGCCAGCTTCCGATTCTCGGGCGGGTAGATCACATCGACGCCGCAGCCAAGCACCGCGACGGTCTTGCCGCGCGCATCGAGCGCACCCTGATGGGCGTCGGAGTCGATTCCGCGCGCCAAGCCGCTGACCACGGTAAAGCCTTTGGCTGCAAGCTCGAGCCCCAGCCGCTGCGCCATCCGTCGGCCACCGTCGCTGGCAGTGCGCGCTCCTACCACAGCAACGCACTTGGGGTCGTCTGGGGTGATCGTGCCGCGCAAGAAAAAGTAGGGTGGCGGATCGGCAATATGGCGCAGATTCACCGGATAATCCGGATCGGTCCATCGGACCAGCCGCGCGCCGATTTTGGGCAGCTCGCAAAGCTCCTTTTCGAGCGGGTCAAAATCCCTGAATTCAAGGATGCTGCGCGCCGCCGTGCGCGTGACGCCCGCGCCGGCGATCTCTGCTTCATTTTGATGAAAGACCGCCTCGGCCGAACCAAACCGGTCGAGCAGCAGACGCGCCGTGCGCGGCCCGACTCCGTGCACGCGGCGCAGCGCCAGCCAATAGGCATCAGCCGTCGGAGCCATCCTACAGCAGTCTCGACTTTATTTTGCGACCAACAAAACGCATAAGTGCCGTTGGGCGTATTTCTACAATAAGGCGAAGATGAAGCAAGTACCGCGCCCGGAGTGATCGATATCAGCGCGGTTGTCCACAAGAATCGCAGCAATCAAGCGCTATATTCCACAGACCGAGTCAGACCCGCAAAAACTGCGTCGTCAGATAGATTGCCAGCATTCCCATGGCAGTCGCGATACCGACCAGCGGCGAATCGTGCTCGCGAGCCTCGGGCAGAAGATCGGAAGCTCCAACGTACAGAAACGACCCGGCAAAGAAGGCGAGCAACCACGGCAGAATCCCTTGATTGAGATGCAGCGCCATCGTCGTGGCGGCGCCCAGCACCGGCGCCAGCATGTCCACCAGCAGCCAGCGCCATGCGCGTCTGAGCGGATTGCCGTGTGCCAGTACGACGGTCACGGTGTTCAGCCCGTCGCTCAGGTCGTGGGCGATTACGGCCAATGCGATCAGCAAGCCGACGTGGGCGTTGGTCTGAAAACCGACGCCGATCGCAACGCCGTCGAGAAAACTGTGCAGTGATAGCCCGGCGGCGACCACGATCCCCATCTCCTGCGCATGGGCTTCTCGGGCGTGAGCGTGTTCGCGCGCGCGATGCATCGCAGTGTAACGCTCAAGCGCAAACAAGGCTAAAAACCCCACTGCGGCAAACGGCATCACCGCAGCGCCGCCGTCGAGCGTGAGGACCTCGGGCAGCAAATCGAACAAGGCGACGGCAATCACCGCGCCCGAGCTGAAGCCGAGTAACAGGTGCAGACGATCACGAAACCGAATCGCGGCGAGACCCCCCAATCCGGTGGACAAGAGGGTCAGGCTTGCAAAAGCTATCGCCAGGGTGCGCATGATTGCGGGCATTATATTCCGAGTTTCGGCTCGACAAGCGATGCTTCCGGCGTAAAGGTTGGCAGCGCCAGGCTGTGGATTACGCGGAAGCGATTATTGACCGCTCCGGCGGGATCACATACTTAACGTTGAACTGGTCCGGTCAGTTCTGCCCGGTCGGTCGCGCAGGCCACCGTGCCTGCTGGCGCCGATGGTATCGCGCTCAAGCAATGATCCAGACCCTCAAACAAAACGGGTGGCGGAGGAGATCTTAATCTGATGGATTTGAGTGCAATGTCTGCGAATGAGAAGCAGATATTGATTTTCAGCTTCTATCGCGACGCGGAATTGCGCGGCGCCCGCCTGTTGTTCAACCTGCTCGGGCATATCAAGGACGCCGATTCGCAGGTCAAGCTGTCGAAGCACTTAGCCGACGAGACCCGCCACGCGTGGCTCTGGACGCGGCAGATTGCCGACCTTGGCGGTGCGCCGGTGGCGGTGGCGGACGGCTACCAACGGCGGCTCGGACTGCGCACCGGCGTGCCGAAGGGGATCGTCGAGATTCTCGGGCTGACCGTGATCGTCGAGGAGCGCGCGCGCAGCCGCTATATGGCGCATGCGGCCTTGCCCAATGTCGAGGAATCCACGCTCGAAACCCTCAAGGCGGTCACCGAAGACGAGACCTGGCATCTCTCGTGGATCGAGCGGAAGATGCGCGAAATCGCCCGCGAAGACGGCGGCGAAGAGCGTGCCGATGAGGTGCTGGCGCGTTATCGGCAGATTGATCGCGAAGTCTATGCGACGCTCGCTCAGGATGAAGCCGAGTTGATGCGCTCGTGATGTTTTTGTAGTCCACAAGCATAGCCTTCGCGCGCGGACTGTCCGAAGGGAGAGTCGCGATGGTCTGCACTCACTGCGGCCGCGAACTTGCCAATCCGCAAGCCCGTTTCTGCGGACACTGCGGAACTCCGTTGGCTGCCACACCAACATCGGAGGAAGCTGAGACCCCGCGCACGCGCGAACGCAGTGCAAGCGGCTTGCCGTTAATGATCACCGCGGCGACCGCGGTCTTGGCGATCGTCGCGTTTTTTATCTACCTCAACCGTCCGGGCCCATGCGACAGCATCTTCGAGCAGACTGCGCCGACGCTCGGCACCAGTCTCCATTTTCTCAAAACCAGCGGTGAGCTAGTCGTGGGGCGCGATAAAATCCAGGATCTCACCGACGGCGCGCAACGGCTCGGCATCCTCTGCAAGAACTGCTGCATCGAGCAGCTAAGCGGCAGGATCAACGCGGAGCAATATAAGGATTGCATGGAGACGGTGAAGGGTTTTGAAACTCAGGCAGCGGCGGTGGCCAGCAGCGTAAGCGCCGTCGATACGGCGAAGCAACACGGCCAGGTGCAGTTGGTCAGTGAAAAAACCCAGCAGGCCGAGCTGGGCGCCAGCACCGCGATTGATGCTGTGCAAAAACTTACTGAACGGATCCCGGCGCTCGCGGAGACGCCCGCAGCAGTCTCCGCTAATTCGCCGGCGACAGAATCGAGCCTGCCGCCAAAAGCGGTCAACATTACGAAGAGTGATGGGACCGTGCTGTGGGTCTATGACGACGGCTTCTACTTCAACAATTACTCAGACGGACTGCATTTGGAGAGCGGACAATCGGTCGATTATCCGAAGGTAAAGGCGATCGACGTCCTCGGCGTTGACAACGGCAAGCAGAGACTCCGCATCACGATAGTCGGCGGCAAAACGATCGATGGGACGGAGGATGGATATGCCCAGCAGACGATAGGAGGAAAGAACGATCTCGGCGCGGTCGACGTCCCGGTAGCGCAGGTAAAACGAGTCGCTTTCCCGCACTAGGACTGCCGACCAACGGACAGCATCACGGCGAGTCCTTGCTGCGGTCTCGTTTCCGATCGCACCCGGCTCAGCGCAGTCTCACGTTGAAGGCCTGCGGGCCCTTCTCGCCCGGGCGCACGTCGAACTGGACCTCGGCGCCCTCACGCAAGTCTTCGAAATACATTTTGGGGCCGAGCCGCGAGCGATGGAAAAAGACCTCATCGGTGCCGTCGTCGGGGATAATAAAACCGAAGCCCTTGTCTTTGATTATCTTCTTGATCGTCCCGAACATGTAACCCTCCGACCTCCTGCATGGGGCGATCGCGCAGGAAATCGCGCAACGCCCCTTGCTTGAGCTTAGGCCCAGCGCGCCGTATGTAAAGAGGGGCGGGAGGCGCGCTGAAATCTTGCTGAAAGCGGTCGCACTCAACGAGATTGAGCGAATCTTTGCGATCACCGACGCGCTCGGCCTCTCACGCGAGGCGATTGTGATTCCGCTGCGCACCGAGAGTCCCGCGCGGATGCAGGTGCTCGCCAACGGCAAGCTCGAAATCGTCGTCGAGCGCGACGGCGAGTTCGACCAGTGGCTTAGCGGGCTGGAGGAACGGATTCGGGCGCTGATGGATTTACCGGCGGAGTAAGCTCGATCAGAACTGCGCCGTGATCCACCATCGCGCCGGCGGCGACGCGAATCTTGCCGATCACCGCTGCGCTCTCCGCCGCCAGCGTGGTTTCCATCTTCATCGCCTCGAGCACGATCAGCGCGGCACCGCTCGCGACCTGATCGCCCTCGGCGACCAGGATTTTCAGCACCTTACCGGGCATCGGCGCGACGATCTCATGCGCGGCAAGGCCGCGGCCGCGTCGCCGCCCGGCGGCCGCGCCAGCGGTGAACTCGAAATGGGCAGGTCCCACCGCAACCAGGATCGAATCGCGGTGGCGCACGGCGAGGACACGCGCGGTCCGGCCGGCGAGACGGACGAGGCCGCCGTCCGCGGTGGATTCAAAGCGCGCCTCGAGCTCTTGGCCGTCGATCCGCGCAGTGATCGACGACGCGGTTCGCGCGAGGATCTCGACGTCAGATTCTTGCGCCTCGCCGGCGAGCCGCAGCTTCATCGCCGGCTCCAGGGCTCGAACTGACCGAGTTGCGTCCACGGCGATCGCGCGGCGTCAATGCGCGCTGCGTTGGCGCCGTCCTGGGCCGCGCCGGCCGGGAAACCCGACGCGCCTTCCTGGACCAGCGCCGCCGCGATCAACGCCGCTTCGAGCTGATCGTGACGCGGGCGCCAGGCCGGAAAGTGCTCGGCGATGAAGCGGGTCGAGAGCGCCGCGGCGGCGAAGGGCGCGCTGGCGATCACCTCGCGCAGAAAAGCCGCGCTGTGATGGACGCCGAGCAGAAAAAATTCGTCGAGCGCCCCGAGCATCCGCTGACGCGCCTGCTCGCGATTTTCACCCCAGCAGATAATTTTGGCGAGCAGGCTGTCGTAATATGGCGAAATTTCCGCGCCCGCTCCCAGATGCGTATCGACGCGGACGCCCGGCCCGGCCGGAAGCGTCAGCCGCAGCACGCGACCGGTGGCCGGCCGGAAATCGTGCGCCGCGTCCTCCGCGTTCACCCGGCATTCGATCGCGTGCGCGGCCGGCGCTATGGTCGGCGTCACATGCTCGCCCGCGGCGATCGCGAGCTGATCGCAGACCAGATCGCGCGCGAAGCGAATCTCGCTCACGGGATGTTCGACCTGCAGACGGGCGTTGACTTCGAGGAAGTAGAATTCGCCGCCTTCGACCAGAAATTCGACGGTGCCGGCGTTGCGATAGCCGGCGGCGCGCGCGAGCCGGAGCGCGGCGTCGATCAGCCGCGCGCGCAGGTGGTCAGACAACCCCGGCGCCGGCGACTCCTCGATCAACTTCTGATGACGGCGCTGAATCGAGCATCCACGCTCGCCCAGCGCGATGACCTCGCCATAATGATCGCCGAGGATTTGCACCTCGATATGGCGCGGACGGGCCAGATATTTTTCAAGGAAAACGCGGCCGTCGCCGAAGGCCGAAGCCGCCTCGCGCGATGCGGCTTCGAGCGCGGCCTCGAGCTCACGGGCGCTTTCGACCACGCGCATCCCGCGGCCACCGCCGCCGGCCGCCGCCTTCACCAGGAGCGGAAAGCCGGCGGCGGCGCCGAATTCGCGCGCCGACGGGAGATCGACCGCTTCGATCCCGGGCACGACCGGCACGCCGGCGCCGACCGCGAGCCGGCGCGCAGCGAGCTTGTCGCCCACCACGGCCATCACTGCGGCCGGCGGTCCGACGAAAGTCAGGCCCGCCGCGCTGACCGCCTGCGCGAACTCGGGACGCTCGGAAAGGAAGCCATAACCGGGGTGTACCGCGTCGGCGCCGGTGGCGCGCGCGGCGTCGAGCAGCGCCGCGATATTCAGATAGCTCTCGGCCGGTGCGGGCGGCCCGATCCGGCACGCTTCATCGGCCATCGCGACATGGGCTGCGCCGGCGTCAACGTCCGAATAGACCGCAACGGTGCGAATTCCCAGCGTGCGCGCGCTGCGCATGATCCGGAGCGCGATTTCGCCGCGATTCGCGATCAGCAGTTTCCTGATTTGCGCCATCTGTGCAGGTCGCCAGCCTAGCCACAGTCGCCAGCCTCAACAAGACGCGGTAGCGGCCGCAACCCATCCTGAGCCAGCGGTTTCACGCATCGGCTTTTCCGTTCGCCGGACGGGGTGTAGTATCCATTCTGGACCGATTCGCGCTGCTCATCGACGTGACCGATGGAAGATATTTTTAGTCATATTCGCGCCGGCAAGATGGTGGTGATGGCGTCGTCGGAGAACGAGGAGGCCGAGGGCGATCTCGTGATGGCCGCCGAAAAAATCACCGCGGCGCACGTCAATTATATGGCACAGCATGGCCGCGGCATCGTCTCGGTGGCGATTCCGGAACGGCGCATGCGCGAACTTGGGATCCCGCTGGTGCCTTCGACCCAGCCGAGCGACGCGCTCGAGCAGGCCGCGGCCCTGGTCGAAGCCCGCGAAGGGGTCACCACTGGAATCTCGGCCGCCGATCGCGCGCGAACGATTCAGGTTTTGGCCTCGGACAAGTCGGGCCCCAAGGACCTCGTGATGCCCGGTCATGTTCTGCCGTTGATGGCGCTCAGCGGCGGCGTCATGATGCGCACTGGACGGGCGGAAGGCGCGGTTGATCTGGTGCGCGGCGCCGGCATGCGACCGGTGGCGGCGTTGTGTGGGATTCTGCGCGAAGACGGCGAGGCCGCGCGGTTCGAGGAGTTGCGCGAATTTGCGCAGAGCCAGGCGATCCCGTTTCTCCTCCTGCGCGACCTGATCTCTCACCGCCTGACCAACGAACTGCTGGTGCAGCGGGTCGGCGAAAGCAGCTTTACGGTACCGGCCGGCGAGCTCAACGCGATCGTCTTCCGCAATATCGTTGACGGCCGCGAGCATCTGGCGCTGGTGCACGGCAACGTTAGCGGGCCGCGCCCGATTCTGGTGCGCCTGCATTCGGAATGCCTCACCGGCGACGTCTTCGGTTCGAGCCGCTGTGATTGCGGCGAACAGCTCAATGAATCGATCAGGCGTGTGCTGGCCGCCGAGGCCGGCGTGATCATCTATCTCCATCAGGAGGGCCGCGGCATCGGGCTGGGCAATAAGATCAAAGCCTATGCCCTGCAGGATCAGGGGCGCGATACGGTCGAAGCCAACCTCGAACTTGGCTTCAAGGAAGACCTGCGCGATTACGGGATCGGGGCGCAAATTCTGCGCGATCTCGGCGTCGGCGAGGTGCGCTTGCTGACCAATAATCCGCACAAGATCGAGAGCCTGCAGCGCTACGGCGTGAAGGTTACGCGGGAGCCGCTGGAAATTGCCCCGCATCGCGGCAATATCGAGTATCTGCGGACCAAGCAGGAAAAGCTCGGCCATCTCTTCACCCGGCTCAAGGTTGTGACCTGAGGAGCGGCGGCGGGCGCACGCGATGGGACTCCGACATGCCGGCCGTGAGCTCGCGCTGAAGGCGCTGTACCAGACCGATATGCGCGGCGAGATCTCGAATGAGGATCTGGCGCTGTTCTTCGACGCCTTCCCGGCCGACGATCGCAGCCGCGCTTTCGCGCTGCGCCTGCTCGACGGCGTGCGGCGCGAGCAGACCGCGCTCGACAAGCATCTCGCCGCCGCGCTCGAGCACTGGTCGATCGGCCGCCTCTCGCGAGTCGATCACAATATTCTGCGGCTGGCGGTTTACGAGCTCATCCGGATGGAAGAGATTCCGGCCCGCGTTACGATCGACGAGGCGATCGAGCTCGCCAAAGCTTACGGCGACAGCGAATCCGGCCGCTTCGTCAATGGCGTGCTCGACCAGATCGCCGGCCGGCTCGCGCTGAAGGACAAAGGTGAAAAGCCTCGCCCGCCGAAGCCCTCGCAGGCTTGAGCGCATCGGCGCGCTGATCGCGTTTGCGATCGCGGCGGCCGGCTGCGGCTATCAGTTCGCTGCCGGCGGGAGCGGCCTGCCGGCGCAAGCCAAGACCATCTACGTCGAGAAATTCGACAATCATACCCGCTACACGGGACTCGACGATCAGTTCATGCGCTATCTCAAAGACGAGATTGCCGATCGCAAGCGCCTGGCGCTGGTGGACCAGCCGGATCAGGCCGATCTACTGCTGGCCGGCGAGGTCCTGACGCTGCAATCAGTCCCGGTCGCGACCAACGCCGTCGGCGAGCCGATCACATACGAAGATTCGCTCGGCGCCAACGCCACACTGACCGACGCCCATACCCATCAGGTGATTTGGCGATCCAACGGAATCAGCGCGAGCGAGCAGACACCGGTGATCGCCGGCGCGGTCATCACGACCTCGCCGAAGTTCCTGCAACAGAACTTGCGCGCGCAGGATATCGGCGCGCTGCCCGATCTGCAGTTGGCGCAGACCCAGCAGAGCTTCGGGCGGGGCGACATGATGGCGTCGCTCGCCCAGAATCTCTACGCCTCGATGTCAGAAGGCTTCTAGTGTCGCAGCCTCGCCCGCTCGCTTGGCTGCGATCCGAGTAGCGGTCGCGCATTGTGGCCGCTGAAACCGCTCTCGCCTTCCTTCGCGCGCTAGCGCAGGAGCGGCCGCCGGCCGCACTCACCGCCTTTGCCGGGCCGCACGCATTTATCCGCGAGTACGCGTTTGAGCGCCTGCGCGCGCGTCTCGCCGCCGAGGGCTTCGCGCGGCGTGCCTTTCAGCTTGGCGGCGGAGACGACCTCGGGGCGATCACCGGTGAACTTGAAAGCGGCGACCTATTCTCGCCGAAGCGTCTCGTGGTTTGCCGGATGACGCGGGCGTGGCGCGAGCGCGGCGGCGCCGAAGACCCCGGTGAGGATCGTTCGCGCGGCGCCGATAGCGGCAGCGAGACCGTTCTCATAGCCGCCCTCGAGCGACTGCCGGCCGCGGTGCGCGTCGCGCTGGTCTGTGAGCGCGACAGCGTGCCGGCCAAGCTGCGCCGGCTCTTCGAGCAGCGTGGCGTGGTGGTCAATTGCGCGCGCCCGTTCGATAATCAGCTCGCTCAATACGCCGAGCTGTTTGCCCGCAACGCCGGCTTTCGGCTGGCCCCATCCGCGATTGAGCTGCTGGGCGAACGCTACGGCAGCGACCTCGGCGCCGTGGCCAACGCGATCAATCGGGCGGCGATCGCGGCCCGCGAGGGTCAAACGCTCGAGGCTGCCGACTTCGAGACGGCAGGCGCGAGCCGCGTTCCCGACCTGTTCGAGCTGGCCGACGCGATCGCGCGCGGCAACGCTAATGAGTGCCTCGGACTCTTGAGTCGCGCGATTCAGAGAGGCCGCGATCCGATCGAGCTGCTGGCGGTCGAGATAATTCCGCTGATCCGTCGGATGCTGATTGCGGCGGCAATGATGGCCAGGCGCAAGAGCCCGGCCGCGGTGGCGAGCGTGATCGGCCTGCCGCCGCCGAGCTCGATGCTGACGCGGGCGGTCGCAGGCGCGCGCACCTTCGGACTCGTCGCGTTGCGCGCGGCGCATCGTCGCGCCACCGAGCTCGACGAGCGCTTCAAGGCCGGTCTGTTGAAGGAGCGCGAATCCGCGATCGCGGCGATGCTGCTGGAACTAACACTAGCGGAGGCGCGCCCCGCGCCGTAGCGAGCAGGCGAGTCTTGTCTTTGGCCGCGCCTCCGGTGGGTGGCCGAGTCTGCGAGGCTCAGCAAAGACGGGACTCGGCCCTCCCCTGGAGTTGCGTCAAGGTTCCTAGCCGCCCGCGCCTTGCGCGGCGATGGCGCCCGACGGCCGCAGTGCCGGATTTACACTGACGGCGTGGCTTGCGCGCGATGGAGCCGGCGCGAGAGGCGCGCGATTTTGCGCGCGGCGGTATTGCGCTTGATCGCGCCCTTACTCACCGCTTTCTGCAGCAGACTCGCGGCGCTGCGCAACGCGAGCTGCGCGGCCTCGCGGTCGCTGCCCGCGATCGCATCGGCGGCGCTCTTCGCGGCGGTGCGGACCCGGGTCTTGATTACCCGATTACGCGCCTGGCGCTTGACGCTCTGGCGATGGCGCTTTTCGGCCGACGGATGGACTGGAATATGCGGCATAACCCCGCATAATTACAGGGACCACTGCGTCGGTCAATTCCCAGCTTGCCTTCACCATAAAAGCACGCTAGAAAAATCAGGTTCTGACAGTTTCGCCGGGTAAATCCATCGCGAGGTAACGATATGAGTGACGCCACTTCGACTGAACCGCTCAAGACCACTTCCGCGGGTTTCCGCTTCGATACCAGCAAGGTCCCGTGGCGCGACTTCCTGACCGATGGATGTTACTACCAAATTCTCGACGTCAACGTTGCGGCGCACACCGCTGACATGATTGTCAAATTCGACCCCGGGGCGCGCTGCCTTTTTCACCGCCACGTCGCCGCGACCACCACCCTGGTGCTCGAAGGTTCGCTCCACGTCTTCGACCAGACCGCCGATGGGGTGGTCGAGAAAGTCAAGCCGGCGGGTTTTTTCTCGAGCGGGGCCGAAAACGAGATCCACATCGAGGGCGGCGGTGACGATGGCGTCGTGGTCTATTTCAGCATGCGCGGCAAAGACGACCACATTTATGACTTGCTGAATCCCGATCTCACGCTCCGCCGGGCGATTACCGTGCAGGATTTTGCCCACGATTGGGAACACTGGACCAAGCCCTGAGCTCAATGTAATCGCGCTTCGTTCGACCCGAGCTATTCTTCGTAGATCACGCCACATTTGTCATTCTGAGCGGAGTCTGCGCAGCGAAGAATCCCGGCGTCCACCGAATCAAGTTGCGTAGGCG
>JBOHWF010000164.1:0-6964 GCA_050736455.1 Binataceae bacterium (SeqCode) | reverse complement strand
GCGCCACGGCTTCATAAATGGTCGAGCCTTTCGCATCCTTATAGAAGACCACGAATTGGCCGTCGCGCGCCCCATAATCCATGTATTCCAGGATGACCCCCGGCACCGGCGCGTTGGCCTCGTACATGAACGTCATGTTGCCGACCGCGGCGGCGTCGCGCGGGATCACCGCCCACTTCGGATCGTCATAGTGATAGAGCCGGTTGACGCTCCGCACCAGCGTCGGCAGGTCGCGAGTGCCGCCGGCTTCCTCCTGCTGCAGCATGTAATGGCGCAGATCATCCAACTGGTTGAGCACGACCGGGTCCTTGAGCGCGCCGTCCTTGTCGCCGTGCAGGTAAATCACCAACTGGTTCGAACCCGCAAAGTTGCGATTGATCTCGCGCGCCGAGACGTTGAAGTTCGAGTTCGGGAACAGCAGCGGCGAGCCCGCTTCGGTCTCGCCGACCTGCACCGAGCCGGCTTCGTAGACCCCGGCGATCACGATCACGGCTGAAAAGGCGAAGACCGCCCAGCGGCCGTGGCGGCTGATGCAGAAGTTGCCCACTCGGTCGAGCAGGTCATGCATCCAGGCCGGTACGTAATGGCGGGTTACGCGCGGCGTGGGCAGCACGTCGAGCAGCAGCGGAATCAACAACAGGATGGTGAAAAGGTTGCAGAAGCCCCAAAAGCTGGCGAAAAACGCCAGTTTGCGGATGAGCGGAATGGTCGCGACCGACAGCACAAAAATTCCCGCGGCGTCCGCCAGCACCCCGATGCCGCCGGGCAGCAGCAGCTCCTTCATCGAGTTTAAGACCGCGACATGCCGGTCACCCGTCGCCTCCATCTCCTCGAAGTACCGCTCGACCATCTGCACCCCGTGGCTCGCGGCGCGCGCCGACACCAGCAGCGGGATAACCAGCACCAGCGGGTCGAGGTTGTAGCCCAGGATGCCGAGGAAGCCGAGACCCCAAATCGCCTGCACGCAGGCGCCCAACACCGGCAGCGCCACGCCGTAGAAGCGGCGGAAATAGAAAATCAGCGTCACGAAAATGAACAGGAAAGTAACCGCGAAAATCCGCGCCAGTTCGCCCGTATAGAACCACACCCAACCCTTGAGCATCGGCTCGCCAGCGACATACAAGGTCGTGTTGGCGTCATCGACGTGCGCCTTGATCTTCATGATTTGGCGATGGATGTTGGCGTAGTCCAGCCGCTCCTCGTTGAAGCCGGCGAGGATCAGCGCCGCCTTGCCGTCGGTCGAGACGTACTTGCCGTAGACGATGTCGTTGTTGAACATCGCCTGCTTGAGTTTTTTCAGCGCCACCGCGTCCGTCGGAATCTCGTCCGGCAGCACCGGCACCGACTTGATCAAGCCGCCGGAAGTCGCCTCGAGCCGGCGAATCTTGACGTGGGACAACGACGCCACCTGGTAGTGGTTGACGCCGTCAATCTCGTCAACCTTCTCGGTGACGTAACGAATCTTCTTGAGGGTATCCGGGTTGAAGATGTCGCCCTTCTTGACCTCGAGACTCAAGCTGACGATATTCGCGCCGCCAAACGTGGTCCGGTAGTGATTGTAGGCCTTGATGTAGGGATGGGCCTGCGGCAACAAGTCGGCGAACTGGCTGTACATCTGGACTTTGGTCGCATGGTAGCCGAAGAACAGCGTCACCAACCCCAGAATCGTCAGCGAAAGCCACCTGTGCCTGAGCGTGAGGCGCGCAATCCCGTGAGTAATCTGCTCAGACAGCGGGAGGTTCTCTTCGTGATTTGCAACTGCCATTGGTTTCACCGCGCATGGGTGCGTTAGCCACCCGCAGTTTGAATTGGTTAGCCGTGTTTGATCCCGGGGGTGGCGTTAGCGATCAGCGCTTCAGCGACCGGCGCCCAGTTCGCCCCGCCGTCGTGCGTGATCAAGATGGTCCCGTTGCTGCCGGTGATAATTCCAAACAACCCGTCCGGCGCGAAACGCAACGACCTGAGCCAGCTGTAAACGCTGTTCGAGATTTCGCGATCGCGCACCCAGCCGCTATCCGTCTGATGGACCAGCGTACCCAGGATGCCGACCAGCACCGCCGGATGCCCCTTGGGCAGGCCGACGCCAAACAGCGTATTCAGTGTATCGCCGCGCCTCGCCTGCCAGCTCTGGCCACCATCATGAGTGGTCAGGACGAAACCGCCGGTTCCGACCACGTAGCCGACCGTCGGACTCTCCCACGCGGTTTGAATGAAATAAAGATCGCCCTCGTCGAGTTGCGGGATTCCGCGATGGTACGCTTCGTCGTCGGTTACATCCTCGACGTACTTGGGCAACCCGCTCACCTTGTTGGCGTCCTGCCAGGTGTGGCCGCCATCCGCGGTCTTCATGATGGTGCCGAATTCTCCAACGATCCAGCCGTTCTTGTCGTCAAGAAAATCGACGCTATTCAGCACGACATCCTTGTGCAGGCTGAGGTCTTCCCAATTGTCGCCGCCGTCGGCGGAGTGAATGATCATCCCTTCGGGTCCGACCGCCCAGATTTGCTTCGGATCCGCCCCGCGCGCGATGGCTTCGACATCGTCGGTCGCAGTGTCCGGCACCTTCGACTTGTTCCAGTGGGCGCCGCCGTCCGTAGTGTGAAGGATCAGGCCGTTCTCGCCACCAAGCACGACATCCTGGGGACCGCTGGCGCTTGCGCTCAGTAACGCCAGTTGCGTTCCGCTCGGCTGCAGCGTCACCCGCGATCCATTATCGCTGATCTTCAGGATGGTGCCGTAGGTGCCGACCGCCCACGCGTGGTCTTTGTCGGCCACCGCGGTCGCGTAGTAGTTCTCATACAGCGGTAGGGGGTGGCCGACGGCAGTCAGGCCGATCTTTTCTGCGACCGCTTGCTTCTGCGCCCGCCCCTCGCAGCCGGCGAGCAGCGCGAGCAGCGCCAGCGCCCCGAGCCCAGCTCGCGCGCACGACATCAGACGGGAATTGCTCGATTCGAAATGTCTTCGTTCGTTCATCTCTCTTTACAGCTTCGCCACAACGCCCGATGATCTGACTGACGGATTTTAGCGCCCGGTGCAACTGGCGGGCGGCGAGCCACGGCCGATCACCCGGCGATGTCACACGGCAGGCTTCCTTTTCATAGCCCGCGCGCGATGTCAAGCGAGGCGTAGCGACTGGTACTATCACGCCGCGGCTGTCAGGTAGCACGGCCCCGGTTGCGACTCCTCACTTCGATTGCGAGGCTTTTTCGGCTCGTTTAGCCGCGGCGCGCCGCCGCGCATAGATCGCCGGATCTGCCAGCGGTGAGTGACTGTGAGTGTGCGCGGTCGCCGCCGGCGCCGGTTCCCCGCGCTGTTTGCGGGTTTCCTCAAGCGTCGCCACCGTGTCGTCGTATTCGGCGCCGCGCCCGTGCAGATGGGCGGCGTAGCGCGAGGTCGATCGCTCATCCATCCAGCAGAGTTGCGCGGGGGGCGGTACCTTTAACTGCGTAACATCGGGCCGCGACGGGTCTGCCGGACGCATCGGACGAGGCTCGTTAACGCCGCGCCCGAAGCTCACCGGCGAGAGGACTCGCCGCGCCCGCCGTCCGCACTCCGGACAAGGATGGGAATCAGTCGCGGCGCTGACCGCGGCCAGCACCTCGAAGGTCCCGTCACAGCGCCGGCAATAGCACTCGTACAGCGGCATCGCTGCTCAAACCGCCCTGGCGCAGCTCAGTCCACCCGGTGGGGATGCTCCTTCCAGTCCTCGGGATCGTGCGTGATCCACATCGTCGCGCCTTGCATGTCACGAATCGCCTTGATCCGGCGAATCGACTGCAGCGACAGGTTGGGATCGACGTCAATCCCCATCGTCGCCTCCATCGTGGCGCCGGCGCGCAGATGCAGCGTGTCGCCGACCAGGAGGAATTTGCGGTTGGGCAGGTTCACCATTACCGAGCATTCCCCCGGCGTATGTCCGGGCGTCAGCAGGAACTGGATCGCGCCGTCGCCGAACAGATCGAAGTCGCCGCCAAGTTCCAGCCAGTCGTAACCGCGCGTCGGCAGGAAATCATTCAGAATAAAGGCCCAGCGCCGATCCGGATCCGGCCAATACGCGTAGCGCAACTCGTTGGCGCCGACGATAAACTTGGCCTTCGGAAAATAAGTCAGGCCGCCCGAGTGATCCAGATGAGAGTGCGAAAGAATCACGTACTTAACGTCCGAGGTCTTGTAGCCGACCCCTTCGATCTGTTTGTCCAGCGTGTCGGATTTCTTCCACTTGATCGGCAGCGCCTTCGCCGTCTCGCCCCAGTAGCCCACCGCGTCCTCGATGATCTTCGCGTTGCAGCCGGTGTCGAACAGAACCAGCCCCTTGGCGTGCTCGATCAGGAACGACGGGCAGGGTAGCTGCAGCAAATCGTTGCTGCCGCCGTGCATCAACAGTGACGCCGGGGCGGTCAACTCCGCGCCGGGCAGCACAAACATTTTCTTCGCCTTGCCTTCCGCCATTGGTCGATCTCCGTGTTACCCGATTTTTGGACGATTCTCGATTTCACTTGTAGCGCCTTCCGGCGTTACCCGCGAGCGGAAGCTAGATCGCGCCCGCACTCGCTGTCAAGCAAAGCTCGCGAGATCTTCTTGATCAGACGCTAGGGGGCACGGCCGGCTGAACCGCCGTCGTACGGACGCAGCTGATTATGTCGCAGCCAGCGGGCGGGTTCGGGTCCACGGCCACCAGACCCTGACGCCGGCGCGGGAATGGGCTTGCGCGAAGAGGACCAGATTCCACGCAATCAGTGTAGCCGAACTCATCACTGCGGCGCCGCTCGCCCCAAAACGCGGCACCAGGATAAGGTCGCCGACCACCGCTGCCGCGATGCACCAGCCGATGACGTTGACCGTCAGTCGTTCGTTGCCGGAGATGATCATCAGGTAGCCGATCGGCCCAGTCGCAGCGTTCACTACCTGTCCGGCGACCAGGATGACCAACGGCCACTGGGCGCTGGCGAAATCAGCCCCAAACAGGCGCAGCAGCGGAGCCCGCAAAGCGATCAGGGCGGCGCCAAAGGCACAGGAGGGCCAGAAGGACCAGCGCGTTATCTCGAGGATCACCCGCTCCAATCCTGCATAGTCCTTGCGCGCCAACCGCTCCGACATCATCACGGCCCCGCGCGTGTTCATTGCCTGCAACAACGTCGAAACCAGCGTCGCGCTGCTCGCCGCAGCCGCGTAAACGCCGGCCGCGGCGGCGCCCTTCATCGCCCCGAGGATCAGAACATCGACCCGGACCAGCAAGATGGCGCCAGCCGAAAGCAACAGGAACGGAACCAGGCTGCGCAGCCACTCGCGCGTGGTGTAACTGCGGACGATCTGCGCGCCTCCCGCCGCCGACCGCAACGCCCCCCATTGCCATCCACTGATCAGCGCGAAAGCGACCAATTGCGCCGCCGTCGCGCTGGCGCCATCCAGCCGGTGAAATCCCAGCAAAACCGCCGCGAACGCAATGATCAGAATCGGCGCCGCCGCCACCGGCATCGAATAGAGCGCGATGCGGTCAAAGACTCGCAGCGCTTCCCCCTCTAAATTCGACAACGCCAGAAAGGGGCAGGTCCACAGCCCGAAGACCAACGCCCACAGCCCCAGTCGCTGGGGTGGCGCCCAAAACAGGATCGCGCTGCCGAGCAGCGCAAGAACTACGCTCGTGGCCAGCGTCAGTTGGCGGCCGCGCGTCAGCAGGCCGTGCATCAAGGCCGTCGCGCCATGGGCCCGATAGGCGGGAATAAATCGGATCACCGCGACCGGCAGACCGAGCCCGGCCACCACCGCCAGCACCTGGGCCAGCGCCAGCGCGTAGGAGTAATCGCCGTAACCGGTCGAGCCGATCCAGCGCGCCAGCAGCACCTGCATCAGATAGCGGCTCGAATAGCCGCTGCCCTGAATCACCAATACCGTCGCCGCGCCGCTGAACAGCGCCTTGCGCGCGGCCGGGTGGAGTGCCGAGGACTTCCCGCCCGCCTCGCCAGGCTGCGACATCCGTCAGCCGGCTCGCAACCGCCGGCTAAGGCGCTACGTTGCGGACTTCGGCTGCGCCCGTTGGCAGCCTCGCAAGCGCCGCCCGATATTTCGCGCGTAGCAGTTGGAAGCGCTCAATCGCCACGGCCGCAAGCACCAGCAGAATCGCGGTGAACGCGCCGATCAGGATCACGATTGCCCCCACCCTGGGCCGCGACGGATCGTCAGGTGCGATCGGCGATTGAATGACGAAAAAGGCGAAGTCCGCGCTAATCTGCGCGAGCCTTTCCTGTTTGATCTGGTCCGCCGCCATCAGGTAGATCTGGCCGCGCAGCAGGGCGTCGGCGCTGTGGTCGGCCTCCTCCATCAGCGAGGCTGCGGCCGCGCGCGCGGTCTCGAGCTCGCGGCGCTGAACTTTCTCGCGCAAGGCCTTAATGAACAGCCCGAGAATTCTCACCGCGGTATGCGGGTCCGCGTCCTCGTAGGAGACCGTCAGATTTCCGGTGGTCACGCTATACTCAGTGTCGAAGCGGCTCATCACCAGTTGATAGCGGTCCCACATCGTCAGATGCGGGAAGAAAAAGCGGCTCAGGTACCCGCGCGTCGCGTCGAGATGGCCTGCCAGATCGTCCTGCTCGATCAGGGCCACGACGAAATCGTAACTCTCCAGCGTCGCGATAAACTCCTGCGCTTTCATATCGTTGCCGCTACCCGCCGCACCCAGCATCGAGGCGATCTGGCCGACCCCACCGACCAGCGAATTGAGCGCCGGGCTTTCGTGCTGACTCACCGGACGCATAACCGCCGTGGCGCGGTACCAGTGGACCGCCACGAACTCGGTCACCAGCGCGGTCAGTACTATTACGCTCAGCGTAATCAGGACCAGCGGACGCCGCCAGCGGCGCATCAATGAGAGAAACGCAAAGAGGCTCTCGTAGTTCGGCTCGTCGGTTTCAGTTTCAATTCCCGCCGAGCCTAACGGGCCATTAGGCTCGTTCGCGACGGAGCGACC
>JBOHWF010000163.1:0-2858 GCA_050736455.1 Binataceae bacterium (SeqCode) | reverse complement strand
ATGTAAGACCGTTCATCGGATTATAGGGTCGCATCCGGGCATCCGTCTTAGCCCTGCAGAACGGCAGCTTTTGGCGCAGCGCGGACCAAGTGAACTGACCCGCGAACTGTTCCTTCCCTCAAGTGCCCCGTCAACTCGAAAACTGCTTATATTCGAAATGGCTGTCGCCTTCGAAGGCGAGCATGTGCTGCGCCATTCGGCCATTCACGCGCGCCGATGCGACCGCGCTTGGGGTTGGAACGCTGACCTTTGTGGCGATGATTTTTCTGCGTCCCATCTTCATCGGAGTGCCCGTGATCGGCGGGTGAGCCACCCGAACGCCGCTGCGGCGCAAACAATCAATCGTACCAAAATGTTTCACGTGAAGCATTTTGGTACGATTGGCTAGGCTGAATTCGCAAGGGCCTCTTACATCCGGCGGCCTTGAGACGAGTAAGATCGCGCGAAAATTTGGTACTTTTGGCGGTTGGCCGCGACCCCCGGGGCGCGGCTGGACGGCTGGCCTCGGCGGTTGATATTTGATTTTTTTGATCCAACGTAACATAATTGCCGTCACGCTCATGCCTGTCTCAGCCGTGTTGGCAAGCGGCGCCGTTGGACTCCGCGGTTACACTGAGCTGTCGCGCGCGCTCATGCAAAATCTTGCCGAGGTCATCTCCACTTATGTCCATGAAACGCGCCGACTCGAAAACGAAAACCAGCCGACATCGACCGAGACAACCTTTTATCCCGACTTAAAGGCGCTTCTGAATGCCGTTCTCAAGAGCGAGCGCCTTCCGTTTGACGTAGTCACCGGAACATCCGAGGGCGGCGCACGCCGCCGCGACATGCCGGACTTCGTGCTCGGCGACTCGGCGCTGTTCGTCGGCGTCTACGGCGAAGTCAAACGTACCGGCACTACTCTCGCCGACCTCGCGGTGTCCACTGAACAGAACGATCAGATCGGCCGGTATCTGTCGCAAACGGCCGTCGTTCTTCTTTGCAACGTGCGCGGCATTGGGCTGCTCACCTGTGATCCTGAATTCAAGCGTGAACCAGGAAAACCCGTCCCGCCGAAGAAGCGCGTGCTCGAAAAGATGGTCGATCTATGGTCTGCTGTCAGCGGATCAGGTGCGAAGCAAAAGGTCGACCCCGCAGCGATCGACGTCCTTGTCTCAATGGTCACGCGCGCGGTCACCGATCTCGCGCGCATCGGCTCTCCTGCCGATCTGGCAAAGATTCTGGCCCGGCAGGCGCGCGACGCCAAGGCGGCGATGCCCGATGACCTCAGGCCCGTGAAGGCCCTGCTGGATGACTACCGTCAGGCGCTTGGGCTCGCCTTCGATATTGATGATGAAAAGGGCGCCCGATTCTTCCGCTCGTCGCTCGTCCAGTCAATCTTCTATGCCCTCTTTGCCGCATGGATTTTGTGGGACAAGGAGGCTGGCGCCGACACCACCTTTGAGGTCGAGGACGCTCATCAGTACCTACCGATCCCCTTTCTTGATGCGTTACTTCACGATATCCTCCATCCAACACGGATGAAGCATCTCGGCCTGGACGCGCATTTGGCGCGAGCGGTCAAGACATTCAATCGAGTCGATCGGCCGCTCTTCCGTTCGCGCATGACGTTCCCGACAATCGACGGCGAAACGACAGTCGCCGCCATCACGTATTTCTACGAGCCGGTCCTCGAAGCCTTCGACCCGCAACTGCGTGAGGATTTGGGCGTCTGGTACACGCCGCCCGAAATCGTCCGCTATCAGGTACAACGGGTTCACTACCTTCTCAAAACTGAACTCGGCCGCCCGCGCGGCCTCGCCGATCCCGATGTTGTCGTTCTCGATCCTTGCTGCGGGACCGGGGCGTACCTCCTTGAGGTCGCCCGGTGCATTGCCACCGAACTAAAGCGCGAAGGTGATGAAAACAGCCTCGGGCTTGAATTGGCCCGCGCCTTCCACGAGCGCGTCATGGGCTTTGAAATCCTCACCGCGCCCTTCGCGATCGCGCAGCTTCAACTCTACCTCCTGCTCGATCGACTAGGGTCGCGGCCTGATGCGGCTCACCGCGTGGCAATCTTTCTGACGAATGCCCTCTCTGGCTGGCATGACGCGGGCGATATCAAACTGAATTTCCCGGAGATGCGGGAAGAATTCGACGCCTCGCAGAAGGTGAAGCGGGAGGCCAAGATCATCGTTATCCTCGGCAATCCTCCCTACGACCGTTTCACCGGCGCGGCGCAAGCAGAGGAAGCAGAACTCGTCGCGCACTATAAGGGCACCGAGCTTGTTGAAGAACGCAACAAGGACGGCTCGGTCAAGCGCGATGAATTTGGCCGACCCAAGAAAAAGCAGCGCGGCGACAGCCTTCTCTACAAGGAGTTTGGCGTCCGCAAACAGCTTCTCGACGACCTCTACGTCCGTTTCATCCGGCTAGCCGAAGAGCGTATTGGCGAAGCCGCCGATTACGGAGTAATTTCTTACATATCAAACTCGTCATACCTGACGGGCCGGTCGCACCCGATGATGCGGCGATCATTGCTTTCCAATTTCCACGCGGTATGGATCGACAACCTGAACGGCGACAAATACCGCACCGGCAAGATTATCCCGAAGGGATTGCCGGGCGCGGGAACGCGCGACGACAGCATTTTTACGACTGACATGGACCCCCGCGGTATTCAGCCCGGTACAGCAGTCGTCACGTGGGTAACGCGCACAGGCGCGCGAACGAAGCACGCCGATACCGCGGTTCACTATCGTGACTTTTGGGGACCGGCTGCCGTCAAACGGCAGGGCTTGCTCGCAAGCCTGCCGGCCGGATCGCCTCCCGCGAGCAGCACCATTCCTCTGTACGAGCCCGTGAAGCCCTCGCAGGAA
>JBOHWF010000162.1:0-1962 GCA_050736455.1 Binataceae bacterium (SeqCode) | reverse complement strand
GTACTAGAGCACTGATGCTCGAGGCCGCGGCGCGAAGCTCGAGCCGATCGAGCAAAAACCTTGACAACCGCGCGCGCGCCGCGCTTCATGTGACACAGCGACTTGATCGTTTGCCCGCGCGCGAATCGCGGGCGGCGTGCCGGACCAGTGGGGAGAAGAGTATGGAGGCTCCGCCAGGACTCAAGTACTCAAAAGAGCACGAATGGGTAACCACCGGCGATACCGTGGTTACCGTCGGGATCACCGATCACGCCCAGGAACAGCTCGGCGAAATTGTCTTTATCGAACTGCCTGCGATCGGCGACAAGATCAGCAAGGACGATCCGTTCGGGGTGATCGAATCGGTCAAGGCGGTCTCGGACATCTTCGCGCCGATTAGCGGAACGGTGCTCGAGATCAACGAGGACCTGGCCGAGAGCCCGGAGGTGGTTAACGAGGACCCCTACGGCGACGGCTGGCTGGTTAAGGTGAAAGTGAGCGATCCGGCGGATTTCGAGGATCTGCTGGACAGCGAGGAATACGGCGAGCTGATTGCGCAAGAGAGCGAGGCCTGATGGCGGCGGCGGCTGAAGGCCTCGCCCCAGCGCCGCTAGGAGCCGGCCGTGGCGTCGGCCTCGAAGGGCTGCGCGCGCGTCACGGCGAGCGCAAAGTCGCGCGCTGTCGCCGGCGGGTCGAGAAAAACGATCACGAAGCGGCTGCGCGCCGCGGTTTCGAGCGCAAAATCTTTGAGCGGCGGCTGACCCTGAAAGAACGCGATCTCATGCGCGGTCATCTGGCCGATCTCGGCCGTGAGATTGTTGCCGCAGTAGGCTTGGCGCTGGACGGCGCCGCGCGCAGTGGCGAGGCGCGCCGTGATTTGAATCGTGTGCAGGCTGGTTGCGCTCAGATTCTCGCCTTCGCCTTCGATTACCAGCGCCGGCCGTCCGTCCTTGCTTGACTGGTAGCTCGCCCTGACATTGCGCAACGCGACCATCTGCGCCGGCGCGATCGGCTGAGTGAAGCGCTCGCCCACCATCGGTAGCCGGTTGCATAGAGCGAGCGCGGCGGCCGGCGCGTTATGGATAGTCAGCATTGCCGCGGTGAAACCCGCGGCCACCAGAGCAAACAGCGCCAGAAACAACCGGGACGAGTGCGCGACGCCGCGATTGTAGATTGGCGCCGTCGCCTCATCGATGAAGTCGTCGTCGGCGTCCTCGGTCGCGCCGCTCGGTTTAAGGCCGGCGCCGCCGGCGGGGGCCGTGCCGATCCTGAAACCCTCGCTTCGCGGGTCTGGCGCCGCCGGCTCGAAATCATCGCCGACCTCCCAGCGGATGATTCTCCGGGGGATGTCAGGCTCGGGGTTGTCCGCGCCGGTCGTATCCGAGGCGGCCTGCAGCGCAGCGGCGGGCGCCGGTTCGTCACGGAAGTCGAAGGCGAGATTTGCGCCTTGCGGCGGTTCGCCGCTCTTGGCGCGAAAATTCTTATTGATCAGATCGGCGGTGCTGGGCAGCTTCGTGGACGAAGGGGCAGGTTGCTGGTGCGCGGCGACAGGCCCCGGCTCGGCAGTGAATTCACCGGCCGCGTCCGCCGCGAACGGGGAGGCAAGCTCTTCGCCGGTCTCCGTCTGGTGCGCGGCGGTGGTCGCCGCGTCGTCCGGTGAGTCGGTCGGCGGACTCTTTGGAGCGGTTGCGACGAGTTCCGCGGCCAACTGCCGGCGCGGACGCGGCTGACGGCGCGGCGCTCTGACACCGGTCTCTGCGTTGGCGGCGTGCGCAGGCGGGCGCGGTTCGAGCGAAAAGACGTGATTGCATCGCGAGCACTTGAAAGTCGGAGTACCCTCGGGCAGGACCTGCTCGTCAATTCGGTAACGGGTATGACAACTCGTGCATTGAACGTCGATTATCACCGCATCCCACCGCCTCGGGAAAAATTTAGCACAGCGCGCATGCGAGTTCATCGCGAGGCGGAAATTGCCGGCTGGTA
>JBOHWF010000161.1:0-24080 GCA_050736455.1 Binataceae bacterium (SeqCode) | reverse complement strand
GGCGATACGGCAGGTCCGCATCGCGCGGCCGCGCCACGCTACGCGGACCTCCGCGTCCTCGGACAGGTATTCGCCGGCTTCATCGCGCTCGAGAGCGAGGACGGCCTCGTCCTGATCGATCAGCACGCGGCGCACGAGCGCGTGACCTTCGAGAAGCTGCGCGCCGAGCTGCGCGGCGGCGCCATCCGCGTCCAGACGATGCTGACGCCCGCGACCCTCGAGCTTAATCCGGCGCGCGTCGCGCAAGTGACCGCGGCGATGCCGGAACTGCACGCGATGGGCTTCGAGCTCGAGTTGTTTGGTCCGGCTTCAATTCTGATCAAAGGCGCACCGGCAGTCTTCGGCACTGAGGGCGGAGCGAAACTGCTTGCCGATATGATCGACGCGATGGGCGAGCCGGGGCTTCGCACAGGTAAAGAGTCGCTGGAGGATCATCTGAAGACGCTGGCCTGTCATGGATCGGTGCGCGCTGGGCGCACGCTCAGGCTGCCAGAGATTGCCGAGCTGCTGGCGGAACTCGATCGTACGGAATTCAAGACCAACTGCCCGCACGGACGGCCGGTGCATATCGAGTTTCGCCGCGGGACGATCGAGCGGATGTTCCGGCGATGAATGCGCTGGCAGCTCGCGAACGAACCGATGCGGTGGGAAAGCCGCGGGTCGGCTTCATCGTCGGTCCGACCGGGGCGGGCAAGACCGCGATCGCGATCGCCGTCGCGGAGCGGCTCGGCGCCGAGATCGTCAACGCGGACTCGCGCCAGGTTTATCGCGGAATGGATCTGGGCACGGCGAAACCGTCGCCGGCCGAGCGGCGGCGCGTTGCGCATCATCTGATCGACATCCGTTCGCCGGATCGCCCGATCGATGTCGCCGAATTCGCGCGGCTGGCGCGGGAGCAGGTCGCCGAAATCAACGCCCGCGGGCGTCCGGTTGTGATCGTAGGTGGGAGCGGGCTCTATGTACGTGCAATGCGCGAGGGAATTTTCGCAGGTCCGCCCGCATCGATCGCTTTACGCACGGAGCTCATGGCATTCGCAGCCCAACACGGCACGCCGGTGTTGCATCGGCGGCTCGCGCGGATTGACGACTGCGCGGCGGCGGCGATCAGCCCCAACGATCTCAAGCGGATTGTGCGGGCGCTCGAGGTCTTCGAGCTGACCGGGATTCCACTCAGCGCGCATCATGCGGGCCACCGCTTCGCGGATCGCCCATATCTGACGCTGACGGTGGGACTCACGCTGCCGCGCGAGCAACTCTACGCCGCTATCGATCAGCGCTTCGACCAGATGATCGAAGGCGGCTTCGTCGAGGAGGTGCGCGGTCTGCTCGACGGCGGAAATGCCGGGCCTGCGTTGGCCGCGACCATCGGTTATCGAGAAATCGCGGAATTTATCGAGGGCAGGATCGATCTGGCGACCGCCATCGCGCGCGCCAAGCGTGAGAGCCGGCGGTTGGCGAAGCGGCAGTTGACCTGGTTTCGCGCAGACTCGGAAATCAAATGGCTGGAGGCACGCGGCGCAGCGCCCGCGGCGCTCAAACTGTTTGGAGATTTTTTTTCAACCGAACGAATAGGCACAGATGCCTGACTACGACGCGCTCCCGCGCGATGAATCACGCCGCGCCGCCGCTCGAGGGCAGGCAGAAAAAAAGCTGCCGCGCGCCAACCGCCGGCCGCGCGCGCAGGCCGACGCGGTCGAGGAGCATCCGACCGTGAGCCTGGCGGCGATCGAGCGGGTGCGGCTCGCCCGCGATCCCAACCGTCCGCAGACGCAGGACTATATCGACGGGCTGATAACCGAGTTCGTCGAGCTGCACGGCGATCGCCGCTTCGCCGACGACAGCGCGATCATCGCCGGGCTGGGTTGGTTCAACGGGCGCGCAGTGGTCGTCGCGGGCCATCAGCGCGGCCGCTCGACCAGCGAGCGCCTGAAACGCAATTTCGGCAAACCGCATCCGGAGGGCTATCGCAAGGCCGGCCGCCTGTTCGATCTGGCGCACCGCTTCCAACTGCCGATCATTACCTTCATCGATACCCAAGGGGCCGAGCCCGGCGTCGGCGCCGAAGAGCGCGGGCAGGCCGAGGCGATCGCGGCGAACCTCGAATTGATGGCGCGGCTCGAAACCCCCATTCTCTCCTGCGTGATCGGCGAAGGCGGTTCCGGCGGCGCGCTCGCGCTGGGCGTCGCGAATGTGATCCTGATGCTCGAGAACGCCTGCTATTCGGTAATCACGCCTGAGGGCTGTGCAGCAATTCTGTGGCGTGAAGCGGGACCGGAGAAAGCTGCCGAGGCGGCAGCCGCGCTCAAGCTCTCGGCGCAGGATCTTATGCGCCTGGGCGTGATCGACGAGATCATCCCCGAGCCGGCGGGCGGCGCCCAGCGCGATCCGGCAGTCGCCATCGCCGCAGTCGGCGCTGCGCTAACCCGCCATCTCAATCGCCTGGCCGGCGCCGATCCGCGCAGGCTGCGTCAGGCGCGCGAGCGGAAGTTCGCGGCGATGGGCAAGGCCTCTTTGCTGTGACTTGGCCGGCGAAGATGGTCAACGCCCAGGCGTCACTCTGTCTCAGATTCTTAACGCAGCTCGCAGACTCGCCGCCTCGCTCCGTGCGGCAACCGCACTCCACCAGCGGGCCGGGCGCGTTGAAAAGCCGTCGGGATTGGGTTAGCACTCGACCGCGAGGGCGCGCGTGACCACGAAAAAGCCGCTGGGGCCGCGCGCGGGTCTCGAAGACCTGCGCCGGCGAATCGACGAGATCAATCTGACCCTGGTGGAATTGCTCTCCGAGCGCGCGGCAATCGCGCAAGCGATCGGCCGGCTGAAGCACGCCGACGGCGCGCCAATCCATCAGCCGGCGCGCGAGCGTCAGGTGCTCGAGCGCGTCTTCGCCCACAATCCGGGACCGCTCGCTGAGGCTCATCTGCAGCGGATCTTCACGGAGATCATTTCGGCCTGCAGCGCGCTCGAACAGCGCATCCGTATCGCGTTCCTCGGCCCGGAACATACCTACAGCCATGAGGCGGCGCGCTCCCGCTTCGGCGGCAGTGCGGAATTTTTGCCGGAACCCTCGATCGGCGCGGTCTTTCAGGCGCTCGACGCCGAGCGCGCAGATTATGGAGTCGTACCGGTAGAGAATTCGACCGAAGGCTCGGTGGGGCTGACGCTTGACCTGTTGATCGATACGCCGGCGACGATCGTCGGCGAGATCCTGCTGCCGATTCGACACGCGTTGATGTCGCGCCAGGGCGATGCGGCCCCAATCCGGCGGATTCTGTCCCATCAGCAGTCGCTTGGTCAGTGCCGCAACTTTCTCGCGTCCAACTACCCGCGCTGCGAGCTCGAGGCAGTAGCGTCGAACGCGCTGGCGGCGCAGCGCGCAAGTGAAGACGAAACGGCCGCCGCTATCTGCTCGGCCGCGGCGGCGGAGGCTTACGGCCTGCGGATCATCGCCGAGAACATTCAGGACCTCGCGCACAATGTGACACGCTTCCTCGCGCTCGGACGCCATCCGGCGGCGCGCTCGGGCAAGGACAAGACCAGCCTGTTGTTCGCGCTGCCGGAGCGCGCCGGCGTGCTGCATCGCGCCTTGGCGCGGTTCGCCCGCGACCGGATCAATCTGACGATGATCCAGTCACGGCCGCAACGCGAACGGCCCTGGGCCTATCTGTTCTTCGTTGACCTCGAAGGGCATCGCGAAGATCCGCGGGTAAAGCGCGCGCTTACGATGCTCCAACGCCAGGCGCTTTTTTTGAAAGTGCTGGGATCGTATCCTGAAGGCGGGCTGAGCGGCGCGGGGGCGCGCTCACGCCGCGCACGAGAGCGTCATCGATGAACCCTGCAGAGCTGGTCTACCCGACCGTCGCGACGCTGAATCCGTACGAACCCGGCAAACCAATCGAGGAGCTCCAGCGCGAGCTCGGGATCGGCGAGCCGGTCAAGCTGGCGTCAAACGAAAATCCGCTCGGGCCTTCGCCCAAGGCGCTGGCCGCGATTCGCGCCGCGATTGGCGAGCTCAACCGTTACCCGGACGGCGCGAGCTGGGCGCTGCGTGAGAAGGTCGCGGCGCGCCACCAAGTTGCGCCGAACCAGATTTTCATGGCGTCGGGCTCGGTCGAGGTGCTCAATCTGCTGGCGTTTCTGTTTATCCGGCCCGGCCTGAACGCGGTTTTTTCACAGCACGGCTTCGCGATTTATCCCCTGGCCGTGGCGGCGGCGGGGGGCGCGTCGAAAGTCGTGCCGATGCGGCCCGGTTATCAGTTCGACCTCGACGCCATCGCCGCGGCGCTGGACGCCAACACTCGCATTGTCTTCCTCGACAATCCCAACAATCCGACCGGCAGCATTTTCCGCCGCGCGGCATGGGAAGCATTTCTGGCGCGCGTGCCCGAGCACGTCGTGATCGTCGCGGACGAAGCCTATTTCGAATTTGTCGGCGCGCCCGACTACCCGGATTCGCTGAGATATCACGACGGCCAGCGGATGATCGTCACGTTGCGCACCTTCTCGAAAATCCTGGGTCTGGCCGGGCTCCGAGTCGGCTATGCGGTGGCGAGCCCGGCGATGATCCGGCTGCTCAACAACGTGCGCCAGCCCTTCAACGTCACCTCGCTGGCGCAGGTCGCCGCGCTCGCCGCACTCGACGACGCCGAGCATGTGCGCGACACGCTGCGCGTGAATGCGGCCGGCATGGCTTATCTCGAAAGGGAACTGCAGCGGCTTAAGATCGCGTATGTGCCGAGCCACGCGAATTTTATCCTGACGGAGGTGGGCGACGGCCGCGCGGTTTTTGATCGACTGCTGCAACTCGGCGTGATCGTCCGGCCGGTCGGCGGCTACGGCCTGCCGCGCCACGTGCGAATCAGTATCGGCCTCGAAGAGGAAAACCGGCGGCTGGTCGCCGGGCTCGAACAGGCGTTGAGCAACGGGGCTTGATGCCCCTGAGAACCACGCGTTCGCGTTTTTCGAGAATAGAACGATGCCCGCGCTGTTTCGCCAGCTCACCCTTTGCGGCGTCGGCCTGATCGGCGGGTCGCTGGCGCTGATCGCGCGCAAGCACGGCCTGGTCGAACGGATTGTCGGGCTGGGGCGCACCCAGCGTAATCTCGACGTTGCACTGGCGCGCGGTCTGGTCGATTCCGCCACGCGCGATCCGGTGGAAGCGGCGCGGGGCGCCGACCTCGTGATGCTGGCGACGCCCGTGATGACCTTCCCGCAAACGCTCGCGGCGATGGTTCCCCATCTGCCGGAAACGGCCGTCATCACCGACGTCGGCAGCGTCAAGACCTGGGTGGTGCGTGAATTGGAACCGTTGCTGGGGCCGCGGATGGCGTTCGTCGGCGTGCATCCGGTGGCGGGCAAGGAAATCACCGGCGCGGCGGCGGCGGACGAAACGCTCTACGTCGATCGCCGGGTGATCGTGACGCCGTCGGCGCGCAGTATGCCCGCCGCGCTGGAGAAGATCGAGGCGTTGTGGCGTGCGACCGGCGCCCGCCTCGAACGGATGACGCCGGCGGCGCACGATGCGATCCTCGCACGCGCGAGCCATCTGCCGCAGATCGTGGCGAGCGCGCTCGCGGTATCGTTGGCGGACGAAGTGATTGAGGGCAAATGGGCGGCGGGTTTCGGCGCGGGCGGCCTGCGCGACACCACCCGCATCGCGGCCTCGTCGGCGGAGATGTGGCGCGACATCTGCCTGACTAATCGGGACGCGATCGCCGCGGCGCTCAAACTTTATGCACAAGTTTTTGCTGACTTCGCCGACGCCGTCGCGGACGGCGACGAACTACGCCTGATGCGTCTGTTCGAGCAGGGGCGCGCGATGCGCGAACGGCTCAAATGAGCGCGCGTTTGCGTCCAGTGGTCGCGATCGACGGGCCGGTCGGCGCGGGCAAATCGACGATCGCGCGAGCGCTGGCGCAGGCGCTCGGCTTCAGCCATCTGAACACCGGCGCGATGTACCGGGCGGTCGCGCTGGCGGCCTCGTTACGCTATAGTAGGCAGGAGCTGACCGATCCGGCGATCGAACAGCGCCTGGGAGAACTCCTGAACTCAATTTCGATCACTTTTGACGGCGAGCGTGTGGCGCTCGACGGCCGAGAGATTAGCCACGCGATTGCGGACCCGGCGATCAGCGATCTGGCGTCGCGGTTCTCCGCGTTCGGCGCGGTGCGGGCGCGGATGCGCGAGCTGCAACGTGCCGCGGGCCGGGACGGCGGCGTCGTGATGGAAGGGCGCGACATCGGCACGGTGATTTTCCCCGACGCTGAGTTCAAATTTTATTTGACCGCGGATCCGGCCGTCCGCGCGGAGCGGCGCTATGCGGAGCTCGTCGCGCAAGGCGTCACAGTGACCCGCGCCCAGGTGCTCGAGCAATTGCGTGAGCGCGACAGGCGCGATGTGGAACGCGAGCTCGCGCCGCTCAAGCCTGCGGTCGATGCGATCGTGATCGATTCCAGCGAACTCGCGATCGCGGAGGTCGTCAAGCTCATGCAAACGCGCGTGCGCGGCGCGGCGAGCGCGTGATTAGGACTTGAAAGACTACATCCAGCCTTGTATGGATGGCATTACTTATGAGGTCCAGTAAAAGGTTTCACTAAATGGAGAAAGAGTTGGCGGAACAGGCGAACGGAGGCGCGAATGACTTCGAGTCGTTGATGGAACGGACCCTGCACGCCCCGCGGCCGGGCGATGTGCTGATCGGCACGGTGGTTCAGGTGACCCGCGATAACGTGATCGTTGACATCAACTACAAGTGCGAAGGGCAGGTGCCGCTCGCCGAATTCCTGGACCACGAGGGCAACGTTGTGGTCAAGGAAGGCGACGAGGTTGACGTTTATTTCGAGGGCACCGAGACCGACAACGGGACCGTGACGCTCTCGCACGCCAAGGCCGAAAAGTTCAAGGTCTGGCGCGAGCTCGAGCAGGCCTTTCAGAGTGAAACGCCGGTCGAGGGCGTGATCCTGGGCAAGGTCAAGGGCGGCTTGCAGGTGGATATCGGGGTGCCGGCGTTTTTGCCCGGCTCGCATGTCGATACGCGGCCGGCGCGCAACCTGGATCGCTATGTCGGCCAGCGCGGCCGCTTTCACATCCTCAAATTTAATCGTGCACGCGGCAATGTGGTGGTCTCGCGCCGCAGCGTGATCGAGCGCGAACGCGCCTCGCTCAAGGAACAGACGCTGCATGTGCTCGAAGAGGGCGTCATCCTCGAGGGCACGGTCAAGAATATCACTGACTACGGCGCCTTCGTCGATCTCGGCGGCATCGATGGGCTGCTGCACATCACCGATATGGCTTGGGGCCGCCTGCAGCACCCCTCCGAAGCGGTCAAGGTCGGTGACAAGGTCAAAGTCGTAGTCTTGAAGTACGACCCGCAGCGCGAACGGGTGTCGCTCGGGATGAAGCAGATTATGCCCGACCCGTGGACGCACGCGGCGGAAAGCTTCGCGATCGGCGCGCGTCTGAAGGGCAAGGTTGTCAGCGTCACTGACTATGGTGCGTTTGTCGAGCTCGAAAAGGGCGTCGAAGGGTTAATCCACGTCTCGGAAATGTCCTGGAGCAAACGCGCGGTCCATCCGTCGAAAGTGGTTAATGTCGGCGATTTTGTCGAGGTGCAGGTGCTCGGGGTCGATGAGGGCAATCGCCGGATTTCGCTCGGGCTCAAGCAGACCGAGCCGAATCCGTGGCAGGCGCTCGAGCAGCAACATCCGATCGGCAGCACGATCAGTGGCAAAGTCAAATCGATTACCGACTTTGGCGTCTTCGTGGAAATCGAACCGGGGATCGACGGGCTGGCGCATATCTCCGATTTGTCGTGGATCAAAAAAGTGCGTCATCCCTCCGAGCTCTACAAAAAAGGCGATGAAGTTCAGGCCGTGGTGCTCGCGATCGAAGTCGAGCACGAGCGCGTGAGTTTGGGGGTCAAGCAGCTTACGCCAGATCCGTGGGACAGCGTGGCGCAGCGCTATCCGCTGAATTCTATGATCAAGGGTAAGGTCAGTTCGGTCGCGGACTTCGGCGTGTTTGTCGAGTTGGAGGAGGGCATCGAAGGTCTGATCCACATCTCCCAGCTCGCCAACGAGCGGGTCGACAAGCCGTCTTCCCTGTTCAAGGCGGGCGACGAAGTCGAGGCCCTGGTGGTGCAGATGGATCCGCGCGAGCGCCGCATCGGGCTTTCGGTCAAAGCGGTCAGTCAGCATCACGAGCGCGAGGAGATGGCGGCCTATCTCAAGCGCGAGCGCGAGGCGCAGCGCTTCTCGATGGGCGACATGCTCAACGAAGAGCTGCGGCTGGATCGCGACGACGGCGGCCGCGCGCGCAGGCGCGGCTGACCCGGGCGGTCGCCGGGCCACGGCAAGCGCGCGATGACCAAGCGGGGCATCATCGAGGAGTTGCTGGCGCGCCGCCCGAATCTGGCATTGCGCGACGCCGAACGCCTGGTCAATGCGGCCTTCGACGCGATGACCGACGTGCTCGCGCGGGGCGACCGGATCGAGCTGCGCGGGTTTGGCAGCTTCGGCGTCAAGCCGCGCGAAGCTCGCCAGGGCCGCAATCCGCGAACCGGGGCCGCGGTCGCAGTCCCGGCCAAAGCCGTGCCGTTTTTTCGGCCGGCCAAGGAATTACGCGCAGCAATCGGCGCGCCCGCCAGTCCGGATTGATTATTACCTGAGAATTATCCGCATCCTTTGCAGCTAACGGCTTGCGTCGCCCGCAAAAGCGATCGAGACTGCCATCACTTGAACATTTGGAGACGGTTCGGACCGGCTTATGGATGAAGATGTAATCAAGTGCGCGACGCTCGGCGAGCTCACTCGCGCCGGCTATCAAATGGCGCCGGTGCGGCTCGAGATGCGCAACAATCTGCTCAAGCTGTTGCGGCACAACGAGAAAATTTTGCCAGGGATCATCGGTTACGATCAGACGGTGGTGCCCGAGATTGAAAACGCGGTCCTCGCCGGGCATCACATGATTCTGCTGGGCGAGCGCGGCCAGGCCAAATCCCGCATCATTCGCGCGCTGGCGGGGCTGCTCGACGAATATGTACCGATCGTCGCCGGCTGTGAGATCAACGACGATCCATATCGGCCGATTTGCGCACGCTGCCGCCGGCTGGTCGCCGAGCAGGGAGCGGCTGCGCCGATCGCCTGGATCGGCCGCGAGCAACGTTATGCGGAAAAGCTCGCGACGCCGGATGTTTCAGTGGCCGATCTGATCGGCGAAATCGATCCGATCAAGATCGCTGAGGGGCGCTACCTGGCCGACGAGGAGACCATCCATTACGGCCTGATTCCCCGGGTCAATCGCGGACTGTTCGCCATCAACGAGCTGCCCGACCTCACCGAAAAGGTCCAGGTCGGCTTGTTCAACCTGATGGAAGAAAAGGACGTGCAGATCAAGGGGTACAAGATTCGGCTGCCGGTGGACGTGATCTTTATCGCGAGCGCCAACCCCGAGGACTATACGTCGCGCGGGCGCATCATCACGCCGCTCAAGGATCGCTTCGATATCCAGATTCGCACGCACTACCCGAAGACCCTCGATCACGAAATCGCCATCATGGAACAGGAGTGCACCTACCCGCTGCGCGCCGAGCTGCCGCTGCGGATTCCGCAGTTCCTCAAAGAAATTTTGGCGCAGATCACTTTTGAAGCGCGCGCGTCGAACGAGATCAATCAGTCGTCGGGCGTCTCGGTGCGCGTGACGATCAATAATTTCGAAACGCTGATTTCGAACTCCGAGAAGCGCAGCATCTTGAACGGCGACAAAGAGATCGTCCCGCGGCTGTCGGACTTTCACGCGCTGCATGCCTCGACTGTGGGCAAGCTCGAACTCGAGTTCGCGGGCGAAGACAAGAAGGACGCCGAGCTGCTCGAGCGCCTGGTCAACCGCGCCGTGCTCAAGGTGTTCGATCGCTACGTCAAGCTCGAGGACCTGAAGCCTGTCATCGCCTATTTCGAACAGGGCTGGGGGGTTGAGGTCTCCGATCGGGCGCCGGCCGCGGAATATCTCGACGCGCTGCGCGAGGTCCCGGGGCTGCGCGAGGCGATCAACCGGCTGGGCGCTTTTGAAACCCCGGGTCTGATGGCGACCGCTAGCGAATTCATCTACGAGGGGCTGCATCTGCATCAGAAACTCAACAAGGAACGCGATGGCGGACGGTTCTCCTATCACGCCTGAGAATTACCCGCGCGCGACCGTCACCACCCGCTATACCCAGTGGGATGGCAGCCAGGCGCTCAGGCTCGACGCGGACAAGGTCTTCGAGAAGCTCGCCGAACACTTGTCGCACAGCGACGACGTCCGCCAGGCCGCCGACTGGATGATGCGGCAGGGCATGGACTTCGACGGGACGAAGGTCGCAGGACTCGAGGAGCTGCTCGAGCAGTTGCGCCAGGAGATGCGCGAACGCTATCGCGACTTCAACTTGCGCAACGCGCTGGCGGAAATCGAGCGCCGGCTGAGCGAGATTCTGGCCCGCGAACGCAAGACGCTGGACGCGCTGGGCGACGCCGGCGCGGCGGAAAAGCGCCGCCAACTCGGGTCGATTCCGCGCCGACTCTCCGAGGCGCTGCGTCAGCTCGAACACTATGAGTTCGAGAACGCGCAGGCCAAGCAGGACTTCGACGAGCTGCTTGCCGAATACGAAAATATCCGCGACCTGGAAAACTTCCGCGATCGCTTCAACCACATGTTCCATGGGCCGAAAAGCCTCAACTACGAGCAGGCGCTCGACCTGATGCGCGAGATGGAGCGGATGCGCCAGCTCGAACAGGATCTGATGCAAGGCAACTTCGAGTCGGTTTCGCTCGAAGACCTGCAGGAGCTGCTGGGGCAGCAGGCTTTGCAGGATTTTCAGAATCTGCGCCAGATCATGATGCTGCTGCGGCAATCCGGCTACATGGCGCAAAAGGGCGATCATCTCCAGCTCTCGCCCAAGGGCGTGCGGCGGATCGGACAGCTCGCACTGCGCGACATTTATCAGGGGCTGCTCAAGGATCGCGCCGGCTCGCATCGCACCGACCATCGCGGCATCACCGAGATCCGTCCCGACGAAGTCAAGCCGTATGCCTACGGCGATCCGCTCAACCTCAACCTGGTGGCGACGCTCAAGCACGCGCTCATCCGCAAGCCGGGCATTCCGCTGCAGCTCGAGCCCGGCGACTTCGAGGTCTACGAAAACGATTACGGCAGCTCATCCTCGACCGTGCTCTGCCTCGACATGTCGTGGTCGATGAGCTGGGAGGGGCGCTTCGCCGCGGCGAAGAAGGTCGCACTCGCGCTCGAAACCCTGATCCGGACCAGGTACCCACGCGATTTTTTTTCGATCGTGGGTTTCTTCACCCGCGCGGTCGAGCTCAAGCTCAGGGATCTGCCCGAGGCCTCGTGGAACATGGGCGATCCCTTTACCAATCTGCAGGACGGGCTGCGGCTGGCGGCCGATCTGCTCGGCCGTCATCCGTCGCGCAATCAGCACATCATCGTCATCACCGACGGGCAGCCGACCGCCTATTTCCTCAACCAGCGGCTGTACTGCGAATGGCCGCTCTCTTTCGGCGGCATCAGTATGCGCGCTGCCCAGGAGACGCTGAAGGAAGTCGAGCGCGTCACCCGCCGCGGGATCACGATCAACACCTTCATGCTCGACGATTCGCCGAGCCTGCGCGCTTTCGTCGAGAAGATGACGCTGATTAACCGCGGCCGCGCCCTCTACACCCGCCCCGATCATCTCGGGGAATACATGCTGGTCGATTACCTGAAGAAAAAACGCAAACGCTTTTGATCGAGTGACTATTTGGCGGTACGTGAGTCTGCCGGCAAAGTCCACGGCGAGCCGATTTGACGCATCACGATCCGTGCGGCATCAGCCCCGGCGGCAGTCACGAGACGGCGCATCGGTTCGTCGAGCGGCTCGCGCGACAGCCGAAAGGTTCCCCAGTGAATCGGGATCAGATAGTGCGCACCGGTCTGCGTAAACATTTTCCAGACCTGTTCGGGATTCGCGTGATTCCAGATCCACGGGTCATAAGCGGCGATTGAGAATGCGGCGACTTCCGGCGGATTCGCCGCGAGTGCAGCGAACAGGTCAGTAGCGGCGCTGTCGCACGCCAGCAACATCCGATGGCCGTCCTTCTCCAGTATATAGCTATTGAAACCGTAGTCCCGGCCAAATGGTGGAAAGCGTTTGCCCCAATGACGTGCGCCCATCGCGCTGATCGTTAACCCTTCGACCGTGGTTTGCTCACCCCAGTTGAGCTCACGAACATCGCGGAAGCCGAGCGGCTGGATCAACGCGCTACAACCCGCGCAGGCGACGACGATCGCACTCTTGGGCAAGGCCTTGAGCGAGGGCAGATCCAGATGGTCCATGTGCGCGTGAGTGATCAGAATGACCTTGACTGTCTGCAGCCGGTCGGGCGGGAGGACCGGAGCAACCAGCCGCCGGGGGCCGATCGTGAGGATCGAGTCGAGCGAAACGCCGACGCGGTTGAAGAGCGTCGGGTCGCTGATGACGCGCACTCCGAAGAAATTCATCAGCAAGGTAGCGTGGCCGAGATTCTCCAGCGTTAACGCGTTGTCGGGCCATTGATCCACTATTAGGTCCTTAGTCGCAGTTGTATCACGTGCTAACTCATAACTCGTTGAAGTGATAGGAATTGCTGCAAGAAACAGTAATGCCACAAGTAACGCAATCCTGACGTTGGCACGAGGTAGTGCATTCGGGCGCTTGAAAAGCCAGAAAAGCATCTTGCGCTGATCTTTCAAACCGATCAGTTTTCACCTATTAAATTATGCACGCCGTAGCAATTATTTCCCGGCACTTCGGCTTTGTAAAATCTTTAAGTCGAACACAGGGTGAGATTTTTATGTTTCAAAAGAATGAACACTTGCGTTGCGATCTCAATCGTCGCGCTCTACTAGTTCTGACCATCCTGCTCGGTGTAGCAATTAGCTATCCGACGATCGCCGCGGCCAAGAACAAACCCAAGATCACCGTGGCGTTGTGGGTCGCCAACGGCACCGACGTGCTCGAATTCGATCCGGGCGATTTCAAGAAAGGCACTCACGCCAACAAGCCCCATCGCACCCTAAACCGCATGAGCGGATTCGGCGCGCCGCAGGGCGTGAACTTTGACGTGAACGGCGATCTCTGGGTGATCGACGGCGGTACGCTCGCCGCCGGCGGCACGGTTGCTCCGGCCCTGGACGAGTTCACTCCGACCCAGTTGAATAATCTGAAAAAGAAGAAAGATCGGACGCCGACGCCGAGTGTCGCACTGACCTCGAGCGCCTTTGTCTTTCCGCAGCAGGCGGTCTTCGATGCCAACGGCAATCTGTGGGTGAGCGATAACGGCGCCAACGTGGTTTATGTCTTCACCGCGGCGCAACTCACGGCCGGCGGTGCGCAATCACCTACGGTTACGCTTACCGCGAATCCAGCTTTCAGCGGACCCCTCGGAATTACCTTCACCACAACCGGGACTCTATGGGTCGCCAATAATGCGTCCACGACGATCTACAAATTCAAAGCGAAGAACCTGCCCTCAGCGACAATTCCGGCCTCGGTGACGTTGATTCCTGACGTAATTCTCTCCGATGACGGCGCCGGCTCGATCCAGGGACCGTGGGCGCTCATCTTCGATGCGGCGGGCAATCTGTGGTCAAGCAATGCTAACAGCCCGTTCACGGTCGTCGAATTTGCAAACACAGTTCTCGGCACCACCGCTAGTCCGACTCCGGCCGTGACCTTGAGCCCGACCACAGACAAGAAAGGCAACGACACCCTTGCGGCGCCTAACGGGATCGCCTTCGACAACCTGGGCGATCTCGCGGCGATTAGTTCAGCGACACCCTTTGGCGCCGCGGGCTTCGCCGCGAGCCAACTCGCGACCAGCGGAGCGACGTTGCCGGCAGTGTTGCTGGTCGGCAAAAATACGACGCTCAACGCGCCCGCGGGATGCAACTTCGGCCCGGTTCACTAGTCGATTGCGGCAGGTTCTCCGCCGCGGCCTCACGCTGGTCGCTCGATCGATGAGTGTGAGGCCGTGGCGGGCTGGACTAATTTGTTGCAGTTGGCGCATGGAAGCATGGTAGTTGATGCGCCATTGAATATTGATAGGCGCGCCCGTTCCACTGAAACGTTCCGCTGGCGGCGCCGAACTCCCCGGTCAGACTAGTCAGTTGATCGTCTTCGACCGAGGTCTGCGGCTCGGCCGGCGCGTAAACCAGATAGGTTGACTTGCCGGGCTTGAACGTCGGCGTTAGCGGCGGCGCAAAATTCATCTTCAGCAGGTTCTCTGCAGGACGCCACGCGGTATCCGATCCTGGCGCCGCGCCGACCGCCCACACCGGAACGTGCGCAGAATCATCGACCCGCAGCTCGCGCCATTGGATCGCGCCGCCGCCATCCATCTGCCGCAATTCGATCACACTCGGCGCCGCGTCTTCGAGTTCGCCGCAGCGCTCGCGGCGCTCGGCCGGGTCCGCACCTTGGCCTGCTGGCGCCGCGGCATTGGAGGCCAGGTAAGTCGCGCCCATGCCCATCCCCTCCGCGGCCTGAATGGCCAGCGGCGCCAGTACGACCGCGGGCGCAAAGCATCCGGCGGCCACCGGCATACCCGCCGCAACTCCGAGGATCAAGGCTATCCGAGACCAGCAGCCGGAGTGGCCCGCGCGATCGCTGTGAACCGGCGGTCTCAGGGTTTTCTCGCAGTGACCAGCGAAGAAGTGAAAGGCGGATTCGGCAAAGCTTCAAGCGTGATTTCGACGAAGCCCGCGGCGCGCAGCCAGTCCGCAACCTCGGCGAAGCTGTAGTCGCGGCCCCGCGTCGTTAGCAGCAGGTAAAGCGCGAACACCGCGCCCGCCGTGGGCTCGACCAGCTCCGCGTCCATGATGTGATCTTTGATAATCACGCGGCCCCCGTGCGCGAGCGCGCGAAAGCACTTCGCGGCGAGCTCGGCGTTGGTCGCTTCGTCTTCGCTGTGAATGATGTTCGACATGAAGATCGCATCAACCGGCCCCGGTAACGCGCCGGCGCGATAATCCAACTCGCGCAGCTCGAGACGCGGAATCACCCAAGGCTCGCGCGCCGCGAGCAACTCGCGTGCGACGGCCAGCGTCGCCTTGAGATCGTAAATTGCGCCGCGCACGTTCGGCCAGCGCCGCAGGAATTCGACCAGGTAGGTCCCGGGCCCGCCGCCGAGATCGACGATCGTCCGGGCCGAAGACAAATCCAGATGCGCCGCGGTCCAGCGCGCGTCGCCGCGCGAGCGCACCAGACTGTCCATCGCGCCGATAAAGCGGGCGGTCTCGTCGGACCGGCTTTGATACATGTCGGCCGCACGGGCGGGCTGCCCCGAGCGAATCGAGTCCTCGAGCCGTCCCCAGGCGTCCCACAACTCCGCGTCGAAAAGGATCATACCGCCGAAAAATTCCGGCGACGCTTGCACCAGGTAACGCCGCGACGTTTCGGTCAGCCCGAAACGCCCCGACGACTTGCTGAGGACTGCCAACGCGACCAGCGCGTTGGCGAGGATCATCGTGGCGCGCGGTTCGCCTCCGATCGCCGCGGCGAGCGCGGCAGCGTCGTGATCATCCCGCGTCAGAGCCTCGAAGAGGCCGAGCTTGAGCGCGACCTGAATCGCGCGGGCCTCGGCATGTCCACCAGCTAGCCCCGCGAGTCGCCCGAAATCCATCCGTCTCCTCTTACCTCGACGTAGCACGCCCCTGTCGATTAAGAGTCTTGACGCAACTCGCAGACTCGCCTGCTCTCCCGCGCGCAGCGCGCCTCCGCTAGTGTCATGGGGTCAGAACCAGCTTGCCGACTGATTGCCGCGACTGCATGAAGCGATGGGCGTCGGCCGCCTCGCCCAGCGGATAGGTTTTTCCAATCAGCATCTTGAGCCTGCCCTCGCGCATCAACTGGAAGCAACTTTCGGCCCCCTGTTTCATCAGTTGATGCTGCGACGACGCCATGAACAGGATAAAGCCGCTTACCTTCACCGCCTTCTCAAACAAGCGCATCGGATCGAGCTTGTCCGGCGCACCGCCAGCGCGTCCATACAGGATGATATGGCCGAACGGCGCGGCGCATTTCAGCCCTTTCTCAAAAGTCGGCTTGCCGATCGCGTCGAGGTTCAGGTCGATACCTTTGCCGCCGGTCAGGCGCAGCGCCTCTTCGGCGAGGTCATGCGTTTCATAATTGATTACTTCGTCAGCGCCGTACTGACGGGCCGTCGCGATTTTGCTGTCGCTCGAAACCGTTCCGATCACGCGCGCGCCCGCGGCCTTCGCGATCTGCATCGCGACGATGCCGACGCCGCCGGCGGCCGAATGCACCAGTACGGTCTGCCCCGGCGTCAGATGATGGCAAGTGTGCAGCATAAACCAGGCGGTGAGGGTCTGGATTGGAAATGCCGCCCCTTCCGCGAAGCCCACCGAGTCGGGCAGCGGAATTACCTGATTGGCGTAGAACAGCGAATACTCCGCATAGCATTTGAGTCCGATGCCCGCGACGCGCGTCCCGGGCTTGAGCCCCTCGACTCCCGCGCCGACTTCGTCGATTACCCCCGCCGCTTCCATCCCGGGCGTATCGGGCAGCTTCGGCTTGATGACGTAATTGCCTTGACGGAAGAAATTGTCGCCAAAGTTGATTCCCACCGCGTGATTGCGCACTCGCACCATCCCCGGCCGCACTTCGGGCTTGGGGACTTCGACGAGTTGCATGACCTCGGGACCGCCAACCTCTTTGAACTGGATCGCCTTCATCGTGACCGCTCCATCGCGCAGAAAATCGGGTGACGGCCGGTACGCAGCCGTCGCGCGCGCTTGAGAATGGGGTTATCATTTCACCATCCGCGACGCTATCGAGTGACTTCCTCCGCGATGCTTGAACTTGTGATCTTCGACGCCGACGGCGTGCTGTTCGATTCGACCGAGTCCAATACGGCCTACTATAACGCGATCTTCCAGGCGACCGGCGAGCCGCCAATGGGTCCGGCTGAAGAGCAGGCCGGGGTCTTTATGGCCGCGGCGCAGGTCTTCGAGTTGCGCGCAGCGAGCGATCAAGCCAAGGTTGCGCAGATGCGCGAGATTGCGCGCACGCTGGATGCGACACGGTTCTTCGCGCTGCTCCGGCCACCAGCCGGGTTGCGCGCAATCCTGACCGAAATCAAGCGCGCCTATCGACTGGGGCTGGCGACTAATCGTTCCGCGACGATTCCCGCGATCGTCGATTATCTGGGGCTCGGCGGGCTCTTCGACGCGATCGCCAGCGCGCGCGATCCGGTCCGGCCCAAGCCCGCGCCCGATATCCTCGAGTTGTGTCTGGAACGCGCTGCGGTCAGGCCCCAACGCGCAGTGTACGTCGGCGACAGTGACAGCGATCGCGCCGCGGCCCACGCGGCCGGGACGCACTTTATCGGAATGGGCGAGCGGGTGCCCCATCATCACTGGATCGCCTCGCTCGATGAACTACCGCAAAAGCTTGTTGAGGTATTTGGTGGCTAAGCCGGCCTATTTCAGCTTGCGTTTGTGCGGGCTCGGGCGTTTGGCGGTCTTGTCGTTGCTGCGCCGTCCCTCGACCGCGGCGATTGGTTTACCGCTGTCCTGCGCCATCATCCGGTCAACCTTCATGCTAAGATTAACCAGTTGAGTGCTGAGCGTGTCGAGACGTGATTTCAGGTCGCGCACGTCGCGTTTCGAGGGAATGTTGACGAAATCGAGGATGCTTTCGATGTTGCGGTTGAGGCTCTCCTTGTTCGAGAGAAAGCGCTCGCCGGCGCGTCCGAGTCCCTTGCGCAAGCGCCCACTCGCCATCACTTCACTGAAAAAACTCGCCGCGCCCTCTTCACTGAGCTGGCGCAACTTGCCCATCAGGTTCTCGACGTCGCCACGTGCCATCGCTCGACTATAGCCAGCGCCGTGCGCGCCGCCAACGATGACCATCCTGGCGACGATTCTTGCCCTGACCTCGGGCCTCGTGTTCGCGAGATTTCACGAGAGCGCCGCCAATCTGATCGCGACTTCGCTCGTGCTCGACGCCGCGCTCGCGCCAGTGACTGCGATCGTCGCCGGGCGCCGCCGGCGCTCGATCGTGCGATGGGCGGTAGTCGGCTGCGTCTTCGGCGTGTGGGCGCTCGCCTGGGTCTTGTTGTTCAAGCCAGCGCGCGGCGCTTCGAGCGCGAACGGCCTCCCGCCAACCTCCGCGGCCGCCTGAGTAGTTCTCGCCCTGAGGCGAGGAGTTCGCACCGGCCGGCGTGGGCCGATGCCCGCCGTGACGGCGCCGTCGCGCCGCCGGTCTCGGACCCCTTACTTAGGTTCCGCGAGACTTGGCGGAGGCGGGGGGATTTGAACCCCCACAGCCTTCAGAGCCTGCACCCGCGAAAGTGCTTGATTTCTCAACAAACTCGCCTGATTATCAGGAGGTTGAGCGGATCTCCGGACCGCCCGAAATGATCCAAAATAGCCTCGACAATCCCCAAAAACCAGGCCAGGTCCGGTCCGGAAAAGAAGCCACGGAAGACGTAATCTGAGAGCCGAAGGTTGAAGTCCTACCGCCTCAAGCTTGCTCATCGGCAGTCCTCCACGGTTAACGCGGCGGCCGGCGCGGCGTTGTTACGACGCCGCGGCCGGCCCCGCGATCGCAACGCGACGACTCAGCGCAATTTGTCACGCGATTCTCCGCGCGCCGTGCTGACGCGAATTTTCTGCGCGCCGCACCGCTGGCAGCTCGCGCAGACTCTCGTCAATCGACTCGAGCGCGCGCACCATGCGAGAAATCCCGAAATACCACCAAACCACCGCGCGGCCGGCCGCCACGAAGGCAATCAGGATCAGCAGCAGAACGATCGCCGCCGAGACCACGTCCATGCTAGCGACCTCCCACCGGCGTCAGCCCGATCGGCGTGAGCCGCAGCGTATCGCGGCGCCGGACGCCGAAGCCGCGCGCGGACCAGGTCAACACTTTACCCACGTGATTGCCGCTCCCCAGATAACCCTCGAGCATCGCCAGGGCGGCGGTCGAGGTCACGTCGATCGTATACCACCCGAGGTCGCCGGCTACCGGACGGCACAACAGCCGGATCCCGCGCCGCCCAGGCGGCAGCGGTTGCTCGCTGCCCAGCGGTGGTACGGAGATCTCGTGATGGCCGATAATCTCGACCGCGCCCACGGTGCGCACCACCTGTGACCAACGATTGAACCCGTCAAGTTGGGCGGGATCACCGCGACCCCCAGTAGCGTCGTCATGGACCTAAATGCCGCCGATAGAGATGCAACATGCGCAGGAATCTAGCACAAAACGGGTACGCCACGAGTATGCGAATCGTGCGTATGAGCTAAGTGTGCGATTTTAAACGGAAAAAAAGAGTGGAGGCGGGGGGAATTGAACCCCCGTCCGAAGATCTTCCGACTACGGCCACTACACGCTTAGTCCGTGATTTGGAGCTCGCCTTCAAGCCGCCCGCGGACAGGCTGCCGGAAAGCACAGCCGATTTAAATTTCGGAGCGTCGTCCAATCGGTGAACGACGGCGCTCCTAGCCCACTAAATGACGCCCCGACCCGCTGTCGCGGGCGAGCAGCGGCGGGACGCTAGCGGCCCTTAGGCCGCCAGAGCGTAACCGTTATTGTCTGCGGGTAAATTTCGCAGTCTGTTTGTTTTACGGGCCAACAGTACCCCGGCGTGCGACCATAATCCTCATATCCCCGTCGAATCCGGTTCGCCCCCAGAGTTCTCAGGCTGATCAAGGAAGGTTCGCTCAACGATTACTTCTCAATTTTATTGCCGATCAGGCTTCGTCGCAACCTTAAAATCGCCTTTTTTCATCTCAGCGGATAACATCGCCTCGATGAGTGAGTCGAACTCGCAAGACGTCGTACGTCTGGTGCTGGTGACCGGTGGCGCCGGCTTCATCGGATCCCACATCACCGACGCCTTGGTGGCGCGCGGGATCCGCGTGCGCGTGCTCGACAACTTTGCGACCGGCCGGCGCGATTATCTCCATCCAGCGGCCGAGTTGCTCGAGGCGGATATTCGCGACGGCGCGGCGATTCGTGAGGCCTTCGCCGATGTAGATACCGTATTTCACGTCGCCGCGCGGCCGCGGATCATGTTCTCGATCGCGCATCCGCTCGAGGCGCATCTGACCAATGTGGTCGGCACGCTCAACGTGCTGATGGCTGCGCGCGCGGCCGGGGTACGGCGCGTGGTCTATTCAGGATCCTCGGCGGTGTATGGCGACCAGCCCGCCATTCCCCTGCGCGAATCGATGCCGCCGAACCCGCTCAATCCTTACGCCCTGCAAAAGCTGACCGGCGAGCAATATGCGCGGATGTTTCATCGCCTCTATGGGATCGAAACGCTGACGCTGCGCTATTTCAATGTCTATGGTCCGCGGATGGCGACGGCCGGGGCCTACGTCACGGTGATCGGCGTTTTCCTCGAGCAGCACGCGCGCCGCCAGCCGCTGACGATTCACGGCGACGGGAGTCAGACCCGCGATTTCACGCATGTGCGCGACGTCGTGCGGGCGAATCTCCTCGCGATGGATTGCGCGATCGCCGACGGCCGCGCGCTCAACATCGGACGCGGGCGCAATCTGAGCGTCGGGGCGATCGCGGCATTGATTGGCGGGCCGGTGACGCATCTCGAACGCCGTCCGGCGGACGCGCGCGATACGCTTGCGGATATCTCGCAGGCCCGCGCGATCCTCGGATGGGAGCCGGAGATCGCCACCGAAGAGGGCGTGCGCGAGCTGATGGCGGCGCAGGGACTCGCGTAAAGCGTCAGTCTGCGCTCGGCGGATGCTCGGGCCACGGCCGCGCCTCCTCGAAGGCCGCCGCCAGCGCAATGATCCCGATCTCATCCGCCGGCCGTCCAACGATCTGAAGCCCGATCGGGAGGCCGGCCCGCGTGAAACCGTTAGGGAGCGAGATCGCCGGCTGCCCGGTCGCGTTGAACGGAAAAGTGAAGGGCAGCCACGAGAAAACTTCCTCAAACGTATGCTCCGGGTTTGAGTAAAGCGTCCCTAATTCCATTGCCGGCCGGGTCAGGGTCGGCGTGAGGAGCGCGTCGTAGGGAATCAGTTCGCAGACGATCTCACGGGAAACGTTGTGCATCACGCTGACGGTCGTGATGTAGTCTGCGGCAGTCATCAATTGTCCCCTTTTCCACGAGGAGCGCACCGCCGGATCCATCGCCTCAGCGTCACTCACTGGCACCGAACCGAGCCCCGCATAAATCAGCTTCTGTGCGGTCTCGATCAGTCGCTGAGCCGGGTCGAGCTTGAGAAACTCGATCTTATGTCCCATCGCGCGAAAGACGTCGCAGGCGGAGTCGAACGCCGTCCGCACCTCCGGATCGACGAGACCTACCGTACTTTCCGCGATCGCGGCGAGGCGCAATTGGCGCGGTCGCAAGTTGGTCGCGTCAACAAAGCGATGACGTGGTGGCGGCGCCCAGTAGGGGTCGCCGTCGGCGGGTCCCGCCATCACGTCCAGGAGTATCGCGGCGTCGCGAACCGAACGCGCAATTGGTCCGTTGGTGGCGAAGCCGGCCCAGGCTTCGCCCATTACCGGCGCGAAGGAGATCCGCCCGCGCGACGGCTTGAGACCGACGAGTCCGCAGCAAGCGGCCGGAATCCGAATCGAGCCACCACCGTCGCTGCCTTCCGCGATCGGGCCGAGGCCCATCGCGACCGCGACCGCCGCGCCGCCGCTGGAGCCGCCGGCCGTGTGCGTGAGCTTCCACGGATTTCGCGCCGGTGGACAAAGCCCGCCTTCCGTCGTCGGCTTACCACCAAACTCGGGCGTTGTGGTCTTGCCCAGTAAAATTCCACCGGCGGCCATAATTCGCGCGGCGTACTCCTGGTCGGCCGGCGGGATGAAATTCTCATAGTTGCGCGAGCCAAGGGTCGTGCGGATGCCTTTGGTCCACGTCAGGTCCTTCAACGAGTAGGCCACGCCGAGGAGTGGCAATATCGCGCGCGCGTCGCCGCCCAAACGCTCGAGGCGGGCGGCATCCTCGAGTGCGCGGTCGGCGGTGACGGTCATAAAGGCGCCGCACGTCCGATTGAGGCGCTCGACGCGCGCGAGAAAAAATTCGGCGACCTCGCGCGGACGTATCTTCTTGTCGAGGACCAACTCCCGCAGTTGCCATGCTTCGATCCAGGGATTCAACATTGACCAAGCCTCTTCATCTTTTGATTCGCTCGCTCCTCTCGCTGTGCGCACGTCCAGGGGGCGGCCGAGTCCGCGAGGCGCGGCCAGAGAACAGCCGCGCCTGACTAGTCTGAACGCAACTCGCAGACTCGTTTGCCCGTTCCGCTGCGCTCCACCGGCGCTCCTTTGCGCGGCTTCACTCGCAAGGTCTCGTTCCGCCTAGTGTATAACGCAAAATGTGCGAAATTGAGAGAATAGCGGCTGCCCGGGTCGCCCAATAGACTAATGACGGCCAAACGATGAAGTTGGGGGCAAAGCAGCGCTGGCGCGCCGTCAAGACGATCGCATGGGCCTTCGCCGCGATCGCGGTTGCGGCGTTGCTCGATCGCAATACTTTCTTCGGCAGCCGGGTCGCCGGTCCGCTCGCGCAGATCGAGCCTGCGGTCACCGACTTTATGGTGTACAGGCTGCACACGCCGCCGCGGCCGAGCGGCAACGTCGTGATTGCAGCGGTCGACGACAAGAGTATCGCGCTGCTGGGACGCTTTCCGTGGCCGCGCACGGTCGAAGCGAGGCTGGTCGATACGCTCGCGGCCGCCGGCGCGAAGGTCGTCGCCTTCGACATGTTTTTCAGCGAGCGTGACCCGGCGGACGTCCAGAGTCAGCTGATCGCCGCCCACTTGCGAGCCGGCGGCGAGAGCGCCCAGCGCGTGGCCGAACTGATCGGGCCGGGCGGGGACGGGACCTTCGCGGACGCGCTGCGCAGCGCCGGCACGGTTTTTCTCGGGTATTCTTTCAATCCGCATCTCAGCAGACATGGACCCACGGGCGTATCGCCCCCGACGCGGATCGTCTCGTTCGCGCCTGCGCCCGTCGCCTACAACCTGGTGCGCGTACATCGGGGAGCGATCCCGGCGCCGATGGTCGCCTATGGCAGCGTGGCGCCGGAACCCACCCTGAATCGCGCGGCGCGCGGCGCTGGCTACGTCGATATCGACGAGGACGTAGAGGACGGCAAGGCGCGCTCGTATCCGACGGTAGTTTTCTTCGACGGCCGCTATCGCGCGCCGCTTTTTCTCGCCGCGGCTCGCGCCTGGCTCGGCGATCCGCCGTTGACGCTGGACCTTGGACCGGGCGGGGTGGCCGCCGTCGCTTTAGCCGATCGCGAGATCCCGGTCGATGAGACCGGCCGCATGATGATTCATTATCGCGGCGCCGCCGGGATAATTCCGCGCTACTCGATCGCGGATATTCTCGAGGGCAAAATTCCGGCCGACGCCCTGCGCGGGAAGATCGTGTTCGTCGGTGTGACCGCCCACGCCCTCGGTGACCGTTTCGTCACGCCGGTGGGCTCGGATTATCCGGGCGTCGAATTGCAGGCCACGGCCGCGGACAACGTGCTTGAGGGCGACTTCATCCATCAGTCGGTCAACCAGCGCGGCGAAGAAAAGTGGATCGGCTGGGTTCTCGGCGTCGGCGTCGGAATTGCTGCGGCGTTCATCAGCGCGAGCGCCAGCCTGATGCTGATGATCATGCTGGCGGGCGGCTATGTCGCCTACGTCATCTGGCGCTTCGACGCGAGCGGCGCATTGCTCGGCGTGGTCTTTCCGCTCTCCGCGATTATCCTGAGCTACCTCGCCGCGATCAGCTACCGCTACCACGACGAGGGGCGCGAGAAACGCTATCTGCGTTCCGCCTTCGAGCTGTATCTGCATCCGGAGGTACTGGCCTCGGTCGTCAACGATCCCGAGGGCCTCAAGCTCGGCGGGCAGCGGCGTCATCTGAGCGTGCTGTTCTCGGATATCGTCGGCTTCACGGAGCGCGCGGAACGGCTCGAGCCCGAGCCGTTGGTCGCGATGCTGAATACCTACATGTCGGTTATGACCGAGGCGATTCTGCGCACCGGCGGGGTCGTCGACAAGCTGATGGG
>JBOHWF010000160.1:0-14509 GCA_050736455.1 Binataceae bacterium (SeqCode) | reverse complement strand
TCCGCATGATAGTCACGCCGCTTTCGCGATCGCCCGCCAGGATCGCACCCTCGATCGGCGCGGCGCCGCGATGACGCGGCAGCAGCGAGGCGTGCACATTGATCGGCATCAGGCGCGGCGCGGCGAGGACGGCGTTGGGCAGGATTCGGCCGTAGGCCGCGACGACGATCAGATCGGGCGCGAAGGCCTCGAGCTGCGCGAGAAATTCCGCCGTCCGAATCTTCGAGGGCTTGAGCGTCGCCAACCCGTAATGGGAAGCGACCGCGCCGACTTCGGATGGTTCGAGCTTAAGTCCGCGTTTGCGCGGCTGGTCGGGCCGCGTCACAACGCCCACGACCGTGAATTCCCGGCCTTGTGCTGCGATCAACCGTTCGAGGATCCGCGCGGCCAGCGCCGGCGTCCCCATAAAGACGATGCGCAACGGCGTGGCAGCGTCAGATAAGTGCGCGGGAGGGTTTGCCGTCGGATTTGTCATCCGCTCTGCCCTCTTTGATCATTTTCGCGCGTTTACGCCGATAGAGATCGCGCTTGATCCGACTGATACGATCGATGAAGAGCTTGCCGTCGAGATGATCGATCTCGTGCTGCAGCGCAACCGCCAGCAGCTCTTCCGCCTCGATTTCAATCTGCTGCTGCTCGGGCGTCCACGCCCGCACCAGGACCCGCGCGGCACGCTTGACCTCGGCGGTGTAATCGACCACGGAGAGACAGCCTTCCTCCCAGACCATCGAGCCGTCACGTTCGACGATTTCCGGATTGATCAGCTTAAGCAGATGCTTGCCCAGATGCTCGTGGTCGGTATCGAGTACGATGATGCGCCGCGCATCGCCCACCTGGGTCGCCGCCAGTCCCACTCCGGGCGCTGCATACATCGTCTGCACCATGCTCTCGACGAAGCCATTGACGCTGCCGTCGATATTCTCGACCGCATCCGCGGCGAGCTTCAGCGCCACGTCGGGGAATTTATGAATCTTGAGCAAGGCCATCAGAATTCGCGGACTTGCTCCAAACTAACAAAGTGCCGAAATCAGATCACCACGTCCGCGCTCGGGCTGACGGCGAGGGCGTAGCGGCCGCGATTGCGCCGCAATCTGACGGTCGCGTCAAAGGCGCGCGACAAGGTCGCCGAAGTCAGTACTGCGGTCTTGAGCCCGCACGCCAGCACGCGGCCACCCTTCAGCACCAGGACATGAGAGAAGGCGGGCATGATCTCTTCGACGTGATGCGTAACCAGCACGAGAGTCGGCGCGCCGGGCCGCCGTGCCAGCCGTTCAAGGAACTGGACGAAATGCTCGCGCGCGGCCGGGTCAAGGCCTGCGCACGGCTCGTCCAGAATCAGCAATTGCGGCCGCGCCATCAGCGCGCGGCCGATCAGGACACGCTGCCGCTCGCCTTGCGAGAGCACGCGCCAGGGCCGCTCGCGGATCGCGGCCGCTTCGATCTGCTGCAGGATCTTTTCTGCTTGCGTGCGCTCGACGACGGCGACCTCGCCCCACATCCCGATCATCGCGTGGCGCCCGCCGATAATCGTATCGAGCGCGTTCTCATGACCCGCCATAAGCTGATGGACGCTCGAACTGACGAGGCCGACGCGCTTGCGCAGCTCGCGCCAATCGCTCCGTCCATAGATCTCGCCCAGCACCGCGATCGATCCGGCGGTGAGCGGCATGTAGCCGGTCAAAGTGCTGAGCAGTGAGGTTTTGCCCGAGCCGTTGGCGCCCAGGATCACCCAGTGCTCGCCGCGGCGGACCGTCCAGTCCAGCCCGTCGAGGATTAGCGCGTCGCGCTCGACGCGCAGTCCGGTGACTTCAATTATTGGACGTGCGGCCACGCACCTACTGATTCATTCGACGACGCCCTGCGCGTGAAGAAAACTCTCCATCGCACGGACGCACTCGCGCGGTTTCTCGATCTGGAGGAAGTGCGTCGTTTCGGGGATCGCTTCATACGCGACGCTCGACTCCGCCGCAACCGCGCGTCCGAGACGCGCCGGCGGCATCGAGTCCTCCGCGTCGGGGTCGCCGCAGATGAGCTTGACCGCGACCGGCATGTGAGCGAGGCCGGTCCAGACCGTCGTATTGCGATTGGTGCGGAAGACCTTCGCCTCGAACTCGCGCGGGCAGGCCAGGAGCCATTGATTGGCGGCCGGGGCCCAGCGCAGCGTCGCGCGCGCCATCAGCTCATAGGCCTCGGGCTGCCAGCGTGTCATGCGGCGCGCGAAACTGGCCGCCAACTCCATTGGGTCGGCGTAGCTCAGAGTGCGTTTTTCAGCGCGATCGGCAATCTCCTCCTCGTTGCTGAATTGAATCGAGCGCAGCCAATGACCCTCGGGCGGATAATACGGCGGATCGAACAAGACCAACGGATCCCAGCGCGCGCCGAACTGCTGTGCTTGCATTGTCGCGGCCACCGCCGAGAGCGAATGAAAAACCGCGACCGTCCGCTTGACGCCAAAACGATCCTGGATCGCGGCGTAGATCTGCTCGAGGTCGCGGACGAACCGCGGCCAGTTATGATTCTCGAGCTTGTGGCATGGGTTCTGGCCGTGATTGCGGAAGTCGAAAAGGATCAGATCGTAGCGATCCTGCAGCAAGCGCCAAAACGAGTAATAGCCGTCGATCGCAAGTCCGTTGCCGTGGCTCAACGCGAGTCGCGGACCGGCGGGATTGCCATGCCGGCGCAGGCGAATGATTGCCCCGTCGTCCATCGCCAGGTCTACGGTTTCGTTCGGTGCAGGAAGCGCGAGCGCCAAATCCAATCTCCGAGGACCTGTGTGGCCCGCCGCGATGCTAACAGTATCGCGGGCGTTCAGGCGAGCTTCGGCAACCGGCTACATCATGTTCACCGGATCGAGATCGATCGCGACGCGCACACCAGCACGAACGACTTCGCCGGCAACCTGCGCGCGCGTCGCCGCGAGCGCGCGGCGCATCTGATCGAGTCGCGAGGATTTCACCACCACCTGCCAGCGAAAGCGCTGTTTGATGCGTTCGATCGGCGCGGGCGCCGGACCCAGGATCCTTAGCGTGTCAGGCGGCGCCGCGCGGCCGAGAAGCGTCGCGACTCTAGTCGCGACCGCGCTGACGCGCGCTGCCGCCGGACCTTCGATGCGCACCAGCGCCATCCGCCCGAACGGCGGATAAGCCAGTTCCCGCCGCAACTCGAGCTCGCGGCGCATGAAGCGGGTGTAATCCTGATCGCGCGCCGCGCGCACGCTGTAGTGATGCGGCGCATAAGTCTGGATGAGGACGCGGCCGGACTTGTCGCCGCGTCCGGCGCGGCCCGCAACCTGAGTCAGAAGCTGGAAGGTTCGTTCGGCCGAACGAAAATCCGGCAGGTTCAGCGTCAAATCCGCGAGCACCACGCCGACCAGCGTCACGCCGGGAAAATCGAAACCTTTGGTGATCATCTGGGTGCCGACGACGATATCGATCGCGCCGCGCCGCAGTGCCTCGACGATCGCCGCGCGTGCGCCCCGCCGCCCGCTTGCGTCACTGTCCATCCGTTCGATCCGCGCCGCTGGCAAAAGCTCCGCGATCGCCTGGGTCAACCGTTCGGTGCCGAAGCCCTGCCCCTCGAGTCCCCATCCGTCGCATGCCGGACACTTCTCCGGCGCCGCCGCATGCGCGCCGCAGTAATGGCATCGCAGGGTGCGGTCGCGCAGATGAAACGTCATGCTGACGCTGCAATTGGCGCACGCAACCACGTTGCCGCACAAATGACATTGCAGGAAATTGTGATAACCGCGACGATTCAGGAATACGACGCTCTGTCCGCCGGTGGTCAGATTGCCGCGCAGGGCTTCGATCAGGATCGGCGAAAGGGGGACTGGCGCGGCCTCGCTGGCCCGCTCTATAGCCGAGCTCGCCTGCGCGCTGGGCGCAGGCGGATCTTGCCGCAAATCGATCAACTCGACCGCCGGCAGTTCGCGGCCAGCGACGCGCGCGCTCAGCCGCGTCATCTTGTAGCGGCCACGCCGTGCGTTGGCGTAGGACTCCGCTGAAGGCGTCGCTGAACCCAGCACCACCGGGCATCCGCTTAGGCGCCCGAGCGTCACCGCGAGGTCGCGTGCGTGATAACGGATACCCTCCTCCTGCTTGTAGGACGGGTCGTGCTCCTCGTCGACGACGATCAGCCCGGCGTCGTGCAGCGGGGCAAAAATGGCCGAGCGCGGACCGATGATCACGCGGGTCGCGCCACTCAGCGCGGCCATCCAGCCCGACCATCGTTCAGTGACGTTCTGCGCGCTATGGAGCACCGCGGCCAGCGCGCCGAAGCGGGCGCGAAAGGCTTGCACAACCTGATCCGCCAGCGCGATTTCCGGCACCAGCACGATCACTTGCCGTCCCGCAGCCAGCGCCTCGGCGGCGAGCCGCACGTAAACCTCGGTTTTGCCGCTGCCCGTGATGCCCCATAGCAGAAAAGTCTCAAAGCGACGCTCACGGATCGCTGGAGTGATCTCTGCGATCACGGCGGCTTGCTCCAACGTCGCCTCGTAGGGCCTGGGCGCCGCGGCTACGTCCTCGTCGTGAAGTTCGCGAACGTCGCCCGCAAGTAACTCGACGATGCCGCGCTGGACCAGGCTGCGCAGGACCGGTTTCGAGTTGGCGACCGCGCTTTCGACACGCTCGAGTGAAAGACCTTCGGCGCCTGCCGCCCGCAAATGCCCGATAATCGCGCGCTGTTTGACTCCGCGCAGCTTCAGTCTGGCGCAATCGTTGACCAACCTCACCGACTTTGGCTCCCTCTCACGATGGCGGCCGCGTGCGCCGTCGCGCGCCTCGGCAAAGCCGTCGGCGAGCAAGCGGTTCAAGGCGGTTTCGACCGCCCTCGCTTCACCCAGCCGTTGCAGTTGGCGAATAGTCATACCGCGCTTCGTCAGCGCGGCGAGGAGCGTGCGTTCGAGCGAGGTAAAGGCCGCGGCGGCGAGCGGCGAAGGTGCCGCGGCAGCGTGAAAACGGCGTTGCGATTCAACCCGAGCGGTCGCAGGAATCACGCCGCGATAGGCCTCGGCCAGCGACGCCATGTAGTAGGTCGCCATAAAGCTGATCAGCTCGAGATGCGGGCGATCAAACAACGGCCGCGCGTCGAGCAACTCGAGTACGGCGCGAGGCGTGACGCCGCCCGCGTCCAGATTTTCGCCGACCTCGAGCACGACCCCCGTAACCCGCCGCGTGCGCATCGGCACGAGCACGCGGCTGCCTGCGGTTAGACCCTCGGCCAGCGCCGACGGCACAAAATAGGTAAGTTGCTCGACCGCGCCGGCGGCACCGACTATCACTACGCGGGCGCGCATCTCAGCAGATGACAATTTCTGATTAGCGGTCGGATTCAAGGCGTCGGGATCCATGCTCGAGCATGCGAGTCTAACATGCGTCACGCAACGTAGGTGGCGACTTCGACGCTAAATTGCTTTTTTTTCGCCGGCTGCTACTTAACGCTTAGGCCAGACGAAGTAGGAGACTCACACCGATGAGACTCGAGGACAAAATTGCAATCGTAACCGGAGCGGGACGCGGGATGGGCGGCGCGATCGCGCGGCGCTTTGCTCGCGAAGGCGCGCGGGTCGTCGTCGCGGAAATTGATGAGACGAGTGCGCATGAAACTTTCGAGGCCATCGGGCGCCGTGGTCTCCTAGTAATGACTGATATGAGCCGCGTCGCGGACATCAACGCGCTGGTCGACAAGACTGTCGCGCAGTACGGCCACGTCGATATCCTGGTCAACAACGCCGGGGTCACCAAGAGCCTCGGATTTTTCGAGGTGACCGAGGCCGACTGGGATTGGATGCATTCGATCAACGCGCGCGGCCTCTTCTTCTGCATGCAGCGGACCGCGCGCGAGATGGTCAAGCAACGGTCCGGCAAGATCGTCAATATCGCCTCGATCGCGGGCAAGGGCTTTCGCGGCACCTCGAATATCGCGTACGCGGGCACCAAGGGCGCGGTAATCGCGATGACGCGCGTCGGCGCGGCGCAACTCGCGCGGCATAACATCAATGTCAATTCGATCTGTCCGGGCGCCACGCGAACGCATATGTACGAAACGATTCAAAACGAGATCGTCACCAAGCGCGGCACGACGGTCGAAGAGGCGCAGCGCCGGATGGACGCGCAAATTCCGCTGGGCCGCGCGAATTCGCCTGACGACATCGCCAACATGGCCTGCTTTCTCGCCTCCGCCGAGGCCGACAACATTACCGGCCAATCCTTCAACGTCGATGGCGGCCTGATGTGGGACTGAGGCCCGCTGCGGCCGAATTGACCGTGTTGCAGGCCGTGATGCGCGGCTGCAGGCGCTGCCCGGCATTGGTGCGATCGCGCTCGCGGGTGGTGCCCGGCGATGGTGCGGCGCCCGCGACGGTAGCCTTTGTCGGACTGGCGCCGGGGCGTCTCGGTGGTGACCGCACCGGGCTCCCCTTCAGCGGCGATCGCTCCGGTGATCTGCTGCGCCGCATGATTCGCCGCGCCCGTCTGGACGGCGTTTTCATTACGAACCTGGTCCGTTGCAATCCGCGCGACACGCGCGGGCGTAACCGCGATCCGGATCGCCGCGAGATCGCGAATTGCCGGACTCATCTCGAAGCGGAGCTCGCGCTGGTGCGCCCCGCCATCGTCGTCTGCCTCGGACGGGTCGCATGGCGCGAGCTGGTCGGGCGCGCCGCGCCGTTCAATCCCCGCCGGCCGCAGCCGATCCGCGCGGATGGCATCAACTTCTATCCAATGTACCATCCGGCCTACGTCAACCGCGGCGCCTGCTCGAGGCGAGCGTACGCGTCGCACTTCACCCGCCTCGCGCGCCTGCTTCGCCTGTTGCGCTCGATTGACTGTGCCCGGAGTCCCGACGATGCTCGATCGCATGGAGATCACCGCGGAGTTCGTCACTGAAGGGCTGCGTCGCGCGCGCTACATTACGAATGAGCGCGCCGCGACGGCAATCTTTCTCGCGCTCGCGCTCGAACAGCCGCTGCTGATCGAGGGTCCAGCCGGCGCGGGCAAGACCGAAGTCGCCAAAGTGCTCGCCGCGATGCTCGAGACCGAACTGATTCGCCTGCAGTGCTATGAAGGACTCGACGAGGCGCACGCGCTCTACGAATGGAACTACCAGAAACAGTTGCTGCGGCTGCAGGCCGGCGAGCACGAAGGGTTGCGCTGGGAGGCGCTGTCGGAGCAGCTCTTTTCACGCGACTATCTGCTCGAAAGACCCTTGCTGAAGGCCATCCTCGCGCCGCGACGAGTCGTGCTGCTGGTGGACGAGATCGATAAGGCCGACGAGGAATTCGAGGCTTTTTTGCTCGAGGCGCTCTCGGACTTCCAGGTAAGCGTTCCAGAACTCGGAACCTTGCGCGCGCAGGAGCGGCCGGTCGTGGTGCTGACCTCGAATCGCGCGCGCGAACTGTCAGACGCCTTGCGCCGCCGCTGTTTGCATCTCTTCATCGATTTTCCCGGAATTGAGCAGGAACGGGAGATCATCCGCCTGAAAGTCCCAGACCTGCCCGAACAGATCGCGATCGCCGCCGCGCGACTGGTCAACGCCCTGCGTAAACTCGACTTGAAAAAATCGCCATCGATTGCCGAAACTCTCGATTGGACCCGCGCGCTCGTCCGTCTCGGCGTCCGCGAACTCGACACGCCGGCGGTCCGCTCGACCCTCGGCCTTTTGCTCAAGCACGATGACGACCGCACGCGCGTCGAGAGCAAGCTCGCGGGGCTGCTCGGCCGTGGCCGTTAATTTGCGTCGCCGATGAGCCAACCGTTCGGCGATCGGATTCTCGAATTTATCGCTGCGTTGCGCGCGGACGGCGTACGAATCTCGGTGGCAGAGTCGCTCGATGCGATGCGCGCGGTCAGCGCTGGCGGGTTGGCGCGTACGCGGCTGCGCGAGGCGCTGCGCGCGACGTTGATCAAGGACGAAGCCGGCAACTCGTCGTTTGAGACTCTGTTTACAACCTATTTTGATGGGCCCGGCCAAAAGCCGGGCATGCCTCGCCAAAGCCGTGCGGCGCACGTAGGGGTGTTTGGCGCTGGCAGCGGGCGTGCCGAGGGCGCGACCTCACTCAGGCCACACACTAGCCCTGAACTGCCGACCGCGCGATCCGCGTCGCCGAGCCGTTCGCGTCTCGATGCCATTGCCTTAGACAGCTCGGAGCAGAGTTCGCAAAAGCGAACCGAGCAGCAGCCGCGCGACGATTCCGAGGGGAGCGGTGAGCGAGCCGCTCGGGCGGGCGCGGCGGCATCAGCGGATGCCCGTGGGGGTAACGCGCCGCCCCACGCTGACGCGCTCCAGCGATTGCCCTTCGCCCACTACTCCACTGTGGACTACGCCACTGCCCGCGACGTTCTGGCCTTGCTGCAGCGCCGGCTGCGCGTGCGCCTCGGCCGCCGGCTGCGTTTTGCGCAACGCGGCCGCATAGATTTTCGCCGTACGATCCGCGCCGCGATCCAGCATGGCGGCGCGCTAATCGATCGGCGTTTTCGCTCGCGCCGGCCGCGGCATATCGATCTCCTTCTGCTCGCCGACCTTTCCGGCTCGGTGCATTACGCCTCCACTTTGATGCTCGAGCTGATCGCAGGTGCGCGCCGATGCTTCCGCCGGATGCATGCTTTCGTATTCGTCGATCGTCTCGCGGCTGCGGATTTCGAGGCTGGCCATCTGGTGATGACACCGACGCTCGATCTGTACGCCCGCTCCGACTTTGGCCGGGTCTTTGGCGAACTGCGCGATCATCATGCGAGCTTGCTTACCGGCGCCACCGTACTGGTAATCATGGGCGACGGCCGCAACAACCGGCGGCCGGCGCGAGCGGACCTTCTGCGCGATATCGCGCGGCGCTGCCGTTCGACCATTTGGCTCAACCCCGAGGCTGTGGAAGGCTGGGGAACTGGTGACAGCGCGATCGAGAGCTATCGTAAGGCCGTCGATCTGCTGCTGCCATCGGGTAACCTGCGCGAGCTTGAGGCCGGTCTCGCGCGGCTTGTCTAGATGGGCCACCCAATCGCAGCAATCAATCCAGATGTCGCGCGAGGCCGTGCAAGCACGTTCGGCTTGCTGCCATCTGTCCCGTCGGAGCAAAATCAAATCTAACTCGGCCCTAGGAGCCAATAGAATGGCGGAGCGCAGGCGCAAGTTTTATGGATGGGGCTATGAGGATCAGGGGCCTAATGCCGCGCAACAGAAGCACATGGCCGAGCGGATGGCCCAGCGCTTCGGGCTCGCGGAACTGAAGATTACCCCGGCGCCGACTGCGGCCGAGCTCAGGTTGCGCGCGCCGCGTGTAAGGCCCCCCGATGCGCTTGCGCCGCTTTGCTCCTTCGACCCGCACGCCCGCGCCGAGCATAGCTACGGCCGCAGCTATCGCGACATTGTGCGGGCCTTCCGGCGCGACTATCCCAACCCGTTCGATTTCGTCGCCTATCCACGCGACGAGCGCGACATTGTCCGCCTGCTCGAGTGGTGCGACTCAGCGCGAGTCGCCGCGTCGCCGTATGGCGGCGGCTCGAGCGTGACCGGCGGCGTCGAGCCGCCGAGCGGCGGCGACTATCGCGGCGCGATTTCGATCGACCTGGGCAGGCTCGATCGCGTGCTCGAAGTCGATCGCACGTCGCGCGCGGCGCGCATCCAGGGCGGCGTCTTCGGCCCGGCCCTCGAGGATCAGTTACGTCCGCATGGCCTGACGCTCCGCCACTTTCCACAATCGTTCGAGTTCTCGTCACTCGGTGGCTGGATCGCGACCCGCTCTGGCGGCCACTACGCCACGCTCTACACACATATCGACGACTTCGTCGAGTCGGTCCGCGCCGTGACCCCGGCTGGCCTAATCGAATCGCGCCGTCTGCCGGGTTCTGGCGCTGGGCCCAGCCCCGACCGCATGCTAATCGGTTCCGAAGGCACGCTCGGCGTCATCACCGAGGCCTGGATGCGCCTGCAGGATCGGCCAAAATTCCGTGCGGGCGCGTCGATCGCGTTTCCGGATTTTCTGACCGGCGCGAAAGCCGTGCGCGCGATTTCACAGGCCGGTATCTATCCGGCGAATTGCCGCCTGCTCGATCCCGGCGAAGCGGCCAACGCCGGCGCGAATCAGGGCGAAGCCGCGGTGCTGGTCCTCGCCTTCGAATCCGCGGACCATCCGCTCGATTCATGGATGAAGCGCGCGCTCGAATGCTGCGCCGATTTCGGCGGCCAGATTCCCGACGACGCCGCGGCCACGCGGACGGACGCCGTGGCCACGCATGAAGGCGCCGCCGGCGCCTGGCGCAACGCCTTTCTCAAAGCCCCCTATCTCCGCGACGCCGTGGTCGCGATGGGCATGGTCTCCGAAACCTTCGAGACCGCAATCACCTGGGACCGTTTCGAAGAGTTTCACGCGCGCCTGATGGACAGTGCGCGCGACGCCGTTGCGCGAGTTTGCGGCCAGGGCGCCGTGTCGGTGCGCTTCACTCACGCCTACCCCGACGGTCCCGCCCCGTACTACACGATTCTCGCGCCCGGCAAGCGCGGCACCGAGCTCGAGCAATGGGACGAAATCAAGCAGGTCGTGTCGGATACCTTGATCAGCCTTGGCGGCACCATCACGCATCATCATTCGGTCGGGCGCGATCATCGGCCGTGGTACGATCGCCAGCGTCCCGATCTCTTCGCTGCGGCTCTGCGAGCGGCCAAGCGCACGCTCGATCCCAACGCGATCCTCAACCCCGGGGTGCTGATCGATCCATGACGACTACCACAGAGCAAGTCTTCGTCCGGCCCAGCTCGTTCGAGCGCGCCTTCAATCGGGTGCTCGGCGGATTGATCAGGCTCGGTCTCGCGCTGCCGCATAACTATCTGGTGCAGGTGCGCGGACGCAAAACCGGCCGCCTCTATTCGGCGCCGATTGATCTGGTTGAAATGGGCGATCGGCGCTTCCTGGTCTGTCCGCGCGGGCGCACGCAGTGGGCGCGTAACGCCCAGGCCAGCGGCGAAGTGTCGCTGAAAAAAGGCTGCTCGCGGCGGATGTTCACCGTCCGATCATTGCCCGACGCCGAGAAGCCCGAAATCCTTAAACGCTATCTGGATCGTTTCAAGCTCACAGTGCAGAGGTTTTTCCCGCTCCCTGCCGGTTCTCCTGCTGATGCGTTCGCGGAGCTGGCCAGCCGTTATCCGGTCTTTGAACTGACTGCGGCCGCTGACTCGCGCCAGCAATGAACTCCGACTGGCGCATGCGCGTGACGATCCGTCTGGGCGACTTGACCGAGGCCGGCGTTGACGCGATCGTCAACGCCGCCAACAACGATTTGATCCTCGGTGGCGGCGTCGCCGGCGCGATTCGAGCCAAGGGCGGCCCGGCGATTCAGGCAGAGTGCGATCGTATTGGTCCGGTGCCGATCGGCGAAGCCGCGATCACCGGTGCGGGCCGTCTCGCGGCGAAGCATGTGATTCACGCGGCCAGCATGCGGCTCGGCGGAAGCGCCACCGAACAGAGCTTGCGCGAGGCCACGCGCAATGCGCTCCTGCGCGCAACCGAAAACCGGCTCCGCACGATCGCCTTTCCCGCAATCGCCACGGGTATCGCCGGATTTCCGCTCGACCGCTGTGCCGGAGTGATGCTCGCCGAGGTGCGCGATCACCTGCGTGGCGCGACAACGCTCGAGCGCATCGAGTTCGTGCTCTACGATCAAGCCGCGCTCAAGGTCTTTGAGCGCGTTTTCACTCACATGAGAGACTGAGCCCTCGCCGGTGGAACGCTAGCGCGCGGCCGCTTCGACTGCGGTGCCCTTGAAGAAGTCGGGATTTCCGGACTTCCAGAACTCGACCGCGTTGCCGAAGACCATCGCGCGAAACGCCGCCTCATCCAGCACGCCGCGCTCGACCAGCTCGTAGGCTTCCTCCGCCGCCTCGGCCATGTCGGGGACATCCCAGTGGCCGAGGTCCGAGCCATAGAGGGCATGAAGCTTCGCGTTGAAGGGCGAGCCCCTCGAGTCGAACGCCAGCGTGTTCAGTGGATCGTCGCCCTCGCAACCGAAATAGAATTGTCGCGTAAAGATGTCGCGAATTTCCTCCGGCCGCGTGATTCCGCTCGGCGCCCATTCGTCGAGCAACGCTGGATCCTCGCCGCGTTGCATCCGGCGCTGGCTGTCGGCGAGGATTTCCGCGCTGCGACCGGCGGCGAATTCGCCGCCGTAGCCCGCCGCCAGTTGCGCGAACTCGCTCGCGTCAATGCGCGCCGGATTGTAGTTCTCGATTGCTTCACGATTGCGCTTTTCCCAGTGCGAGACTAAATCGCAGTAGAGATTTCGCGCCCACGCGACGCCGCCCTCCATGAAGGCGAATTTCAGTTGCGGGAAACGCTTCGGGACGCCGCCCAGAAACAGCCCGCGGCAGATCGCGTCGGCGCTCGACGCGAAATTTCCCAGATGGTTGTGGAGATAGTTCGAGGGGGTCGCGCGGCTGCCCCAGCCGTAACCGACCGAATGGAAGGTCGGAACTACGCCCAGCTCGACGCATTTCGCCCACACCGGATCGTAATCGTATTCACTGTCGAGGCCGAAGGTGTCCATCCAGCGGCTGTAACGCGCCGCCTCCGGCGCGATCCGCAGCGCGGCCTTGATCGGCCGATGAACGTAGCTCGCCATCATGATCGCGCGCAGCTTGAGCTCGCCGACCGCGTACTCGAGCTCCTCGATCGCCTCGGCCGGCGTGTGCATCGGGATAGTCGCGACCGGAAGCAGCCGGTCCGTGAGTCCCGCGAACATTTCGCGCTTCATCCGATTCAGCGCGCGGCATCCCGCGCGCCGGACCTCCTCGTCGCTGATCTGAATAAAGAGCAAGCCGAGGGTCGGATAGACCACCGAGAGGTCGAGACCGAGCTCCTCCATCCGCTCATGGAACAATCGGGGAAACATTGCGGTCGCGAGGTCGCGCGTATTGCGCGCCGGCACTGCCCACCAGGTCGGCCGCATCGCGCGCTGCTCGTGGCGCTCGAGCGCCGTCAGTTCCGGCCACTCGAACGTAAACGAGGTATCGTACGTGACCTGTTTGAACCGCCCGACCATCGCCGCGCCGCCGACCTCCTTCAGGTAGTCGGCGAAGATTGGGCCGGGCTCGACCTGATGGCCGTCGGAATCGATAATCGGGTGATTGAGCCGAGCGCGGACGGCCGCGGACTTGGATAGATGCTTCGTGTCCATGCTGAATGCGCCTCCCAAGCGTCGCGCGATGCTGCCGGCGCCAAAGTCAGATTAGGTCGGCGGGCTGGCCGCCGGCAATCGCGCAATCACGCTGAGGCCCCAGCCCTCGCCGCTTTGCGCCCGGATGACCCCGCCGTCCGCTTCGACCAGCGCGCGCGCGATATACCGGCCCAGCGCCGTCGAGCGCGCGGCGTCCTCGCCCGCCGCGGGCCGTTCAAAGATGCGCGCGACGTCGGTCGCCGGACCGCAGTCGCTGACCTCGATTTCTATCCATTCACCGGGCTGCGAGGTTCGGATCCGGACGGCGCCCGCTTCGGTGCGCTGTACCGCGCTGGTCACCAGATTTGCAACAATTCGCTCGAGGTGCAGCGGATCGAGCTTCGCCTGATGCACCCCGCCGGGCTCGATCGCAAATCTGAGCCCGCGCTGACGGGCCTCGAAAGCGTAACGCTCGGCGGTCTCACTGACCACGGCGTCGACGTCGATCACGCGGCAGTTGGGCCGCATGTGCTGCTCCTCAAGCATGTAGAGGTCGAGCAGGTTCTTGACGATAAGATCCATCGAGACGGTGGTTGACGACATCCGCGCCAGCAACCTGGCTCGTTCTTTCTCCCCGGTCTCGTTCTCGGCCAGCAGCGTCATCAGGCCGACCAGCGTCGCCAGCGGATTGCGGATATCGTGCGTCATCGTCGCGATCTGGGTCTCGCGAAACTCCGCGGCCGCCGCCAACTGGCCAAGCTGCCCTTTGAGCCGGCGCCGATAACGGTCGAGGAAGACCGCGGTAAATTGCGCGAGCGTCAGCGCCGCCACCATCCCCAGTGCGCGATGAATCTCGAAGCGCGACCCGCCCGGCACCGCCAATTCCGCGACCGTGTAGATCAGCAGGCACGCGAGGTTGAGGATTAGCTGCCAGCGCCCTCCCCAGACGACAAATGCCGCGGCGGCGAACGGACAGAGCACGATCGTCAGGTAGCCGGTGTCCGGGTCGTGCGTGGCCGCGCCGACCTGGACCATCAGCGCAATCATCGTGATACAGCAGAGCAGCACCCATAAGCGCCAGTGAGTGCGGAACCCGGGCAGCCAGGTCAGGCCGAAGAAGAGCAGCACCGTTACCAGCGCGAACCAGTGGTAAGGCGACACGATCAGACCTGAGGTCACGACATGCGCGCGGGCGTCGACAATCATGTAAGCAAGCAGGAAGAAAATCCCGACCGGAGTCGCCTGCTTGAGAATCGCGATCGCTTCCGCGTTCTCGTCGAACTCGGCCGCGACCTGGCGCGCCGTCACCCAGCCGGCCTCGGAGGTGTGTGCGGGTTCGCTCACCGCGCGCGCGAACGGTCCGTGAT
>JBOHWF010000159.1:0-5496 GCA_050736455.1 Binataceae bacterium (SeqCode) | reverse complement strand
ACGTAAAGCCGCGTGAGGAGCGCGAAGGCGCGGCCCGGCGCGCGCGCCGGCCGCCGCATCACCTCGACGATCAATTCGAGCGCCGGGGTGAAGTAGATCGCGAGGATCAGCGAGATAAACAGGCCGCCGCCCAGGGTCAGCGCGAGCGCGCGGAAAAAGACGCCGGTCACGCCGGAGACGAAGATCAATGGCGCAAACACGACTATCACCGTGGCGGTTGACGCGATCAGCGGACGAGTCAGCTCCTTGAGTGCGTCCGCGACGCTCGCTTCCCCGCTCTCGCCCCGGGCGTGCGCGCGATGGATCGCTTCGATCATCACGATCGCATCGTCGATAAAAAGCCCAATCCCGGCGGCGAGGCCGCCGAGCGTCATCAGGTTGAAGGTCATGCCCGCCGCGCGCATGACCGCGAACGTAATCGCGATCGTCGCCGGCACTACAACCGCCGCGACCAGCGCGTTGAGGACGCTCCAGGTGAAGAGGAAGACCACTACGACCGCCAGCGCGAGCCCCAGCGCGATCGCGTCGCGAACGCTGTTGAAGGACTCGGTGACCAGGCCCGCCTGGTCGTACGAGAACGAAAACTCGACGTCCGGATAGCGGGCGCGAAATTGGCCGATCAGGGCGTGGATCTGCCGCGAGATTTCGACCGTGTTGCCGCTCGCTTGCCGCGAGACGCCGACCAGCACCGCCGGTCCGTTTTCCGAGCTGGTCCGCACATAGTCCTCGACGATCCCGAGTTCGACGCGCGCGAGGTCGCGGACATAGACCGGCTGATGGTTGGCCGGCGCGACTGGAATCGCGGCGATCTGATCGGCGTCGTGCAGGTCGCTGCGCACCACGGTCAGCAGCGCGCGATGAGCGTCATCGACGCGGCCCGCGCCCTCGAGCACATTGGCGCGGGCGAGGCCGCCGGCGACGTCCGCGGCGGTAATCCCGAGCTGCAGCATTCGCGCCGGGTCGAGCCGCACGACGTACTCGCGCTGTTTTCCCCCCACCAGCTCGACGCGATAGACTCCGTCGATTCGATGGAGGCTCGGCGCGAGATCGTACTGCGCGATATCGGTCAACTCCGCGGGACCGCGGATCCGCGAACTCAGACTGAGATCGACGATCGGGAAGGAGCCGCTGGTCAGCAGACGCGAATCGACGCTGGTGTTGGCCGGCAGGCTCGCCCGAATCTCGCCGACTGCGCCATTGAGCAACTGGAAGGTCGCCGCGGCGTCGCTGTTCTCGGCGAAGCTGACATCGATTTCGCTGGCGCCGCGCGTCGTGGTCGAGCGCACCAGTTTGACCCCGCTGACGCCGTACGCGGCAGCCTCGATCGGGCGCGTGACCGCAATCAGCATTTGCTCGGCGGGCAGGTTGCCGGCGTCGGCCAGGATCATCGCGCGATTGAACTGAATCTCGGGAAAGACAGCGCTCGGAATCGAGTGCGCGGCCAGCGCGCCGATCACTGACGCGACGACGACCGCAAATAACGCCAGGGCCGGGTTGCTGCGGCTCATGATTGGGCGATCGCGACCTTCACGCGCAGCCCGTCGGACAGCGCATAGCCGCCCGAGGTGATGACGACTTCGCCCGCCGCAAGCCCGTCCACGATTTGAGCTCGGTCGGCCGCGCGCAGCCCGATCTTCACCACGCGGCGATGAGCCCGGCCGTCGGCGCCCGCGACAAACAAATAGCGGGATTGGGTCGAAGCGTCACTGAACAGCGCCGCCTCCGGAATCACGATCGCATTTGGCACGTAGGCGGTGGTGACGATAACCGCTACCGGCGCGCCCACCTGCGCGATGCGATCGGGGCCGGCAAATTCGATTCTCACCGGCGCCGTCGCGCTACCGGCGCCGAAACTCGGAGAAAAAGCTGCGACCCGCGCGGGAAGTTGCACTTGCGGCTGAAGCGGTGAGACCACGGACGCGGTCATCCCGGGGCGCACGCTCTCGACGTCGCCGAACGGGACCGCGGCCTCGACATAAACCCCGCGCGGATCGATCAAGTCGGCGAGCGGATCGAGGTCCGCGACCATCTGGCCGCTGCTGACCAGCGGCTGCGCGACAACGGCGTCGTCGGGCGCGGTCACCGCGATCGCGGCCGGAGCGAGATTCCGCTTAAGCGCCGCCGCCAGCGCCGGCGCTTCACCCGGGTCAATCGTGCGCGCCACCGCCAGGCCGTTTTGCGCAGCTTCGATCTCACGGTTGATCACGTGCGCCACGACCGCGCCGCGACGTACGCGATCGCCGCTCTTCAAATTAAAGTCGAGAACCCGTCCGGCTGCCGGCGCGCGCAGCGTCAGATGGCGCTGCGCGACGGTCGTACCCTGCAGACTCAACTCGGCGCGGATCGGCGCAAGCTCGGCGCGGACGCCGCTTACCGCCAAAACGACCGACGCCATCGGGGCCGCGCTATCGTCCGCGCGGTCGGAGGCTTCGCGGTTGCAACTGACGAGGCTCACGATCACCATCGCTGCCGCGAGCCGCGGCAGGCGCTGCCAGAGCCGGCGCGTCATCAGCGCTCCGCTCCCAGGATCAGCGCCGCTTGTGCGGCCGCCGCGCGCAGGCTGAACTCGTCGTCGAGCCGCGCGACGCGCAGGCTCTGGCCCTGCTGATAGGCGTCGAGCACCTCGAGCAGGGTGACGTTGCCGCCGCCGAGGAAGCGGGTCCAGGCAATCGCGAAGGCGTCGTCAGCCGTGGTTTGCGCAGGCCCGAGCAGGCCGAGCTGTGCGCGCGCGCCGCGGTAGCGCGCGAGCGTGTCCGCGAAATCCCGCCGCAAATCCAGTTCGATCTGCCGCAGTTCCGCCAAGGCCGTATGCTGTGCGGCCTGCGCTTCATCGATATGCGCCCGAATCAGCCCGCCCTCAAAGATCGGGACCGAGATGGCGCCGTCGTAGGAAGCGCCCAGATGGCGGTCGAAGGTCGCCGGCGGATCGATCCCCTCGAAGCCCGAGGTCAGCGCGAGCCTTACCGTCGGCAGGCGTTCCGCGCCGGCCGCGGCGACCGCACTGTGGGCAGCTTCGAGCTGGCGCTCGGCGGCGCGGAAGACCGGGCTCGACGCAATTTCACCGCCGGGCTGCGGCGGCAGATCCGTAACCTCGGCGATCCGCAGGTCAGCCGCGGCGGGCGCGCCGACTAGCGAGCCGAGGACGATCGCAGCGTGCTCGGCAGCCTGATCCGCGGCTGCCAGCGCGAGCTCCGCCGCGTCGCGCACCGAGCGGATTTTCAGCACATCGCCGGCGTTGGCGCGTCCACTGCCACGCAGATTTTCGACGATCGTCTGATCCTGCGCGAGTCGCTCGCGGCTGCGCCGCAGCTCCGACGCGGTCGCGCGCGCGCGCTGCAGGTCGAAGTACGCAACCGTCGTGGCAAAGACGATCTGCGACCGCGCCGCGTTGACCCCGAGCCTGGTGGCCTGCGCGCTGTAGCGGGCGGCGCGCAAATCCGCCGAACGCCGGCCGCCGTCGAAGACCGTGTAATCCAGCGCGAGCTGGGCCAGCGTCATCCCGCGATTGGTGATGATCTGGCTGTAGCCCGGCGCCTGATTGTACTCGCCGTTGAGCGCGACGTTGGGAAACAGCGGGGCGCGCGCCTCGTTCACTTTGGCGTCGCTGAAGTCGGCTTGCGCGATTGCGACGTCGGCCGCCGGCGCATAGGCCAGCGCGCGGTTGATCGCCGCATTCAGGGTCAGCGGCGCGTCGCTGCGGGTCTCGGCCGCGCTCGCGACTGCGGCTGTGGCGAAAACCGCGGAGGCGATCACGGCGCCGATGAGCATCGTGAAAATTCGCGCCATCCGCCAATCTTAATCGGCGGCGCCGCGCCCCGCTAATTAACAAACGTTAAGCTCGCGCCGGATGGGCGAGCGGGATCGCGACGACGAACTCGGCGCCGCCGCCAGCGAGATTCGCCGCATGGATCTCACCCTCATGCAGCCGCGCGATCTCGCGGCAGAAGCTCAGGCCCAGGCCGCTGCCGGCCGGACTCGGCGACTTCCCGCGAAAGAAGCGCTCGAAAATGTGCGGCAGGTCGGCGGCCGCGATCCCGGGACCATTGTCCGCGATCCGCAGCGTCGCCACACCGTTATGGCTCGCCAGGCCGGCGGCGACCCAGCCGCCCGGCGGGGCGAACTTGAGCGCGTTGTCCAGCAGGTTGACGATCAGCCGGCGCAGGTAGTCCGGATTGCCGTTGACAATCAGGCCGGCGCCCAGCGCCGCGCGCAACTCGAGTTGCTTGGCCTCGAGCAGCGGCTCGACCGCGTCGATCACCTCCCGCAGCAGCGCGCAGAGATTGAGCGGAGCGCGGGCGAACGCGCTGTCATGCTCGAGCCGCGTCAGCGCCAGCAACTCGTCGGCCATCCGGCACAAGGCGACGGTTTCGCGCAGCGCCGCGGCAATCGCCTCGGCGTACTCGCCGGCCGGGCGCGGACGCGCGAGCGCGACTTCGAGGCCCGCGCGCAGGACGGCCAGCGGCGTGCGCAGCTCGTGCGCCGCGTCGGCGGCAAAGCGGCGTTCGGCTTCGGCCGCGCGGGCTACGCGCGCGAGCAGGGAATTGATCGCGTCGCTCAGCCGCGCGACCTCGTCCTCGACCGCCGAACGCGCCAGGCGGCTCTGTAGATCGCGCGGCTCGATTCGCGCGAGGCCGTCGGCGAGCGTGTTGATCGGCTCGAGGGCGCGGCCCGCCAGCCAGTACCCGCCAGCGACGCAGCACGCGAGGATTAGCGGCAGAATTACCATCAGATTCCGGCGCAACCGCGCAATCGAGTTGCGCACCGGACGCGCATCGACGCCGTCCACCAGACTGGCCGCGCTGCCCGCGAGCCGCAGCGGCATGATCGCGTAGCGAAAGCCGTGGTGGCGTCCGTTGACCACTTGCCGCACCGCCGGATTGATCGACCTCGGCAGATCCGCCCGCAAATCGCCGGCGTCCGCCAGCACCTGAGCGCCGCGCAAGAGCCGGACGCGCCGCGCCGGGCCGAGGTCGCGCTCTTCACTGAGCGCGCGCACGATCGTGATGGCCGAGGCGCCTCCCGCCTGCTGAATCGTCGCGGCCGCGGTGTCGGCCTCCTCGAGCAGCGCGCTGTCGAGCGCGCCCCATTGTTCACGCGCGAACAGGATCAGCACCGCGGCGCCGGCCAGGATCAGGATGACGCTCAGGACCGCGGCCCAGTAGAGCGTCAGGCGCAGCCGGATGGTCATTGCGGCCCGCGCATCGAGTAGCCGACGCCGCGGAGCGTGGCGATCAGCGGCTCGTCTCTGTCGCCGCCGATTTTGGTCCGCAGGCGATTGACGAACACCTCGATCAGATTGGTGAAATCGTTGTAACCGGGACCCCAGACCACCTCGGCGATCATCGCGCGCGTGACCGCCTGCCCGGCGTTGCGCATCAGGAGTTCGAGCAGGATGGTCTCCTTGGGGGAAAGGTTGAGTTCGCGGCCGCCGCGCCACGCGCGGCGTTTGACCGCGTCGAATTCGAGGTCAGCGACGTGCACCCGCGGCTGCGGCGG
>JBOHWF010000158.1:0-3822 GCA_050736455.1 Binataceae bacterium (SeqCode) | reverse complement strand
ATTACGAGGAGCTCGCACTGGCGGCCAACCGCCCGATCCTTTACAACGCGGTCGCGGCCAACGACGCCCATCCGGAACGTCATCGCGACCAGCTCAAGTGGCTCGAGAGCTGCGTCGAGCGCGGCATCCGCGTCCTGCCTCAGGGCGGCACGCTGGAAGTCGGCTTCACCTTCTCGTTCAAGGATTGGAATCTCTGGGACGACATGCCCGAGTGGCGCGAAGTCACCACCGGTTCGATCGAAGATCGGCTGATGAAGCTCTCAGATCCGGGCAAGCGGCCCGGCCTGCGCTCGGCGGTAAACAGCGCGCTCATCACCAACGCCTTTGCCGACATCATCGTGCTCGAGTGCCGCGAGCCGCGGCTGAAGAAGTACGAGAACCTGACGGTGGGTGAAATCGGCAAGAACGAGGGCAAGCACCCGATCGACGCGATGCTGGATATCGCCACCGCGGACGGCTTGAACACTGACTTCTACACCCCGCCGATCAACGTCCGCCTTGACTACCTCAAAGAGGTCGTAACTTCGGGATCGGTGCCGATTCTAGGCGTCTCGGACGGCGGCGCGCACACCAAGTTCTTCACCGGTGGGCGCTACTCGACTGAGGCGATCATCAAAATGACCCGCGATAACCCGATGCTGTCGCTGGAAGAGCTGCACTGGCGTCTGAGCGCCCATCCGGCGATGTGCGCTGGGTTCAAGAATCGCGGGACCCTGGTCGAGGGCAACTGGGCCGACCTCGTCGTTTACGACATCAACAAATTGGCAATCAAGCCGATGGAGATCGTGCACGACTTCCCGGGCGGCGAGTGGCGCCGGGTTCAGCGTGCCGACGGCTACAAGACGGTGATGGTCAACGGCGGCGTGATCTTCGAAGACGGTAACTGCACGGGCGCGACGCCCGGCCGTTTGCTCCGTCATGGAGGATGATCGATCGGTTCCCGCGCGCTGAGCAAGCGCGCCAAAAGTAGCAGAGGCCGGGCATTCGCCCGGCCTCTCTATTTTATGTCTCGCGCTGAAATCCTATCGGCCGGCGACTTTGAGTTGCTCAGGATCAGGAGGTTCTGACGGGCCAGAGCGTAGTCGGGCGCAAAGTGCTCCAGGCGCCTCCAGATATCCTGCGCACACGCGGTATCTCCCAGCGCGACGCAGATGATCGCGTTGGTGTTGGCCGCCTCCGGATCTTCCGGCGCCAGACGCCGCGCGGCCGCGATCTCCCGTAGCGCCTCGCCTAATCGGTTTTCCTGTTCGTAGGCGATCGCCAGATTGAAGTGAGCCTCGACATGCTCGGGGCCAAGCGAGACTGCGGTTTCCAAAGCCTCGGCTGCGCGGGCGAGCTCGTGCTGGCCAAGGTAAGCGAGTCCCAAATTCAAAAACAGATCCCAATTCTTGAGACCCAGGCGAGCTGACGTCAGATATTCACCGATTTCTTCCGGGCCGCGTCCCTCCATGCCGTAGGCAAAACCCAGATGATAATGCGCCAGCGCATTATTCGGCTGCGCGCGGATAAGCGTTCGATGCAATGCGATGGCGGTGGGGTACTCTTCGAGTCCAAGCGCCGCGTCTGCGTCGGCCGCGCAGATTTGTTCATCTGCCGCCGCGCAGTTCGGAACGACAGCCATGAGGAATATCAGGAGGGTCGTCGCCGCAATGCCAGTTCTTGCACCTGCCAGTAACATTGCCACGTCACCTTGGAGCGCTGTCGCGCGACGATATGTAGAGGCTGATCGGCAGACGCCAACCCGCGTAATTGATTTCAACCAGCGGATAAACCGACACCCCATTCACATTTATGAGAGATCGGGAATCCGCCAGATTTGCTTCCCACTGGAGATACTTACTTGCCAACCGCGAGGAGAACGACGTTGGAGCCAGCGGGTCGCCGTCCGCCAGCAAACCAGGCGCGATTCCCGCTGCATCCGGGGCTAATCCCAAGCCCGGAGCCATCGAGCCATTCGCTGGTTCGCTCAGGCGGTAGCTGGTTGGTCTAACGCTTGATGTTCTAAGCGAATCGGAAGCCCCTAAAGGATTTAATCCCACAGTGCTGAGTACGAGGTGCGGAGCCGATCCGGATCGGTTGGCCGCTGGAGACCACCATCCGGTTGTAGTTTTTGTGGTGGGAGGCGCAACGGCCTGGCTGCGGAGTTCTTGCGCTTGCGCGGTCGCCACTACCAACCAGACGGTCGAACACGCGGCGATCATGGGGAGGATGCATCGGCGTACCACAAAGCCGCAGGAGGCTCCTACACGCGCCATCGTCGACCAAAAAGGCTTACCATCGAGGACGAGACTTCTTTTCGTGGACACTACAATGGTTTCGATTAGCTTGATCATCCTGCGCCCCTTTCACGCTCGATAGCGCTGAGGGTAGACGTAGCCGGGCATTAAGTCTTAAGAGTAGTGTACAAATTGAATGTAATTTCGGTGTAATTGATTCAATTCTCGGGTTGTTCCGATAAACCACCGTGAACAACGAACTGCGCCTCTTTCCACCTTTTCGCCTTGACTCTGTGAATGCGCAGCTTTGGCGCGGCGAGGAAGAGATCAACCTGAGACCAAAGACCTTCGACGTCTTGCGCTATTTGGTTGACCATCCTGGTCAACTGGTGACCAAGGCGATGCTATTGGATGTCGTCTGGGGCGAAGTCAGCGTCAGCGATTCGATGGCCGCGACCTGTGTCGCGGAATTGCGCAGAGCGTTGGCGGACGATGCCAGGACGCCGCGTTTTGTCGAGACCGTTCATCGCCGCGGCTACCGCTTTATTGCCCGGGTCACAACGGCAACCGCGCCTGAGCAGAAAGGCACGCCGCCCCCTGTGCGAAAGGGGTCCAAGCCCATTATGGTCGGGCGCGGAGAGGAACTCGCGCAACTGCAAAGCTGGTACTCGGAGGTGCTCGAAGGTCAGCGGCTGGTGATCTTCATTGCCGGCGAGGCCGGCATCGGCAAGACCACCTTCGTTCACGCCTTCCTGGATTCAATTCCTCAAGATGGCCGGGTGCGCGTCGCGCGCGGCCAATGTCTCGAGCAATACGGAGCGGGCGAGCCTTACATGCCCGTGCTGGAGGCCCTGAGTCGGCTCAGCAAGGAGTCGGGCGGCGAGCACGTGATTGAGCTCCTGAGCCGGTTCGCACCGACGTGGCTCGCGCAGATGCCCGAACTGCTGAGGCCTGGCGAGCGTGCGCGATTGCAAAGCGCGGCTCAGGGCGTGACGCAGCAGCGGATGTTGCGCGAGATGACGCAGGCGTTGGAAGCGCTTGCCGCCGAATCACCCCTGGTGCTGGTGCTTGAGGATCTGCACTGGAGCGACATCTCGACCCTCGAGCTGATTTCCGCGATCGCGCGGCGCAGCGAGCCGGCGCCGCTGCTGATCGTTGGGACCTATCGGCCAGTCGAAATGATGGCCAACGACAACCCGCTGCGGACGATGAAGCAGGAGCTCGAAATCCATCGCTATTGCATGGAGTTACGCCTGAACCTGCTGGCGCAAGAGCACATCGCGGACTACCTGACGCAGCGTTTTTCCAAGCTCGGTTCAGGGCAGTTCAGGACCCTGGCGCCGGTGATCCACGCCCGCACCGACGGCAATCCGCTCTTCGTGGTCAATGTGGTCGACTACCTTCTGGGCAAAGCCGGGCTCGCGATCCGCCCGCAGGAAGTGAGCGGGCTGGAAGTGCTCATCGCAAAGGGCTTCGATACGCCACGCAGTATTCGCGAGATGATCGAGCGTAATCTGGAACGGCTGAAACCCGAGGAGCAGGCCGTGCTCGAGGGTGCGAGCGTCGCCGGACCGGAGTTCTCAGCGGCATCGGTGGCGGCGGCGCG
>JBOHWF010000157.1:0-4137 GCA_050736455.1 Binataceae bacterium (SeqCode) | reverse complement strand
GAGCCACGGACCTTCGGCGCGCTCGATGACGAGCGGGTCGTAGGGGCTCTGCCTGAACATGGTTGATTGGTCGGGCATCAAGGTGACGTTAACCCGGTGATCGGCGCAAACGCACGGCACACACTACGAAGTCCGTCCGTAGGGCCCAGGATCAGAAGAACCCTCACCCTTAATCCCTCTCCCTTGGACAAGGGCGAGGGATCCGGACTTGGACAAGGGCGAGGGATCCAGAAAAAAGCGGCCTGCGGACTCTGAACTGGAGGCGCGACGGATTATTTGATGGCGCCGTCGGCACGCCAGCGGGCGGCGTCGTCGGGGGTATAGCCGAGGTCGGCGAGGATGGCGTCGGTATGCTCGCCCATCTGCGGAGCGACCGAGCGGATCGAGCCCGGGGTCTCGGAGAGCTTCATCGCGACGCCGACCTGCTTGACCATCCCGCCGTCGGGGGTCGGGACTTCGACGATCATGTTGCGCGCGCGAATCTGCGGGTCGTGCTCGAGCTCGTCGAGCGTGAGCATCTTGCCCACGCAGATGTCGGATTTGATCAGGAGGTCGAACCATTCGTCGCGGGTTTTGGTCTTGAAGATTTCGGTGAAGCGCGCGCGCATCGCGGGCCACCTGGCCTTGTTGTTCTGATCGGCCATGAACTCTTCGGCGCCGAGGGCGCGGCAGAGGTTGGCGTAGAACCACGGCTCCATCGAGCCGATCGTGATGATCTTGTCGTCGCCGGTTTCGTAGCGGCTGTAATGCGGCGCCGCGCCGTCCATCGCGGTGGTGCCGCGCGCGGGGACGCGGCCGCTCGAGTAGTGGGCGGAGAGCGCCTGCGCCAGCAGCAGCATCACGCCATCGAGCATCGCGATATCGACGTACTGGCCGCGGCCGCTCTGGCCGCGGGCGACCAGCGCGGCGAGCACGCCGATCGCGGCGTGCATCCCGCCGCCGGCGTAGTCGGCGAGCCAGTTCCAGGGAATGGCGGGCAGGCCATCACCCGGACCCATCAGGGAGAGCGCGCCGGCGGTCGCGATGTAATTAAGGTCGTGGCCGACGAAGTTTTTGTAGGGACCGGTCTGGCCGAAGCCAGTGACGGCGCAGTAAATGAGCCGTTTGTTGCGCGCGGAGAGCGTTTCGTAATCGATCCCGAGGCGTTTCGCGACGCCGGGGCGGAACTCCTCGACCACGACGTCGGCGCGCTGCGCGAGCCGCAGATAAATCTCCTTGCCGGGGCCGCTCTTGAGGTTGAGCGCAATCGAGCGTTTGTTGCGGGCGAGCGCATTGGCGGGCGAAGCGCTGGGGCGCGGAGCTTTGACATCGCCGCCGCCAGCCTGCTGAGCGCGGCGTCCCGCCGGCGGGCCGGGCTCGTCCACGCGGATGATGTCGGCGCCAAGGTCGCCGAGGATCATCGTGCAATGAGGTCCGGGGGCAAGCTTGGTGAGGTCGAGAACTTTGATACCAGTCAGTGGCGCGTCACCGGGCATGGGTGTGCTCCTTATGCGATGATCGGCCGTGAGGCCTGATCGATGGATGTTGTTTAGATGGTTTGGCGCTGGCGAGCAATCGACTCAGCGGTGGGCGCGATCGATTAATCGATTGGAAGGCAGTGAGGGATCGAGGGCCTTGCGGGCGGATTCGACGCCGGCGACCGGCAGGCGGGAGGGATCGAGCAGGCCGATCTGGACCAGCACCGACGCCTGATCCCAATAAATATGTTCGTGGGCGAGCTTGCCGTCGCGAAACTGGATGATCACCACGAGCGGAACTTCGACGTGGCGGTTGGTCGGGGCGACACCGGGCAGCATCCAATCCATCTCGAGCGTGTGAGTGAACGCGAAGATCATCTCGTCGACGACGCGGTCGTCGCCGACCGTGCGCGAGACCGGGGTGATCGTCGTATCGGGCGGCATCCGAGGGATGAAGCGCCGCGAGTAGAACTCACGCAGGGCGTCTACTCCGACGCCGCCGGTCAGGACCGGGATGTGATTGACGTAGGCGTCGGCGACCATCGTGGCGAGCGTGGCCTCGGTGTCGCGGGTGGTGAATTCGCAAGCGAGGTGGCGGTCCCAGAGTTCGGCGAGTGTCGTGGCGTCGCGAGTGTTCGTAGTCATCGGCATTCTCACGGAGTAAAGATTTCGGCGGTGGCCTGGATGGTGACCTTGCCACCAGTGGTAACGCTCGCGCCACCGATGACCAGCACCGTGCCGTTCGGGAGCAAGGTTGCGGTGTGGTCCTCGCGCGCGAAAGCCATTACCGGACCGCTCTCGAATTTGCCCGTCGCGATGACGTAGGCCTCGGAATTGGCGCGCGACAATGCCGGGGTGGCGAATGGAACGTCAAAACCGCCGGAGCGCAGGAGGTCTCCGGTGGGCAGTAGCGTCGCGGTCGCAAAGTAGCCCGAATGAATTACCTCGCGAGCCGCGAGAAATTCGTTGGTCGCGGGATTGTAGAGGGTGGCGCTGCGCGTGGTCGTGCCGTGGACGCCGAAGCCGCTGGCAAGCAGGACTTCGCCGTTGTTGAGCAGGGTGGCAGTGTGCAGGGTCCGTGCGACTTTCATCTTCTTGGCGGTCAGTGTGAAGATCGCGGTCGCGGGGTCATAGACTTCGGCGGTCTTGAGCACGGCGCCGGATTTGGCCTGACCGCCGGCGATCAGCACCTCGCCGCTCTGGAGCAGCGTCGCGCTATGGCCCAGACGCTCGATGGACATGTTGCCGGTGGCGGTGAAGGTCTGGGTCGCCGGGTTGTAGAGTTCGGCGGTGGCGACGGGATTACCGGTGGTATCGAAGCCGCCGGCGATCAGCACGTCGCCATTCGGCAGCAGCGTCGCGGTATGTTCGGCGCGGGCCGTGGTCATGGTCGTGGTGGTCAGGGTAAAGAGCCCGGTTGCGGGGTTATAGATATCTGCGGTGGCGTAAACCTCCGCACCGGAGAAGGCTTCGCCGCCGGCGATCAGCACAGTGCCGTCGTTGAGCAAGGTCGCGGTGTGCAGGACACGCGCGACGTCCATCACGCCGTGGGCGAGCGCGAAGGTTCCCGTCGCAGGATTATAAATCTCGGCGTTGAACTGGGTGACGCCGTTGTTATCCGCGCCGCCGGTGACCAGCACCGTGCCGTCGTTGAGCAACGTCGCGGTGTGAGCGAAGCGCGGTGTGGCCATCGTACCCGTCAGCGCGAATGACCCCGGATAGGTAATCTTCGCGGCAAGCGCGGAGGGCAGGTGGGAAACGATCGCGAGGGCGCAGAGGGCGGCTATTGGTGGCGCCCAGCCAGATAGCTTTCGCACTCGCCGAGTCACGCTGAGTCCTTTTCCACTCTCGAACCCTCACCCGCGCGACAGCGATGCCGCCGCTTGCCCTCGCCCTTGGACCAAGGGCGAGGGTCAGGAGGTCGCTTGCGAGATTGGTAATTTTTCACCTGGCCAAAATGCTACACCGAAGCGGCGGAGTTCCTAAAGCGCGGCGGCGCGGACGCGGCCGAGCAGCGCGGCCAGGTTCTTCAGGCCGGTGGTCATATGGACGCCATACCAGTGTAGGTCGCGGCCATTGATCAGCACGACGCGACGGCTCAGCGCGGGTGGGAGCAGCGGCTTCAATTCCTCGACGTCTTTGAGGCCAAACTCGTAAGGCTCATCGGGGAGCATCACGAAGTCCGGGCGGAGTTCGATCGCCTCCGCGAGCGTAGTGCGCGGATAACGCTCGCCGGCTGCGGCAAAAATATTGTTGAAGCCGAGCATGCGCAGCACGTCGTGGGCGTAGGTGTCGGCGTTAAAGGCCATCCAGGGGTTTTTCCAGATCGGGCAGAAGGCGCGAAAGCGCAGCTTGGCCCAGACCCCGACCTCGGTCTCGATGGCGCTGACGGCGCGCACGATCTCGCGCGTCATCGCGTCGGCCGCGGGTGCGCATCCGAGGAGCGCGCCGAGCTTGATGATGGTCTCGACCGCGGCGCTGATCTTGCGCGGATAGGTGGTGAAGACCGGGATGGCGGCGGCGCGCAGTTGCTCGATGTCCTCGCGGCGATTTTCCTCGGCGTTGGCGATGACGAGGTCGGGCGCCAGGGCGAGAATCGCGCGAATGTCCGGGTTCTTGGTGCCGCCGATCTTCGGCGTCGCGGCCGCGGCGGCGGGCGCGACGCAGTAGCGGGTGACGC
>JBOHWF010000156.1:0-1615 GCA_050736455.1 Binataceae bacterium (SeqCode) | reverse complement strand
CGATCGAGGCGAAGCGATTGCTCGGCAAGCGCGACATGGATTTGCGCGAGACCCGTCTCGAGACGGCCAAGCCGGCTCTTGATCTCGGCAATATCGCTTTCCATGCGATCGAGCTGCCCGCGCATATGCCGCAAGTGCTCGAGAATAAGATTTTCAACCTCGGCCGTCATTTCTTCTTTCCGAACGGGTTGAGGCTGCTCCACAGGCCACCGCCGAGACCTGGAAGCTTCGCCCCCCCGAGACCGGGCAATTTTGGCGCGTCCTTGATTCCGCTCGCAGGGTTCGGCGCGGGTCCAGCAGGTCTGGATTGCCCCGGCGTTGGCCCGGTTTGCCTCTGGTCAACTTGCCTTTGCAGGGCGGCGAGCTGTTTTGGCGCAGGCTGCGGCATTCCGCCCCCCATCGCGCCCGGCAGGCCGAACATGGAAGCCATCTTACCCATCGCGCCGCCACGCTTGGCGCCGCCCATCGATTTCATCATATCGGCCATCTGCCGGTGCAGTTTTAGCAACTTGTTGACATCCTCGACCCTGACGCCGGAGCCCGCCGCGACGCGCCTCTTGCGCGAAGCCTTGAGGACATCGGGGGCACGCCGCTCATCGCGGGTCATCGACGAAATAATGGCGCGCTGGCGCTTGACGATGCCCTCGTCGAAACGGGCAGAGGCAAGCTGCTCCTTCATCTTGGCGACGCCCGGCAGCATTCCCATGATGCCCCCCAGGCCGCCGATCTTCTCGACCTGGGCGAGCTGGTCGGAAAGATCATCGAGATCGAACTTGCCCTTGCGCATCTTATCGGCGATGCGGCGCGCCATTTCGGCATCGATCGACTCGGCCGCCTTTTCGACAAGCGAGACGATGTCGCCCATGCCAAGAATGCGGTTCGCTATGCGGGAGGGATGAAAATCCTCGAGCGCGTCCATTTTCTCGCCGGTGCCGAGAAGTTTGATTGGCTTGCCGGTGATCGCGCGCATGGAAAGCGCCGCGCCGCCTCGCCCGTCGCCCTCGATCCTGGTCAGCACGATGCCAGTGATACCGACCCGGTTATCAAAGCTTTTCGCAAGATTCACCGCGTCTTGGCCGGTGAGACTGTCGGCGACGAGGAGGATCTCATGCGGGCGCGACGCCGCCTTGATCTCGACCATCTCGTCCATCAGCCCTTCGTCGATATGGGTGCGCCCCGCCGTGTCGAGCATGACGACGTCATAGCCTTGCAATCGCGCCGCCTGTTCGGCGCGTTTGGCAATCTGCACAGGGGTCTGCCCGGCGATGAGCGGCAAAGTGTCGATTTCGACCTGGCGGCCGAGCACGGCGAGCTGCTCCTGCGCCGCCGGACGCTTTACGTCGAGCGAGGCCATCAACACCTTGCGCTTCATCCGCTCGGAGAGACGCTTGGCGATTTTCGCCGTGGTCGTCGTCTTACCCGCGCCTTGCAGGCCGATCATCATGATCGCCACCGGCGCCGGCGCGTTGAGGTCGATCGGATCGGCATCGGCGCCAAGCGTCTCGATCAACACGTCGTTGACGATTTTCACGACCATCTGGCCGGGCGTCACCGATTTGACGACTTCGGCACCGACGGCGCGCGTGCGCACCTTGTCCACGAAGGATCGCACGAC
>JBOHWF010000155.1:0-2591 GCA_050736455.1 Binataceae bacterium (SeqCode) | reverse complement strand
TCCCAAAGCGACCCGCGGCGTGCTGGTCGAATATGCACAGCCGTTCGAGCATTAGCGCCTCGCGGGTTTAGCACCGCTGCAACGAACAGGTTACAGTCGCCGCTCGCCAAGGACCAGAATGAAGGGGTTTAACGTGGCATCGCGATTGCTCTGACCTTGATCAGGACAATCCCTAAAGGAGGAGTAGTACTATGGAAACTCGTCGATTCGGCAAGCATCCCCCGCAGATCGATTATCGGACGCTGCGCTTCAAGAGTTATTTGCAGCCCGGGATTGCGCCGCCGCCGCCCGCCGTCGACGTCCTGGCGCGGGTGTACGCCAAGCTCAAGGTCAATGATCCGACCAAGCTGTTCCCGATGGACGGCAACGATACGTTGGGCGACTGCACGATCGCGGCGCTCGCACACGCGATCACGGTTTATCGCGGACTGACCGGCGCCGAAATGATCATGCACAAGCCGGCCGTGGTGAAGTTATATACCCATCTGACGGGCGGTCCGGACACCGGCCTCAACGAGCTCGATGTGCTCAATTACTGGCGCAAGCACGCTGTCGCCAAAGACAAGATTCTCGCCTACGTCAGCATCGACCCGAAAAATCACACCCACGTCCAGCAGGCGATCCAAATGTTTGGCGGGGTGTACATCGGGTTTCAGGTGCAACAGAACTGTGTGCAGGAGTTTGATGCCCACCAGCCCTGGACGCCGGGACCTCTGACCAACGACGGCCATGCGGTGTATGCCGTCGCGTACGATCAGAACAACGTTACCGTGTTGACCTGGGGGAATAGCCAGTTGGCCACTTGGGGTTGGTGGGACGAGTGCGTCGATGAAGCTTATGCGCTCCTTCCTCCGGAAGCGGCGAAGCCCGACTTTGCGCCGGGCTTTAACATGGCGCAGTTGCAAGCCGACCTCGCAGCAGTGGCGAATTAGCCAGCCAGCGTCGGCCGCTTGAAGTTAATCGGCTCAGGGAGGCCTCGACGGGCCTCCCTGAGCCTCTTGCTTGGACCTCACGCGCGGCGCGCCAGCTCCGAGGCGTAGCGGACGCCGAGCGAGGCGGCATTGTGCGCGAGCCATTCGCTGAGCCGCGTCGGCGCGGCCGGCGGTGCATGCGACACGAGCAGGTCATCTGACAGTCCGATCACTTCGTCGCGCGTGAGCGTGATATCGCCCATCAGCCAACCGATGATCGCGGCAAAGAAGAGCGCCAGGAGAGGCCTGACGCGCGCAGGCAGTTCTCGATTATCCCCTTCCCGCGGAAATACGGCAGCGGCGAATCCGCGCGAGCGCCCGTGATGCTGATATGCACGAAGCGGCGGACGCCCGCGCGCCGCGCCGCCCCGATCAAGCTCTTGAGATTGTCCACGGCGCGATTGAAGGTAAGCTCGCCGCGCGCGAAGCGAATCCAATAGGTGTTAAAGACGGCGCTGGCGCCGCGCAGGCTTTCCGTCAGCGCGTCTGGATGATCAAAGTTAAACGGGGCGATCTCGATCGCGGCAAACGGGTTCGGATTCCCAGGATGGCCGGTCAGCGTGCGAACCGCCTTGCCACGCTCGAGCAGCCGCTGCGCGATGTATTTTCCGCTGTAGCCGAAAGCGCCGGTAACCACAGTCAACTCTCGATGATTTTCCATCGGCGAAACTTAGCGTCCGGCTGAAAGACCGGCCGTCGAGAGCACCTCGATACGTTCTATTCGCGAGCTGTGATCTGCGGCGACACTACAACCGCCACGGCACATCGCGCGTTGCGCAGGATATGGTCGACTTTCGGTCCGAAGTACAGCCGGCCATCGGCAGGCCGGGCCATCACGCCGATCATAAGCAGATCAAAGGCGCCGCGCGCCGCGGCGGCAAGAATGGCATTTTCCGGACGTGCGGAAGTGGCGACTTCGGTGTCGAGCCTGAGCTCGATCTGATCAGCGAAGGTTCGGAGGTCATTGACAATGAGCTGGCCTTCATCGCGGCCGCGGCGCCATCCGGGCAGGCTTCTGAAGGAGAGCCGGGGACTTTCGCGCACGTACATCGCGGTAACCGCAGCGCTGACGGCGTGCGCGTAGAACAGCGCGACCGTGGTCGCGAGCCGCGAAAAGGGCGCGCCAGTCGTCGGCGCGAGGATACGGCTGAAGGGCAGCTTGGCGCCGGCGTCACGCGCGATAATCACGGGCGTTTGCGTACGCTGCAAGAGTTCGTGCAGCACCGCGCTCCTCATCGTATCGGTCTCGTCAGCGTGTCCCGCGCCGGCGAAGATGGCGTCGTAGCCGCGCTCCGTCTCCTTGATGATCGCTTCAACGACGGACTCCGCGCTGCCCGACCGCGAGTAAATGTTGGTGGCGCCGGTAAGTCCCGCAATCGCCTTGATGCGCTCGAATTCCGCCGCCAGATCAACTGCCGAAGACGTATCGGACTGCGCGGCGATCGTCGCGTGAAACACGGTAATCGAAGCGTCCGGATGATTCCCGAGTACCGCGGCAAGATGCGCCGCCAGTTGCGCATTGGAACCGCCGCCGGCGAGCACCAGCAGCTTGGCCCCGGCTTTACTGAAAGGGAGCTGCGCGATAATTTTTTCGCGCTCGAGCCGCTCGGTCTCTTGCGG
>JBOHWF010000154.1:0-8217 GCA_050736455.1 Binataceae bacterium (SeqCode) | reverse complement strand
GCACGGAACCGCTAACGGCGCCGCGTGTGCTCAAGGCGGAATTGCCCCTCGACGAGGCGATCGTGGAGACCGTGTTCCGCGCCCGCGAGACCATCCGCGACATGCTGCGCGGGGCTGATCGCCGCCTGCTGTGTATCGTCGGTCCCTGCTCGATTCACGATCCCGAAGCCGCGATCGACTATGCGCGGCGGCTGGCGGATCTGAAGCGCCGGCTCGAAGGTCAACTGTTCATCGTGATGCGGGTGTATTTCGAGAAGCCGCGCACCACGGTTGGATGGAAGGGGCTGATCAACGACCCGCACATGGACGACAGTTGCGACGTGCAGGCCGGGCTGCGGATCGCGCGGCGGCTGTTGCGCGAGATCGCGCGGCTCGGGCTGGCGGCGGCGACCGAGATGCTCGACCCGATCACACCGCAGTACACCGCCGACCTGATCGCATGGTCGGCGATCGGGGCGCGCACGACGGAATCGCAGACTCATCGCGAGATGGCGAGCGGGCTGTCGATGCCGGTGGGCTTCAAGAACACCACCGACGGCAATCTGCAGGTGGCGGTCAACGCGATCGAGTCGGCGCGGCGGCCGCACGCTTTCCTGGGCATCAACCAGGATGGCGTAACGGCGATCGTGCGCACGGCCGGGAACCCGGACACGCACGTCGTGCTGCGCGGCGGCAGAACGCCCAATTTCGACGCCGCGAGTATCGCGGAATGCGGGCGGATGCTGGCGAAGGCGGCGCTCGAGCCGCGCCTGATCGTCGATTGTTCGCACGCGCAGACGGCGAAGGACTATACGCGCCAGCCGATTGTGCTCGAAGCGCTGGTCGGGCAGATCTGCGCGGGCGAGCAGGCGATCATGGGCGTGATGCTCGAGAGCAATCTTGGGTCCGGCAACCAGCCGCTCGCGGTTGGTCGATCGGCGCTGAAGTATGGGGTTTCGATCACCGACCCGTGCATCGATTGGCCGACGACCGAGCGGTGCCTGGTGCAGGCGGCGGAAACGCTCGAACAGCACCATCTCGCGGCGGCGCGCTGAGGCGAACTCAGTCCTGGCGGCGGGCGACGCGCATCCGTTCGCTGATCATCAGCGCCTTGAGCGCGGCAGTTTGATTCACCGGATAGAGCTGGGGCTTCTCGATTTCCTTGTAGCGCTGCTCGAGATGGGCGAGCGAATCGAGCAGTTCGGCGCGCGTCGTGGCCAGGATGGGTAGCGCGCCGACCCGTTGTCCTGCGCTCATGACGCGCTGCAACAGTGGCCGCGTCTCGGTGGGCGCGGGCTTGAATTCGTGCGCGACACTGACAGCGCCTTCGTCGGCCAAACCAATCAGGTCGGCATAGAAGCCGCCGTTGGGGTTGAGCGCGCGAAAGATCTGCTTGCGCCCGGGGATTGACGTCTTGTCGGCCGAGGTTTTAATCCGCGGCGTGCCGCCGTATTCGACCAGCTTGTAGATGATGTCGAGCGAGGGCGCGTCGGCGCTGACGGCCATCTCGGTGCCGACCCCGAAGGCGTCGATGGGGGCGGCGGCGCGGAGAAGCTGATCAATGCGGTATTCGTCGAGGTTGCCGGTGGCGAAAATCGCGACGTCCGCCAGCCCCTCGCGGTCCAGAATCTTGCGCGCGGCAAGACTGAGCGTCGCGAGGTCGCCGCTGTCCAGGCGGATCGCCTGTAGTTTGTGGCCGTTGCGCTTGAGTTCGAGCGCAATCCGCGCCGCGTTCTCAACCCCGTGCAGTGTGTCATAGGTGTCGACCAGCAGCGTGCTGAGCCGCGGAAAGAGCTGCGTGTAATGCTCGAAGGCCGCGCGTTCGCCCTCGTGCGCCATGACGTAGCTGTGGGCCATCGTGCCGTAGAGCGGGATCCCGTAGCGGCGCCCGGCGAGGACGTTGGAGGTGCCGATGAAGCCGGCGAGAAAACTTGAGCGCGCGGCGACAAGGCCGGCGTCGGCGCCCTGCGCGCGGCGCAAGCCAAAATCGATCAGGCTGCGGCCGCGCGCCGCCAGCATCACGCGCGCCGCCTTGGTCGCGAGCAGGCTCGCCAGGCCGACCTGGTTGAGCACGATGGTTTCGAGCAGTTGCGCTTCGATGAGCGGCGCGCTGACTTCGAGGATCGGCTCGTCAGGGAAAAAGATCGTGCCCTCAGGAAGCGCGCGGATCTCGCCGGTGAAGCGCAAGCTTGCGAGGCTGGCGAGAAAATCGGGGGCAAAAAGTTTGAGCGAATCGAGATAGCCGAGCGCCGCCTGATCGAAGCGGAAGGCCTCGACCGCCTCGAGCAAACGCTCGAGTCCGGCGGCGACCAGAAAGCCGCGCCGCGCTGGCATCCGGCGCACGCTCAAGCCGAAGGTCGCCCGCTGATTGAAGCCGATTTGGAAGTAACTCGCCGCCATCGTCAGCTCATACAAGTCGATGAGCAACGGCGTTTCGCCGGCGTCAAGGCGCAAGTCAATCGCCATACAAGCGCGTCCTGGGCCGGAGACTTCGAGCGAGCCGCGGCATGCGAGCGACTAGCGCTGCGGTTCGGGGGGAACGGGCGGGCCGGGCGGCGGGGGGGCCGCGGCGGCGGCCTCGTGAATTACGCGGGTCTCGCCGGGATGATGGTCGCGCAGCTTGTCGCCCATCTCGCGCAGGCGGTGGGCGGCAAGATAGAAGACCGTGCCGGGTTCGTCGAGCGCGCCGGCGCGCACACCGGTCAGCAGCTCGATGCCGTGTTCGATCGTGTCGATCGGGAAGATGTGAAAGTTTCCTGCCGCGACAGCCGCGACGATCTCGCCGTCGAGCATGAGATTGCGCAAGTTCGTGCGCGGCACGAGCACGCCCTGCCGGCCGGTAAGTCCGACGGCCTTGCAGACGCGAAAGAAGCCCTCGATCTTCTGATTGACTCCGCCGATCGCCTGCACGGTGCCGAACTGATCAACCGAGCCGGTAACCGCGAGGTCCTGGCGAATCGGCACGCCGCTGAGCGCCGAGAGCAGCGCGTAGAGCTCGGTCGAGCTGGCGCTGTCGCCGTCGATTCCGGAGTACGACTGCTCGAAGCAGATGCTGGCGGTGAGCGTCAACGGGCGATCCTGGCCGAAGCGGCTGCGCAGGAATCCGCTCAGGATCATCATGCCCTTGTCGTGGGTCGCGCCGGAGAGGCGGACTTCGCGCTCGATATTGATGAATCCTGCCTGGCCGACCGCGACGATCGCGCTGACGCGCGACGGCCGCCCGAAGCTGTAACCGCCGACATCGAGCACCGCCAGCCCGTTGATTTGACCTACCGCCGCGCCGTCCAGATGGACGATCAGCGTGCCTTCAGCGATCAGGCGGCGGATCTCCTCTTCGATAAAGTTCAGGCGCAGCGCGCGCTCGCGCAAGGCGCGATCGACGTGCGCGCGCGTGACGACACGGGCTTGCTCGCCGTGGGCAAAGTAGGCCGCTTCGCGTGCGAGATCGTCGATCGGCTCGAGCGCACTGGCGACGCGGCCGCGATCGCCCGTCAGGCGCATCCCGTATTCGACGATCGCGGCGAGGGCCGGGCCGTCGAAGCCGGCCAGGGCCTCGCGGCGGGCGAGCGCGCCGACGCGCGCGGCATAGTGGCGTGCGGCCGCCTCACCGGCGTCGATCACCGGGCGGACTTCGGCTTTGACCTTGAACAGTTGTGAGAATTCGGGGTCGTAAAAATAGAGCAGATTGTAGAGTTGGGCGCCGCCCAGTACGGCGAGCTTGTTGCGCACCTCGATCGGCTCGGGCTTGATGCCGCTGATGGAAAAGAACGGCATCGGCTCGAAGGTTTCCACCGTCATGCGGCCGCTCTTGAGCGCGCGCTTGAGCGTTTTCCACACCCCCGGCTCGGCCATCGCGTCCTCGAGATCGAGCAGCAGAAAACCGCCGTGCGCTTTCAGAAAGGAACCGGCGATAATCCGCGTAAAGTCCGTCGCTGAGCGTCCGAAAGGATCGACCACCCGCTCGATCGTGCCGAACAGGTTGCGATAACTCGGAGCGTCTTCACTGATCACCGGTGCGCCGGTGCGGCCGGAATTGTCCACGAGCACGTTGACCTGATATTCGCCGAAGCGGTCGGCGCCGCTGCGTGGCGGCGGACGACCCGCCGCATCCCCGTCTTCAGCCGTCTCCGACGGGTCGCGGAAGCGTTCGAGATGGCTCAGCATGTGCTCCGTGACTTCGTCGAGGTAGCGCGCCACGGCGCCGCGCTCGAAGGATTTCTTCAACGCAGCGATGGCCGGTGCGATCAGGCGGCTGGCGAAGGCGCGCTCGATCGCGCGGATGTCCGCGATCAGCTCGCGCGTGATCTCCTGCTGGCGCATCATCAGGGTGGCGAGTTCGCCCTGCAAATCATTCTGCGCCTGCGCGAGGCGTTCGCGCTCGGCCTCGGGCATCGCCTGCATTTCGCGCTGGAGCTCTTCGGGCGACTCGGGCAGCTTGCCGCGAATCAGCGGGATGAAAATGAGCTGCCCGCCCGGCCCGCTGCGCAGGCCGAGGCCGCGCTCCCGCGCGCGATTCTCGAAGGCGCCGAACAGCTCCTGCGCGCGCTTGCTGTATTTCTCACGTAGCGCGGCCCGCTCGTGATCGAAATCTTCCTGCCGGAACGCCTTGGGCAGTTGATCGAGGATGAAGCCGATCAACTCCCGCATGCGGGTGCGCAGCGCGACGCCCTGCCCCGCGCCCAGATCGATCGCGACCGGCTCCTCGGGACTGCGGAAATTGTTGACGTAGACCCAGTCGCCCGGCGTCGGCATCGCCGCCGCCCGCTCCTCGAGCAGCCGAATGACCGATTGGCGCTCCTCGCGCGAGCGCAGGCCGCTGACGAAGACGTTGTAGCCCGGCGCATTGATACCGAGCGCGAGCCGAATGGCCTCGAGCGCGCGCTCCTGGCCGAGCGCTTCATTGCCGTCGCTTTCACGGAATGCCCGCTCGAGTGCCTCGGACGTCGCCGGGCATTCGCGGCGCAACTCGGCGGCCGCCAGCTCGGGATGCGGCGTGGCCGGCTGGCGGCGAAGGTCCATATTCTCAGTCTGCTCAGCCATCGGGATTTCCTTTGATGAAACGGACCAGAGAAGCGGATCGCGGCTACGCCAGCTGGATTTTGCGGCCGGGCTTTTTCGGCAAGATGATGATCAGCCCGTCGTTCTCGAAGCGCGCCGTCGCCGCCTCGGGATCGACCGGATGCTTGAATTCCACGACGCGCTCGGTTGCGCCGGTTGCCGCAGAACTGCACACCACCAGCCGGCGCTCGCTCGCCTCGATATCGATTTGACGCCGATCGGCCGCGAGCTGGGCCATGCGGACTTCGTAGTGGTCGCTCCGCTCAAGCACTTCGGTTCGCGCAGCGCGGCCGAGTCGGCCCGCTGCCGCTTCGATCGGTTCGCTTAGGCCCGCACCCGGACCCCGCCAGCGGGTGATTAGGAGATCATCGAAGAGATTGTCGAGGTCGCGCTCGAAGGCCTCGAGTACATCGAAAATATCCGCTCGTGAGCGCTCTACCACGGGGTCATCCTAGCCGCTGCACGCGCGCGCCGTCGAGAGCCGGCCCGCTTCGCGAACTCTTCGCCCGAACGCTGCGCGAAAGGACTGCTTATTGCACCGGCTTCACACCGGTGTATAGTCTTGCCTAACCTTTCGGACAGGCGCCGGAGAACATTCCTCATGGACGTGATGAAAACGCTGTTCCTCAACCCGCCATCCTACGATGACTTCGACGGCGGCGCGGGCTCGCGTTATCAGGCGACGCGTGAGGTCTGGTCTTTCTGGTATCCGACCTGGCTCGCCTATCCTGCGGGATTGATTCCGGGCGCACGGCTGCTCGACGCCCCGCCACACAATTACACCCCGGCGATGACGGTAGCTGAGGCCAAAAATTACGATCTCGTCGTCCTGCATACGTCGACGCCGTCGTTGACCATGGACATCAAGACCGCGGAATCGATCAAGGCCGCCAACCGCAACTGCACGATCGCTTTTGTCGGCGGTCATCCGACGGCGCGAGCCGAGGAGACGCTGAAGCTCTCGGAGGCGATCGACATCGCAGCGCGCAAGGAGTTCGATCACTCGATGGTCGAAGTCGCGCAGGGGATGGACTGGGGCAAAATCAATGGCATCAGCTACCGCCGCAACGGGATGCTGCAGCATAACCCCGACCGCCCGATCCTGACCAACGAGGAACTCGATCGGCTGCCCTTCGTCACCGAGGTGTACGAGCAGAACCTCGATTATCTCCGCTACAACAGCCCCTACTGCCAGTATCCGTACGTTTCGCTTTACACCGGCCGCGGCTGTCCGGCGCGCTGCACCTTCTGCCTGTGGCCGCAGGTTACGCAGGGTCACAAGTACCGCGTGCGCAGCCCGGAAAATGTCTACGAAGAAGTCGCCGCGATGAAGGCCAGGTTCCCGAAGATGAAGGAGTTGTTCTTCGACGACGACACCTTCACCGCGGACGCGATGCGGGCGCGCAAGATCGCGCAATTGCTCAAGCCGCTGGGGATTACCTGGTCCACCAACTCGCGGGCCAACGTCGATTACGAGACCCTCAAGATCATGAAGGACGGGGGGCTGCGCCTGTTCGTCGTCGGCTACGAGAGCGGCAACGCCGAGATTCTCAAGAACATCAAAAAGGGCGTGCGCATCGACCGCGCGCGCCGCTTCACGCGCGACTGCCACGACGCCGGCATCCTGATTCACGGGACTTTTATCCTGGGGCTGCCGGGCGAGAGCCGCGAGACCATCGCGGAGTCGATGCAGTTCGCGCGCGAGATGGATTGCGAAACGATCCAGGTGTCGCTCGCCTCGCCATATCCGGGGACTGAGTTGTTCGAGTACGTGAGCGCGAATGGCTATCTGGCGATTGATCCGCTGCTCGACGCGTCGGGCTATCAGAAGTGCTCGGTACAGTATCCGAATCTCAGCGCCGACGAGATTTACGCGTCGGTCGAGCGCTTCTATCGGAGCTTTTACTTCCGCCCCAAATATATCTTCAAATCTGTGCGCAAGATGTTGAGCTCGTCGCAGGAGTGCAAGCGGCTGCTGAAGGAAGGGGCGCAATTTCTCTCGACGATGCGCCAGCGGCGCGCGCAGTTGCGCAATTCGCCGCAAAGCGCGCAGGCGGCCTAGCGACGCACTAGGCGAGGACGCTTGCGGTTGCGCGGGCGGCGTTGCCATGTCCAATCCTTGATGCGCGCGCTCGAGATAGTCGCCTTCACTGGCATCGTCACTTCACTGATTTACTACGCCGCAGCCGCCATCGCTGCGATCCGCTTCGCGCGCCGCACTCGTCAACCGGCGCCGCCCCTGCCCAAGATCGCACCGCGCGTCGCGGTGCTGAAGCCGTTGCACGGCCGCCGCGAAGGGCTCGCAGACAGTCTGACGAGCTATCTCGAAGTTGACTATCCGCGGATCGAATACTACTTCGCGGTGGCCGATTACGAAGATCCGGCTGCGGAAGTTCCAGTTTCACTGCGCGCCCAGTACAAGTTCAAGCCCATCACCCTGATCGTCGGCGAGGCGCCCGCCTGCGCCAATCGCAAGGTCGCGAAATTGATCCGCATGTCGGAACGCGCCGAACGTGCCGAGATTTTCGTCTTGAGCGACGCCGATATCGCGGTCTCGCGCGACCATCTCCGGCGTCTGGTCGGCGAACTTATGGCCGACGAAAAAACCGGGATAGTGACCAGTATCTATCGCGCACAGCCGCTCGGTCCCCTGGCCTCGCGCCTGGAAGCGCTCTGCGTCAACACCGACTTCGCGCCCCAGGTGATAATCTCTGCCGCGATCGAGCCAATTCGCTACGCGCTCGGCGCGACCGTCGCGATCAAGCGCGAGGCGCTCGAAGCGATCGGCGGCTTCGCCCGGCTCAAGGACCTGCTCGCCGACGACTACTATCTGGGCAAGCTCGTAACCGAGGCCGGCTACACCGTGAAACTCTCGAGTTCGATTGTCACCACGGTCTGCGAGGAAAAAACTTTCGCCGACTTCTGGCACCATCAGATGCGCTGGGCGCGCACCTACAAGACCACGCGGCCGGCCAGTCTCGCGACGATCCTGGTGCATGGCCCTTTCTGGGCGCTAGTGCTTCTACTCGCGACCAGGTTCAGTCTTTTGGCGACCGGCCTCCTGGCCGCGGTGATCATCGCGCGCGTGGCGATGGCGCGCCTGATGGTTCGCCGGGTGCTCGCGATGCCCGAGCTGGGCCGCGACGCCTGGCTCGCGCCGCTCAAGGACCTCGTTATGAC
>JBOHWF010000153.1:0-4363 GCA_050736455.1 Binataceae bacterium (SeqCode) | reverse complement strand
ACCTGGGGCACCAATCCCGGGATGGTAACCGAAGTCACGGCGCGCGTGCCCGATCCCTCGAGCTTCGCCGACGCGCCACAGCGGCGCGCAGCCGAGCTCGCACTCGAATACATGGGGCTGCGGCCAGGCACGCCGATCGAGGAGATCGCAGTCGATCGGGTCTTTATCGGATCGTGCACGAATGCGCGCATCAGCGATCTCAAGGCTGCGGCGGCGATCGTCAAGGGGCGTAAGGTCTCGTCGAAGGTCCGTGCGCTGGTCGTGCCGGGCTCGCAGCAGGTCAAGGCCGAGGCCGAGAGCCTCGGGCTGGATCGGGTCTTTCTCGAGGCCGGCTTCGAGTGGCGCGAGTCGGGCTGCAGCATGTGCCTCGGAATGAATCCGGATATTCTGGCGCCGGGCGAGCGCTCGGCGAGCACGTCAAATCGCAACTTCGAGGGGCGTCAGGGCAAGGGCGGACGAACCCATCTGGTCAGCCCGATCATGGCCGCCGCCGCGGCGGTCGCGGGCCACTTCGTCGATGTCCGCGACTGGGCCAAGCGCTAGCGGAGCCACTAGTGTAGCGAAGAGGAACGAGCGAGCGAGTCCGCGAGCCGCGTTCAGAGCCGGTTGCCGCGCGAAGCGAGCAGGCGAGTCTCAACTTTGGCCGCGCGTCTAAGGCTCCGCCGCCCCTTGGAGCTGCGTCAAGGTTCTTAAGTTAGGCGAGACGAATCGGTATGGAAAAATTCAAGAATTTCACTGGGTTGGTCGCGCCGCTGGATCGGCCGAATGTCGATACTGATCAGATTATCCCGAAGCAGTTTCTCAAAGCGATCGTGCGCGGCGGGCTCGGCGCTGCGCTCTTTTATGATTGGCGCAACCAGCCCGACAGCCAGTTCGTGCTCTCGGAGCCGCGCTTCGAGGCGGCGAATATCCTGGTTGCGCGCGCCAACTTCGGCTGCGGATCCTCGCGCGAGCACGCGGTTTGGGCGCTGGCCGATTTCGGCTTTCGCGTGATCATCGCGCCGTCGTTCGCCGACATCTTTCGCAACAACTGCCTCAAAAACGGGGTGTTGACGATCGTCCTCGGGCCGGAAGAAGTCGAGGCGACCTTTTCCGCGATTAAGCGTCACGACGGCTATAGCCTGAAGATCGATTTGGCGGGGCAGAAGGTTTCCGACGATTTCGGCTGGTCGGCCGCCTTCGCGATTGATCCGTTTCCGAAGAGGTGCCTGCTCGAAGGACTCGACGATATCGCCCTGACGCTGGCGCATGACTCCGCGATCGCGGCGTACGAAGCGAAGCACCCGGCCTCGTTTCAATGAGGGCATGATGCTCGCGAAGCTGTTAGCGATCGGATCATTGATAATTTTGCTGACGACGGTGGCGCAGGCCGCGCCGCCCGTCAGCGCGACCGTCAACTCGATCACCGCTTTAGGGGTCGGGCCGGCGATCGGCTCCGTGACCTTCGCCGACAGTAGGTGGGGCCTGCTCGTCACGCCGAATCTTTCGAGCCTGCCAGCGGGAGTGCACGGCTTCCATATCCATGAAAAACCCGCCTGCGGGCCGGCCGAGCATGACGGCAAGATGGCCGCGGGTTTCGCCGCCGGCGGCCATCTCGATCCCGCTGCGACCAGGCATCATCTCGGGCCTTACGGCAGCGGTCACGCCGGTGACCTTCCGCCGCTGGTGGTGAATGCGGACGGCAAGGCGACCACGCCGGTGCTGGCGCCGCGCCTGCTGCTCAAGGAGGTGCAGGGCCACGCGATTATGGTCCACGCCGGCGGCGACAACTATGCGGACGAGCCTGAGCCGCTCGGAGGCGGCGGTCCGCGTATCGCGTGCGGGGTAATTTTGTAAGGTCGGGCGGCCGGCAGCTTCTGATCGCCGCGGCGACGCATCAGCGGATGCGGCTCGATCAGTTCATGGCCGGGGCGCTGGCGCCGGAGTATTCGCGGGCGCAGGCCGCGCGGATGATCAAGGCGGGCCGCGTGAGGTTAAACGGCGCCAGCGCGCGCGCCTCGGCAACGCTGCGGGCGGGTGACCGGATCGAAATCGCCGAGGCCCCCGAAGTTGCTCCCGGCCCCGCGATCGCGGCGGCCCCTGAAATCAACGTGATCTATGCCGACGACGAACTAATCGTGGTCAACAAGCCCGCCGGCCTGACGGTTCATCAGGCGCCGGGACACTTGCACTCGACCCTTGTCGATGGGCTGCTGGCGCGCTTCCCGGAGCTTGCCACGATGGCCGAACCTGACGGCGTCATGCGGCCGGGAATCGTGCATCGGCTGGACAAGGACACTTCGGGAGTGATGGTCGTGGCGCGGACGCCGTTTGCGCGATCGGCGCTGGCGCGGCAGTTCAAGGATCGGACGGTGAGCAAGTTTTACGTGGCGATTGTCCGCGGCCTGATAACGCGGGAGACGCTCACGATCGCGTTGCCCATCGGACGCCATCCGACCGAGCGCAAGCGCATGTCGGTACGCTCGCGCACGCCACGCGCCGCCGTCAGCCACGCGACCGTGTTGTGGCGAGGCGCCGCGATGACGCTGGTGGGCGTGCGGCCGGAGACCGGCCGGACGCATCAGATTCGCGTGCATCTGGCCGCGATCGGCCATCCCTGCGTCGGCGATGCGACCTACGGCTCACGCGAGACCGCGACGCCGTCGATCGGGCGTCAGGCGCTGCACGCTGTCGCGCTCGAGGTCGCCCATCCGCGCACCGGCGCGCGGCTTAAGTTCCGCGCGCCGCTCGCGGCCGCGATGGAGAGCTATCTGACGGTATGCGGGCTGGCCGCGGCCGGGGACATCATCGGACGTTGGGTCGCGGCCGCCAGCGCCGCGCGCCTGGGGAGAGCGTAAGATGGACCGACACGAGCATCGCGGGAGCTGCCATTGCGGAAACCTGCGCTGGACGCTGCGTTCGGGGCTTGAGCTGGCGCAACTGCCGGTGCGGACCTGCGGCTGTGGCTTCTGCCGCAAGCACGGCCTCCTGACGACCTCGGACCCGCAGGGTGAGATGGATTTTGCCGTTGCGGATAACGCCTCGATGCTCCGCTATCGTTTCGACACTGCCACCGCCGATTTCCTGATGTGCGGGCGCTGCGGAGTCTATGTCGGCGCGCAGATGAAGGAAGCCGGGCGCTATTACGGTATCGCGAATCTGCGCACATTGGAGGGCGGGGGTGAGCTCGAAGTGGCGCAGGCGATGGACTACTCGGCCGAGAACGCCGGGTCACGCCGCGCGCGCCGCGTCAGCCGCTGGACGCCGGTGCGCACTCCCGTGTGAGGTTTCCATGGCTGATGAAGATGAAGATCACGATCGCAAGGCGTTGATCGCGGGCGCGGAGCTTACGCTGGCCGGCGCGGCGGTCGCGCTCGTGCCGTTGAGCGCGGCGCATTGCGTGGCATTGGAAAAGGTCGCCGCCGAATTCGCCGCCAAAGTGGCCGACTATCCGCACAGCTTCGTGCCGCTGACGCCGCTAGAAGTCAGCGCCTATGTCGCGGCCGCGCTCGAGCAGCGGGCGCGCGGCGAGCGCTATCCGTTCGCGCTTCAGTTGGATGGCACGATCGTCGGGTCAACCAGCTATTTTCTCTTCTTCTGGAGCTGGCCGGAGCACTCGCCGCCCGGCGCGCGACGCGAGCCCGACGCGGTCGAGATCGGCGCGACCTGGATCGCCCCTTCGGTGCAACGTTCGCGATGCAACACCGAGGCGAAACTGCTTTTGTTGGCGCACGCCTTCGAAGTCTGGCGGGTCCATCGCGTGAGCCTGAAGACCGACGAACGCAACCTGCGCTCGCGCAATGCGATCGAACGGATCGGCGCGCGGTTCGACGGGATTCTGCGCGGCGACATGCCGGGGCGCGACGCGAGCGTCAGAAACTCGGCCTATTACTCAATTGTCGCCGGCGAATGGCCCGCGGTGAAGAGTGGACTGACGGCGATGCTCGCGAAATATGGCCGCCCGCAGAAAGTGTGAGCCGGGTCGACGGATTGACACGTTTAGGGGGCTTCGGTAGGCTCGAAGCTCTACTCCCGCGCGAGATTTGAGGCGGCCCGATCGCCCGTTCGCCGACGCCGAGCACTTGAAGGCGCATGGCGGCACTCCCAAACCCGGTCAGCGGCAGAACCGAGAACAGGCGTAGTAACCGGGTAGCGGGCGCAGCGATCGCGAGGGCGCGGTCGCTCTCGGTGTCATCCGGGATCAAGCCGCACGTCGCCGGGATACAATTTGCGGGGGCAGACAGAGTTGCGGGGAAGGTAATATGGCAAGAGGTCGCGGACCGGAAAGAAACGACGCGGAAGAGTCTGGGGAAGAAGGCGCGCAAACGCCTCCGCACGGCGCGATGGTACGGCCGCGCGGCGGGCCACATGCGCAACGGGGAGC
>JBOHWF010000152.1:0-5296 GCA_050736455.1 Binataceae bacterium (SeqCode) | reverse complement strand
GGCACCAAGGGGCTCTTCCCGACCGGTCATATCCCGGCCCTGCGCGAGGCCGCGATCAGGAAATACGGCGAGATCATCGAACGGGAGGTCGCGGCGCAGTGAACCCGGCCGTGCGCCATTATGATTTCACCGGCAAGGTCGTGGTCATCACGGGCGGCAGCCGCGGGATCGGCCACGCGATGGCTTTGGCATTCGCAGCGGCCGGCGCTAGAATCGCCGTGGCCAGCCGCAAACTCGAGGCTTGCGAAGCGACGATCAAGGAGTTGCGCGGGCTCGGCAGCGACGGCTCGGCCCATGCGGTTCACGTCGGCAAGTGGGAGGACTGCAACCGTCTCGCCGACGAAGTTTACGCCAAATGGGGCCGCGCCGACGTGCTGCTCAACAACGCCGGCATCTCGCCGCTGGCCCCCTCGGCGCTCGAAACCAGCGAGGAGCTGTTCGATAAAATCCTCGCCGTCAATCTCAAAGGACCGTATCGGCTGTCGGCGCTGTTCGGCGCGCGGATGGCCGCGGGGGAGGGCGGCGCGATCATCAACGTGGCTTCGACCGCGGCGGTGCGGCCCAGCGCTGAGATGGCGATCTACGGCGCCGCCAAGGCCGGTTTGAATGTGCTGACGGTGACCTTCGCCAAAGAGTACGGTCCGAAGGTGCGCGTCAATTGCATCATGTGCGGCCCGTTTCACACTGATATCAGCAAGGGCTGGTCGCGGACCGCGGATTATGCGCGGCGCGCGCGCGAGACTTTTCCGTTGCAGCGCGCGGGCAACGCCGAGGAGGTCGCCGGCGCCGCGATGTACTTTGCCAGCCCGGCGGCGAGCTTCACCACCGGCGCCGTCCTCACGATCGACGGCGGCGCCTCGAATCCGATCGTGCGTACGTTGTATGAACACTAACGGAGCTTCAGCGGAGCGAAGCTGAAAGTTCGCCCGCGCCGCGTCCGGAGGTCGGTATGGAATGCAAGTTTGATCGCGCGGCCGAAGACCTCGGTAATATCGTCGCTCTCGAACACGTCAATGTGACGGTGCCGGACCAGCCGCTCGCCACGCTCTTTTACGTCGTCGCGCTGGGTCTGACCCGCGACCCGTTTTTGATGACCAGCGTCACCAATATGTGGGTCAATATTGGGCGCAGCCAGTTTCATCTGCCTGGTGGCAAGCCGCAGGTGCTGCGTGGACGCATCGGGATCGTCGTGCCCGATCGCGACGCGCTGGTCCAGCGGCTGACCCGGGTGCGCAAGCGCCTCGCCGAGACCCGTTTCGACTTCAGCGAGCACGATGCGTTCGTCGAAGCCATCTGTCCTTGGGGCAATCGCATCCGCTGTCATCAGCCGGCGCCGGCCTTTGGCCCGATCATGCTCGGACTGGCCTACGTGGAACTCGACGTCCCCGCCGGCGTCGCGGACGGGATCGCGCGCTTCTACCGCCGCTGCCTTAAGACGCCGGCGACGGTCGCCGACGATCGTGCGGGCCGCTGCGCCATCGTCCCGGTCGGGCTCGGACAGCGCCTGATCTTCCGCGAGACTGAGCAGCCGATTCCGGACTACGACGGTCATCACGTACAGGTTTACGTCAACGATTTCTCCGGCCCCCACGCGATGCTCGCCGACAAGCAGTTGATTTTCGAGGAAAGCGACCAGCATCAGTATCGCTTTCGCGATCTCGTCGATCCCGAAGACGGCCGCGCGCTCTTTACTCTCGAACATGAAGTGCGCAGCATGAAGCATCCCCTGTACATGCGCCCGCTCGTCAATCGCAATCCCGCGCAGAGCAATATGAACTATGCGCCGGGGCAGGACGCCTTCATCTGGGGAAGCGCGGAAGCGAATTGACCCTGGCAGAGCCGCCAGTGGAGCGAAGCGGAACGAGCGAGCGAGTCCGCGAGCCGCGTTCAGATTCAGCCGCGTGTGGCGAGCGTAGCGGGCGGCGGAGTCTGCGACGCGCGGCCAGGGCCGGGAGTCTGAGCGGGCCGTCGAGGTCAAAAAACCGCAATTTTTTTCGCCAACCTTCGCAAGGGAGAACAGAATGAAACACGAGGACGTTCGTTACCGAGACGGCGACGCTGCCCTGCACGGCCTCTTCGCTTACGACGAGCGCAGCTCCGCCCGCCGCCCGGGCGTGCTGATCATGCCTGACGCCTTCGGCCTGGGCCCATTCGTCAAGGAGCGCGCCGAGCGTCTGGCGCATCTGGGCTACGTCGGCTTCGGCGCCGACCCCTACGGCGATCGCCTGATCGCCAAGGACCTTCAGGAAGGGATCAAGTACGCGATGGCTCTGCTGGGCGATCCGGCGAAATGCCGCCGCCGGGTCCGCGCCGCGTTCGATCAGCTCGCCGCCTTACCCCAGGTCGATCCGAACCGGCTGGCGGTCATGGGTTACTGCATGGGCGGGACCTGCTCGCTCGAGCTCGCACGCGACGGCGCGCCGCTGCGCGGCGTCGTTTCGTTTCACGGCGGCCTCGGCACCGCGATGCCCGCGGCGGCGGGCGCGGTGAAAGCGAAGGTGCTGGTGTGCAACGGCGCCGACGATCCGTTCGTCCCACCCGATCAGATGGCCGGCTTCACCGCCGAAATGACCAAGGCCGGCGTCGACTGGCAGGTGCTGAATTTCGGTGGCACCGTCCACAGCTTCACCAATCCGGAAGCCGATGCGATCGGCGCGCCCGGCATCAAATACAACCAACTGGCCGATCAGCGCTCGTGGCAGGCGATGACCGGGTTCTTCAAGGAGATCTTCGGCGCTTGAGGGCCGCCGCAGAGGGACTGAGCAGTGAAAAGGTACGCGCGTCCCCATCACTGATGGCAAACTCCGCGCGTGCGCTGCGGCGAAGAAACATCACCGAATTGGCGCGCAGGACCTGGTCGCGCATCTGGCGCGATTCGATGCCCACGGGCTGGAAGGTCTATCTCGTGCGCAAGACCGTCATCCAGCACACCTATGGCCGGCACGTCTGTGGGGTGACGCAGCGCGATCGCAAAACTATCCTGATAGGCCGTCATACCGATCATCACAGCTTTCGCACGATGGTCCATGAGCTGGCACATCTGCGCACGCTCGGCGAGGAACTCGATCATGGCCCGCGATGGGCCGAGGAATTCCACCGCGTCGCCCTGCCAGCGCTGGGCGCCGACCTTGATCGCGACATTTGACTATGGGATTGAGATAGCCGTAACTTCAGCCGTTGCGTGCTAAGGCGGACACGCCGGCAAGGATCAGATGAGTAACAAGACCGAGATTGCGGTGTTTGGCGCAGGTTGTTTCTGGTGCACCGAGGCAGTGTTCGAGCAGGTCAAGGGAGTCGTCGCAATTACCTCGGGTTACGCAGGCGGGACTCTGCCCAACCCGAGCTATCCCCAGGTCTGCACCGGCCGGACGGGTCATGCCGAGGTCGCACGCATCGAATTCGACCCGGCGCAGGTAACCTATGCCGATCTGCTGACGGTCTTTTTCGCGACGCACGACCCCACCACGCTCAACCGCCAAGGCGCCGATGTCGGCACCGAATATCGCTCGATTGTCTTATATGTGTCGGCGGCTCAGAAGCGCGACGCCGAAAGCTGTATCGAGGAACTCTCGAAAACCCACGCCTTCGACGCCCCCATCGTTACTGAGATTAAGCCGCTGGAGACTTTCTACCCGGCCGAGGATTATCACCGCGAATACTACCGTAACAACGCGTTTGCCCCCTACTGCCAGGTCGTCATAACGCCCAAGGTCGCCAAGTTTCGCAAAAAATTCGCCGAGTTGCTGAAAGTCTAGCCGCGGCTCAACGCCGTCAAGTCTCAATCGGGCGGGGGCTCTAGCGCTGGCGCTTCAAATTGCCTATCTCGCTTGAACTGCGCGCTCAACCGAGCTACGCCTACAACCTCGACCATTAGCTCAACGGAGGGCCGTCCATGGCAGGCAAAAAAGCGCGCGCCAAGTCCGCTAACGGTACGCCGAGGACGCTAGCTTATCCGGTCTTTGGCCAGCCCGAACCGACCGCGGATCCGGCCCACTTTCGCGTCAATCACCCTTCGGATGGTCCCGCCTATCAGGCGATTGACGAGCTGAATCGCGAGCATCGGATCACTCCGCTGCCCTTTCCGCCGCCGCGCGGACTGCCCGAGCCACAACTGACCCTTCTGCAGGTCTTCGGCGGCAAGCAGGACGCGATTCAGCGGATTACCGCGTCCGGTCAAATCGTCTTTCATTCGACCGGTGATTGCGGAAACACGCGCAGCCCCGACCCGCAGAATCGGGTGGCCGACAAGATGGTCGCCGACTTCGTCGAGCAGGATCCCAAGGAGGTGCCGCAATTCAACCTGCTGCTTGGCGACGTCGTCTATAGTTTCGGCGAGTCGCAATACTACTACGATCAATTCTACGAGCCGTATCGAAACTATGGGGCGCCGATCCTTGCGGTCGCCGGCAACCATGACGGGATGGTTTCGCCGCTCGCGCACGCCGCGAGCCTCGTCGCCTTTCTGCGAAACTTTTGCGCCGACCCCCAAACCTTCGTGGTCACGCCTGACGCCGGCGGCCTGTCGCGCACGGCGCAGATTCAGCCGGGCGTGTTTTTCACCTTTGACGCGCCCTTCGTGCGCATCCTGGCGTTGTACAGTAATACCCTCGAAGACCCGGGCGTGCTGGCCGACCAGAATATCGGAACTTCACAGCTCGCCTTCATCGAGGCCGCGCTCAAGCGGGCCGCCGCGGAAAAGTTTGCTGGCGCGCTGCTCTTCGCCGACCATCATCCGCCCTATGCGGCGGGTTCAACTCACGGCTCGAGCCTCGCGATGTTGACGCAGCTCGACGCGATCTGCGCAAAGACTGGAGTCTGGCCCCACGCTTTCCTCTCCGGCCATGCGCACAACTATCAGCGTTTCACGCGCACCCGGCCCACCGGCGAACAAACCCCCTATCTCGTCTGCGGCAACGGCGGCCACAACGTGCTGCCACTGAAAAAGGGCGGCGCACCGCTGCGAACTCCGCAAATCATCAGCGGCCACGGCAGCGATCAGGTGGTGCTTGAGAACTACGACGATCAGAACTACGGCTATTTGCGCCTGATCGTCAACGCGAGCCAGTTGCGCATCGAGTATCATCCGGCGAGCGACGGCCCGCAGGCCAAAACCCCGGACGATTTCGTTACGGTGGATCTCAAGACGCGCAAGCTCGTGCATTTCGGCGCAGGCGACCTCGGTCATGCGCAAGAGGTTGCGCAGATTCGCCAGCAGGCCGCGCGTCGCCACCGCCATCATCGACCCGGCAAAAAATAGCCTCGTTGCACCAGGCCGCGAATCCCCCCCTTGACCCGT
>JBOHWF010000151.1:0-12060 GCA_050736455.1 Binataceae bacterium (SeqCode) | reverse complement strand
GAGGCGGGCGCACGCGAGCATCGCGATCGCGGCCTCGGGCACGAGCGGCATGTAGATCGCGACGCGGTCGCCCTTGCGCACGCCGAGTTCCTTCAGCGCGTTGGCGCAACGCGCGACCTCGAGCGCGAGCATCTGGTAGGTCAGCACGCGCGAGTCGCCGGGCTCGCCCTCCCAGATGAGGGCGACCTTGTTGCGGCGCGCGCCGCTTAGATGGCGATCGACGCAATTGTAGGCGGCGTTGAGTTCGCCATCGGCGAACCACCTGGCGAAGGGGAATTGCCAATCGAGCACTTTCGTGAAGGGCTTCGACCAGGCGAGTTCGCGGGCGCAACCGGCCCAGAAGCCCTCGGGATCTTCCTCGGCGCTGCGATAGAGCGCCTCGTATTCCGCGAGGCTCTTCACCGCGGCACGCTGCGCGAATTCCGCACTCGGCGGAAACTTGCGGCCCTCGCGCAGTACGGACTCGATGTTGAGGCTGGGTTCGTTCGCGGCCATTTTGATCCCCTTCGCGCGCTGTCCTCTCGCGCGCTAGGCTCTCCCGCGCGCTTCGCGCGTCCTCAGGCTCAAATAAAGCGAGGCGGCGTCGCCGCCGTGATTTGAAAGAATTTCGCGCAGACGCTCGAGCAGCTCAAGCTCAACGCTGGGGGCCAGCTCGGCGGCGAGTTCGAGTGCGCGGGCGGCGTGGCGGAGCACGATGCGCCCTTCGAGGCCGCCGAAGTCGTCGAAGAACCAGCCGCAACTGGTGAGCCCGGCGTGCGCCGCGCGCTCCATCTCGAACAGCCGCAGCAGACGATCGCGCGCGGCTTCGTCGCGAATTTTGTGGCGATGGCCGAACTCCTCGAGGGTGGCGGGCCGCGGATCGGCGAAGAGGCGGCCCGCTTCGCGCAGGGCCTGCGCGCTGTCGGCGACCAGGTCGGTGGCGAAGCGATCGTAGACGGCGTCGGCGTGATGCAGCACGAACTCCATCGCGGTCCGCAACGGTCCGCGCCATGACTGGCTGGAGTTGCCGTCGAGACGGCAGCCGCAGTTGGCGCGCCAGCGCTCGACGCCGTGGGAGCAACTCCACGAGGAAGGCGCGTCGAGCTGAAAATTACCCTGTGGCGGATGCGCCGCGAGGTAGGCTGCGCAGCTTGTGACGGCGACGTCGGCGCGGTCGTCGAGCCGGGACAGCGCGCGGGCCAGCTCGGCCGCGCCGGCGCGTTTGTGATGGCCGAAGGTTTCGCCGTCGGTCGCAACGAGCAGGGCCGCGCCCGGCGGCAGGGCGAGCGCGGTGGCGGCCAACGCGTCGGCAAATTTGGCGCCGTTGCCGAGTCCGTCACTGAACGAGATCCACCCCGCCAGCTCGCGGTCGAAGCGGAAGATCGCGAGCGTCAACTCGTCGCGGCGCCAGAGGAAGGGACCGGCCTCGCGGCCGGCACCGCTAAAACGTCCTTGATCGGCTCCCAGAATGACGAACTTGATTCCTGCCCGCGCCAGCGCGGCGAGCGTCTCGTCGTCGGCGGCGCACTCGGGCAGCCACATCCCCTCCGGTGGATGGCCGAAGCGAAAGACGAAATCCTCGATGCCCCAAGCGATCTGAATCTCGCGGCCACGGGCGTCGAGCAGCGGCAGAATCGAATGATTGTAGGCCTGCGCGATCGCGCCCCCGTGTCCGTCGTGCGCTACCCGGCTCGCCTCGTCGGCGCGGCGGACGGCGCGATAGGCAATTCTCCCGTGCGCCTCGAGCCAGCCGTGCAGGGTTGGACCGAAGTCGAAGTTCAGCGCCGCGTAGTTATTGCGGATGTAAGCCACCCGCCCATCCATCGTATGGGCACGGGCGTTGGCCGCGTAGCATTCGCTGAGGATGCGTTCGTTCCAGTTGGCGAAGGGCGCGGCGCTCGCTTCGGCCGCGATCAGGCCGGTCCAGGGATTCTGGCGCGGCGGTTGATAAAAATGACCATGCAGGATGATATAACGTGGCTCGTCCATCAATTTTCAGGATATTTTTCTCGCGCGCGAATGGATAGCCCGCCGGCATTTCTCAATGCACACGGCCCTTCCTGTAGCGCGCTGTCCGACGGCTATGACGGTCGAAAAGATTGCGGGCCAGGGCTCAGCTTGCGATCACGACGAAATTGCCCTTGATCGCGGCTTCACCTTTCTGGTTGATGACTTCGACGTCGCCTTCGAGAAGTTTTTCGCCGTCCTTCTCGACTTTGTTGGTGACCGTGCCGCGGCAGTTCAGCGTATCGCCCGGCCAGACCTGGCGCGAGAAGCGCACGCGGTAGCGTCGCACGTTGCCCGCGCCGGCGTAGTCGGTGAGGCAGCGGCCAAGACATCCGGCGGTCCACATCCCTTGCGCAAAGACGGTCGGAATCCCGGCGGCCTCGACGAAAGTCTGATCGTAATGCAGCGGGACGAAGTCGCCGGAGGCGCCGGCGTAGCGGACGAAGTCCGGACGTGAGACGTGGTCGATCGTGATCGTGGGAATCGCGTCGCCGATTTTGACCGAATCGTATTTCACTTTTGCTGGCATGGGTCCCTCGTTAGCTAGCTGACTGCCTGCCCGGTTTCGATCAGGGTCGAGCGCGCGATCGCGACCTTCTCGCCCGTCTGATTTTTGTACTCGATCTCGGTGACCATAAAAGTCATCTTGCCGCCGCGGCCGCCTTCGCGCTCGTAAATCTCGGCGACTTTGGCGACGCCGGTCAGAACGTCGCCGACCAGGATCGGTTTGAAGAGCTCGAATTCCTGCTCGCCGTGCAGGATGCGGCGCAGGTCGAACTGCATCGGCGGCATCGATTCGCTGCTCTGCCAGAAGGCCGCGGTTTGCAGGAAGGTCGGCGGCACCGGGATGCCGTTGCATTCTTTCTTGGCCAATTCCGGATCGAACCAGACCGGATTGGGGTCGCGAATCGCGCGAGCGAACTCGCGCACCTTGCTCCATTCGATCGGCATGGTGAACGGTTTGCCGCTTTTGCCGATAATGCTTTTGTCGATCGCCATACGCTACCTGCCTCTTTGCAGAGTCGCTCCGCCTAGCGCGAACTACTGAATTACAGATTGATGCCCTGTGCGATCAGCTCGCGATTGAAGGTCGCGTCGCCGAAAGTGAACTCCGACGATTTGGCGCGTTTGAAATAAAGGTGCAGGTCGTGATCCCAGGTGAAGCCGATGCCGCCGTGAAGCTGGATGCCCTCGGCTGAGACACGGCGAAAGGCGTCGGAGGCGGCGGCCTTGGCGACCGCGGCGGCGACCGGCCCGTCGGCGACGTCGTTGCTCACCGCCCAGGCCGCATAGTAGCAGGCCGACTTCGCGCCTTCGACATCGATCATCATGTTGGCGCACTTGTGCTGCACCGCCTGAAAGCTGCCGATCGGACGGCCGAACTGGACGCGCACTTTCGCATACTCGACCGTCATCTCGAGAACTTTTTGCGCGCCACCGACCATCTCGGCGGCGAGCATCACCTTGCCGCGATCGAGCACCTCCGCAAGGGTCTTCCAGCCCTGCCCGATCGTCCCCACGACGTCCGCCGGCGTGGCCTGGACGTTGGCGAAGCTCACCTCGGCGAGCTTGCGGGTCTGATCCATGGTCTTGAGCGGTGTGACGCTGATGCCCGGGCGCTTGGTCTCGAGCGCAAAGAGCGTTATCCCGTCCTCGCCCTGCCCGGCGGTGCGGGCTGCAACCAGCATGCAATCCGCGATGTGGCCATCGCTGACGAAGAGCTTGGAGCCATCGAGGGTGAAGTCGGTGCCGCGCCCGCGCGCCGGCATCGTGATCGAGGCGGCGTCCCAGCTCGCCGCGGGCTCGAGCCACGCCAGCGTCGCGATCAAATCGCCCGCGGCGATCTTCGGCAGCAGGGTTTTTTTCTGCGCCTCGCTACCGGCGCGCTTGAGCGCCTCGGCGACCATCACGGTCCAGATGAACGGCGAGGGCAGGACGACGCGGCCCATCTCTTCCATCACGAGGACCAGATCGACGTAGCTCAGCGCGGCGCCGCCGTACTCCTCGGGGATGACGAGGCCGGTCCAGCCTTGCGTGGCGAGCTTCTTCCACAGTGCCGGATCGTAGCCGCGCTCGTCTTCCATCAGCCGGCGCACGGCGGTCGAGGGGCATTCTTTTTCGAGCAGGCCGCGCGCGCTCACGCGCAGCATCTCCTGCTCTTCACTAAAACCGAAGTCCAAGCCGGCCCTCCTTGCGGTGTTCGCAGAGTTCGGTTTGGCAGTATCACGAGGCCCTTAGCGGCCGCAAGGACAGCCTGCTACTGGGCGCCGGGGTTAGCTTGGCTTCTGGTTCCCGGCGTGTTCGCTTTTCTCTGCGCGGCGTGCGACTCGGTCAGCTCATAAGCGATCGCTCGAGCTGACTCAGATTTTTCAGGCGATCTTGATGGGGCCGGGCGCGAGCGACTTGTTGGGCGCGACCGGATTCGCGGCGATCGACTCGGCGCGGCGATCAATTTCGGCGAGGCTCGCGTGCCCCTTCGCGCGAATCGCGGCCTCGAGCGCGACGAGCCAGCATTCATAGTAGCCGGCCGCGTCTCGTCCGGCCGCGGCTTCAGCGTCGGCGCGCGCAATTTGAGCGATCAAGCGCTGGCGGAATTCCTCCCACTCGAGGCTCTCGCGCGCAGCCAGATCGAGCGTCAGGGCAAAGGCCCGGGCCTCCCAGGGTTCGGCGAAGGTCACCCCGCGCGGCTCGATCCCGCGCGCCCGCATCATCGCTTCGAGTGATTGCGCCATAGCTTCGAGTGAGCGAATCAGCCCGCAGCTTTGCCCGGCGGGGCGACGATCGCGGTCCCGATCATCGCATCGCGCGTCACCAGTTGCGCCAATTCGTCCTCGCCCAACTGATCGGCGCCGGCGGGCCGTTGCGGCAGGACCATGTAGCGGATTTCGGCGCTCGAATCCCACACCCGAATCTCGACATTCGCCGGCAACTCGAGGCCGAAGTCGCGCAGCACGCCGCGCGGATCATTCACCGCGCGCGAGCGGTAAGCATTGCTCTTGTACCAAACGGGCGGCAGCCCGAGCACCGACCACGGATAGCACGAGCAGAGCGTGCAGACGACCACGTTGTGCACCCGCGGCGTGTTCTCGAGCACCATCATATGCTCGCCCTGCGGTCCGGGTGCGAAACCCAACTCGGCGATCGTCGCCGCCGCGTCGCCGGTCAGCAAGCGCCGTCGGTATGCCGCATCGGTCCAGGCGCGCGCGACCACCCGCGCGCCGTTGCGCGGGCCGATCTTGTGCTCATAGGCGTCGACGATCGCATCGAGCGCGGCTGGATCCACCAGCCCTTTCTCGACCAGGACCGCTTCGAGCGCCTTGACCCGCAGCGCCGGCCCGCTCTCTGGCGCGTTGTGTTCGCCGTGCTCGTCGTGTTCGTGGTCGTGCTCGTGATCGCTCATCGCCGCTTCCTCGTCTTTCCGGCCGGCCGCGCTGACGCCGGCGACGCGCTGCGGCGTCCGGCGGCTGGTTTGGCGCGCTTGATTTTTTTAGTGGTCTTTACGACCGCGGCTTTGCGCGGCCGAGCACTCGTGACGCGGCGCGCCGCCGGCTTTTCGTTCCTGGCCTGCGCGACGTCGAGGTCGAGATAAGCCTCCCAGAGATCAACGTAAACCCGCTCTCCGGCGCGGCGATCCGGGCCCCACAGCTCGCGCGCGGTGAACTCGACCGCATAACAATGCTGCGGCTTCGCGCCGCCGCCGTGCGCGTGCGTGTCCGGAAACACGAAGGCGCCCCAATCCCGGTGGATCACCCCGCGATGGCCGCGCGTGTAGCGCGGCGCGCGGGTATGTCCCGACGGATTCAGGTTACGCGCGATCACGCGATCGCCGGGTTTGAAGTGCGCCTTGAATTTCGGATCGTGGCGCAGCGCGACCGCGCTGCTCGGCCGCGCCGAACCGGCGTCCGGGTTTGACCATAAGCCCGCATCAGCATCGCTGCTCGCGGCGACGCTCGCGCGTGCGCCAGCCGATTTAAGCCGGCCGCCGCTAATCGCCGAATCGATCTCGCCGGCGCGCAGGATGCCTTTCTCCGTCAACAGCGACTCGACCGCGTGGAGCCAGTGCTCGTAATACGATGAAGCGAGGTAATCCGCCGGCGCCATATGTTCGATCGCGTGCCGGAACTCGTCGACGTTGACGCGCCCGGCGCCCATCGTCGCGAGCGCCAGCGCAAAAGTCCGGCGTTCCCAGTCGGCGTGAAAGACCGGTTCGTTGGGCTCGGCGACCACCGGCCCGAAGCCGTGCATCCCGCCCAGATCATGCACTCCGTTCATTTTCTCACCGCTTCAAAACCGTAGGCCGACATCCTCGTGGTCGTCAAGCACGGCGCGAGAAGTTAGAGCGCGACGCGACGCAGTCGCAGCGCATTGACGATGACCGAGACCGAGCTCGCACTCATCGCGGCGCTCGCGATCATCGGGCTGAGCAGCAGACCGAGAGCCGGATAGAGTACGCCGGCGGCGATCGGGATTCCAAGAATATTATAGGCGAAGGCGAAAAAGAGATTCTGCCGGACGTTGCGCATAAAGGCGCGGCTCAAATTGCGCGCGCGCACGATCCCGACCAGATCGCCTTTGACCAAAGTGATCCCCGCGCTCTGCATCGCGAGGTCCGTGCCCGTGCCCATCGCGATTCCCACTGTCGCCGACGCCAGCGCGGGCGCATCGTTGATCCCGTCGCCGGCCATCGCGACGACCCGCCCGGCCGCGCGCAGCTCGCGGATCACGCGCGCCTTGTCCACCGGGTCAACTTCCGCGTGAACCTCTTCGATCGCGAGTTCGCGCGCCACCGCGCTGGCGGTCACGCGATTGTCACCGCTGATCATCACGACCCGGATTCCCGCGCTGCGCAGCTCGCGCAGTGCTTTTGGTGCGGTCGGCTTGATCGGATCCGCGAGGCCGAGGAGGCCCGCCGCTCTTCCGTCAATCGCGACAAAGATTACGGTCGCGCGCGCGCGCAGCTCAGCGGCGCGCGCCGCAAGTGTCGCCACCGGAGCAGACCCCAGGAACTGCTCACTGCCGATCGCGACCGCGCGGCCCTCGACGACGCCCCTGACGCCCTGCCCGGGAGTCACAGCGAAATCGCTCGCCGCACTGAGAATCAGCCCGCGCGCCTCCGCCGCAGCCACCATGGCCGCGGCCAGCGGATGCTCGCTCGAGCGCTCGAGACTCGCCGCCAGCCGCAGCATCGTGTCGGCGCTGACGCCGTCGGCGGTCTCGATCGTGACCACGGCGGGCCGCCCCACCGTCAGCGTGCCGGTCTTGTCAAGCGCGAGCGTGTCCACCGTGGCGAGCCGTTCGAGCGCCTCGGCGTTGCGCACCAGCACACCGGCGGACGCGCCGCGCCCGCTCGCGACCATCACCGCCATCGGCGTCGCCAAGCCGAGCGCGCAGGGACAGGCGATAATCAGCACCGCGACGGCCGCCAGGATCGCATGGGGAAGACGCGGCGCTGGACCGATCAGAAACCAGAGGCAAAATGTAACCGCGGCCGCCGCGACCACCGCCGGCACGAACCAGCCCGAGACCGTATCCGCCAGCCGCTGGATCGGCGCGCGGCTGCTTTGCGCCTCCGCGACCGTCCGCACGATCTGCGCAAGCATCGTGTCGCGGCCGACGCGTTCGGCGCGCATCAGGAAGCCGCCCGCGCCGTTGAGCGTCGCGCCGACCACGCGATCGCCCGGCGCTTTTTCTACCGCCATCGGCTCGCCGGTGATCATGGATTCGTCGAGTGCGCTGCGGCCTTCGACGATCACTCCGTCCACCGCGACCCTTTCGCCGGGCCGCACTCGGATCAGGTCGCCCACCGCGACGCGTTCCAGCAGGACATCTTCTTCATCGCCATTGGAGCGCACGACGCGCGCGCTCTTGGGCGCCATCCCGAGGAGTGCCCGGATCAAATCTCCGGTGCGCCCGCGCGCGCGCAGCTCGAGCATCTGGCCGAGCAGCACCAGCGCGACGATCGCGGCGGCGGCCTCGTAATAGACCGGCGCGCCGCCCATCGACCCATTGGCCGACGGCGGGAACGCCGACGGCACAATCGTCGCCACCACGCTCGCGGCGTAAGCCACTCCAACGCCCAGCGCGATCAGCGTGAACATATTCAAGCTGCGGTTGACGAGCGAACGCGCGCCGCGCACAAAAAACGGTGCGGCGCCCCACAGCACCACCGGCGTGGCGAGTGCAAACTCGATCCAGTTGAGCAGCCCCGTGCCGAGCGCGCGAGAGACCGGCATCCCCGGGATCAAGTCCGACATCCCGAGCGCGACGACCGCGCTCGCCAGGATCGCGCTGACCCAGAAGCGCCGCGTGAAGTCGATCAATTCGGGATCGGGCGCCGCCTCCGCGTCGAGGGCGAGACGGGGTTGCAACGCCATCCCGCACTTGGGGCAGGCGCCAGGACGATCGCTCACGACCTCGGGATGCATCGGACAGAAGTATTCGGCGGCGACTCCGGCGACGGGCGTTGACGCGCCTTCGTGTTGTGAGGGAGCCGGATGCGCGCGCGTGTATTGCAGCGGATCGGCAATGAATTTGTTCATGCAGCCGGCGCTGCAGAAATAGTAAGTCTCGCCGCGATGCTCATGGCGCCATTTCGCCGTCGCGGGATTGACCATCATCCCGCAGACCGGATCCTTGACACGCATCGCCTGCGTTGCCGGATCGGCGCCTGTCTCATGACCGACGGAATTAGCCACGAGATTGATATTATCGGAGTCGCGCGAAAGAACCGAAGTCGGGCCGCGATTTGTGAGCGCCAATTGCTAACGGAAATTCGGAGAGCGACTGGAAGGATCGTCAGTCGCCTGATGCCAGACTCAGCTCCGCCGTTTGCCGACCTTGGACTCCGCGTAGTCCCGGACTGCGGCCTGGGCTTCCTTCTCGACCGTCATGGCCAGCGCCACGTCGCCGTCGGCATAGGAGGTGAGGCCGGCGCTCATCACGCGCATGATCGCGTTGACGTGATCTTTCGTGACAGCCACCGGCACCGACGGTTTCGCCGCGAGCTCCTCGGCCAATTGCGCGACTTCGGCTGCGAGGCGATCGGGCGCGACCACCCGATTGATCCAGCGCCACGCGAGCGCCTCGGCCGGCGTGAAGCGGCGGCAGGTCAAAATCAATTCGCGCGTCAGCGCCGGCCCGATTTCGCGCACCATCCGCGGCACCGCGCCCCATGAATAAGGCGCGCCGAGATCGACTTCCGGTATGAACATAACGGTGCCCTCGGCGACGATTCGCAGATCACACGAGATCATCAGCAACACGCCGCCACCGACCGCCGCACCATGCACCTGGGCGATCGTCACCGCCTCCATCCGCTCGATCGCCTCGCACAGGCGCGTGCCGATCTGTCCGGCACGCCGGCGATAAAGCCAGCTATTGCCGCTGGCGACCTGCGCGGGTGCCCCAGGGATGGCCTTCAAGTCGGCGCCGGCGCAAAACGCGCGACCTTCACCCCGCAAGATCGCGACACGCAACTCGCGATGACGATCGAGCCACTCGATTGCCTCGAGCATCTCGGCCATCAACGCGTCGTTGATCGCGTTGAGGCTGGCCGGACGATTCAGCACGAGCTGGCCGATAGTACCGGCCACCTCGGCATACAAGGTCGTGAACTCGCGCCGCTCGTTTTCAGGCATAGGGTCGGTCGCGACTCAAACGTAACGCGGCAGGATCTTCTTGCCGAACAATTCGAGCTGGCGCTTGACGTCGTCCTTGGGCAGAAAGCCCTGATCGCCCTGCCAGACGAACCATTCCGGATGAGCGACCTCGACCAGCTCGTCGAGTCCGCGGCTAACGTCGTCGGGGGTGCCCAGGTAAATAAACTTCACGCGCGAGAGACGCTCAGGCGTGACCTCGGAAGCCGGCAGCATCACCTTGCCGGTCGGATACTTCGCCTCGTCGGCCGGTTCGCGCCAGGCCTCGGTGAAGCCGAAATTATGAAAGAATTTTTTGAAGCCGAGCACGCAGGTTCCCAGCTCAGCCATCTCCCGCGCCTTCTCCCGCGTCTCGGCCACCGTGATCCCGCGAATAACGCCGACGCCCTCGCCCAGTTTGAGATCGCGGCCCGCCTTGCGCGACTCTTCCTGATAGACCAGGGCCAAATCCCGCACAGTTTCCGGCGCCGGCAAGATGATTGTCGGCTGCAAACCCTCGCGACCGCACCAGCGGACGGTCTCCTCGCTCATCGAGAAGGCCTGAAACAGCGGCGGATGCGGACGCTGATAGGGTTTCGGCACGACGTTGATCTTCTGGATGCGCCCCTGCTCATCGACTTCGCCGGGAAAGCCATACTCGCGCGTCCATTCATGCGCCGGCCACTGCGTCCCCTCCTGTGGCGAGGGGTATTCGTAATGTTTGCCTTTGAAGCGGAAGGGCTCGTCGCCCCACGCCAGTTTCAGAAACTGAAAGACCTCCTCGAAAACCTCGCGATTGATGCGATCGGTCTCGCTCTTGTCGCTGATGGTCGCGCCGGCATGCACCAACTGCGCCATCTGATTGAGCCAGCGCGCCTGATAGCCGCGCGCAAAGCCGACCAGCGTACGCCCCTTGGTCAACTGATCCAGCCAGGCGATTTCAAGCGCGAGCCGCAGCGGATTCCAGCCGGGCAGCACATAGCCGATCGGTCCTGCCTTGATTCGTTTGGTGTTCTGCAAAACATGCTGGGTCAGGATCGGCAGGCTGCCCATCTCGATCCCTTCGCTGTGCAGATGATGCTCCGGAAAGGCGACCGCCTCGAAGCCGACCTCCTCCGCCAACTGCGAAATCTCGACCACTTCGGCGATCATCTTCTGCCAGCGGTCGGGATGCATCGCGATCGGGCGCAGGCGCTTGCGCTCCTCGAGCGTCGCGGGCAGGGTCGGCAGAAAAAAGAACATGAACTTCATCGGTTCACCTCGCACTCGAACTCAGTCGCTCGCGGCGCCCGTTACTGCGTGCATCCCGAAAACTCGCATCACCGTAGCGATAATGCCGTGGCGGGAGCAAGGCGAGGGAGGCCGCTGGCGCTGTTCGGCGGCCGGTCGACGGCCGCTCGCTACTCGCGGGGCCGTACCGAGACGTACGGATTGCCGCGCTCGAAGAACCGCCAGCGCCGCTCCGCCCAGGCGCCGGCGTAAGCCACATTGATTCGCGGTGAGCGTCCGATCGGCGCCTGCGCGGCGCCATCTTCAAGGAAGAGTGGCCCGTCGCACAGATCGGCGCCGTAGTGCGCGCCGGTGATGCCGAGCGCCTGCGCAAGCTTGCCCGGGCCGTTCGTCAACTCGCGCGAGTGCGTCGGACGCTTGCGCCGGCGCGCCATCAGCTCGATTCCGCGCACCGGCTCGAGCGCCCGGATCAGCACCGCGTGCGGCGCGCCCTCGGCGCCGGCGACCAGATTCATCGCCCAGCTCACGCCATAGAGCAGATAGACATAGGCGTGACCGGGCGGCCCGTACATCGCCGCGGTGCGCCGGGTCAGGCCGCGCGCGCTATGGGCCGCGAGGTCTGCGGGACCGCGATAGGCTTCTGCTTCGACGATCCGGCCCGCGGCCTCGCCGTCAGCGCTGCGATGCACGAGAAGCTTGCCGATCGCCTCGCGCGCCACCGCCAGCACCGATCGCGCATAGAACTCGCGCGGAAGTCTTATGGCGTCGCCACCTTCATCGGCGACCTTCAACGCCGTGCACGGCTGGATCTTTTCCGATGTCGCCAGTCTAACCGAAGAGCCGTTTCGCGTCGGCGGAGAGTTCTGCGCGAAAATCCGGATGCGCGATCGCGATCAACTCGCGGGCGCGCTCGCGCTGCGACTTGCCGCGCAAGGTCGCGATCCCGTACTCCGTCACCACATGATGCACGAAGGTGCGCGGCAGCGAGCAGATCGTCCCGGCCATCAGGTGGGGCACAATCCGTGAGACGCGCTGCCCTTTCGACATCGCTGACGCCGGCAGCACGATGATCGATTTGCCGCCGCCCAGCGCGCTGCCGATCCCGAAAGCGGTTTGGCCGCCGGTGCCGGTATACATCTGCGGACCAATCGATTCGCTCCCGACCTGCCCGGTCAAATCCACGGCCAATCCATTGTTGACCGAGATCAGC
>JBOHWF010000150.1:0-3475 GCA_050736455.1 Binataceae bacterium (SeqCode) | reverse complement strand
GCCACCTCGTCCTGGGTCTGCTTGAATTTCTCTTGCAGCGCCTGCGCCTGTTTCATGAGCGACGAGAGATCGAAAGGCGGGGCATCGGGTGGCGGCATAAGGCGGTACTCCTCAAAGGCTGTCGGGCGCGCGCATCACTTCTTGGAGGATGCGGGATCCTCGGCGGTCGCGGCGCGCGGATTGAGCGGATCGGATCGGATTTCGACGAAGCGCGCTTCAAACTCGCTGAAGATGCGTTTCACCACCGGGTCGGCATAGAGCGCCTGGCGATTTTCGGTTGAAATTTTTTGGGCCGAAAGCTTTTGCGCGGAGGTATTTGGCGCGACCGCGCCGGGAGAGTCGCGATTGACGCTCGACGGCGGCGGCGCGTCGGCCGCGATCCGTACAGGTTGCGCGGACGCGGCCAGCGCGGGATCAGCGGCGGCGGCGGTCGGCAGAGCTGTCGCGGCTTCGGCGGTCCCCGTGGCGATCTCGACGCGCATCCGGCGGCCGTAAAGCTCGGTCGCGAGCTCGGCGATCGCGCTGCGGTTGTCGCTCAAGTAACGCACATAAATCTCGCTGCGCGGCGTCACCGTCAGCGTATCGTCATTGACGCGCAGCGCCGCGCCCTGCTCCATGAAGCCCGCCAGGGCCGCGCGCCGGCTGCGGATAAAATCGCGCAGGTCGGGGAGGTCATCGGGCGCCGCGGCCTCCGAAACTGCCGGCGGCGACGCCGGCACGGTGCGCCGCGGCGCGCTTGCGTTGACTTCGCCGCGGATCGGAATCCGTCGCGCCCCGGCCACTTCGCCGACAGCCGCAGCCGTCACTCCCGCCGCAGCTGCTGGCGGCGACGGCGCGGTCCCACTTCCGCCCCCTGTTCCGCCGGTCGCCGCGCCAATCGCACGTAAGAGCTCGTCGGCGTCGATCACCGGCGCGAGCGTCGCCATCCGCATCAGCGCCATTTCGAGGATCAGGTCGGGATAGGGCGAGCGGATGAGCTGTTCCTGCGCTTCGGCCAGGAGATGGAAGAGCCTCATCAGATCGCGCGCGCTGGCCCTGGCGGCGAGCGCCTTCAACCCGCTCGCCTCCTGGTCGGGGAGGTCGGCGAGCGGACTGTCGGGACCGTCGGCGCCGGGCAATTTCGCGACCGCCAGATTACGCAGCACTTCGAGGAGGTCGCGGCCCATCGATTCGAGATTGGCGCCGCGCCGATGGAGTTCGCGGACCGCAGTGAGCGCGCGCGCGGCGTCTTTGTCGAGCACGGCCGCTGTCATCTCCATCACGCGGCTGCGACTCGCGACGCCCAGGATCGTCGCGACCTCACTCTCGCTGATCCTGCCGTCGAGCGAGGCGATCGCGGTCTCGAGCATCCGCTCGGCGTCGCGCATGCTGCCGCCGGCCTCGCGCGCGAGCAGGCTCAGCGCCGCGTCATCGGTGACGGCGCCTTCGAGGTCGGCGAGCTGCCGGAGCCGCGCGAGGATCGCAGCGAACGGAATCCGGCGGAAATCGTAGCGCTGCAGCCGCGACAGGATGGTGTCGGGCATCTTCTGCGGCTCGGTCGTCGCGAGGATAAACTTGACGTGCGGGGGCGGCTCTTCGAGCGTTTTCAGCAGTGCGTTAAAGGCCTGATCGGTGAGCTGATGGGCCTCGTCGATAATGTAAATCTTGAAGCGATCGCGCGCCGGCCGATAGCCGAGGTTTTCAATAATCGCGCGGGCGTCGTCGATCTTGCGATAGGTCGCGCCGTCGATTTCGACCGCGTCGAGCGCACCGCCGGCGCGAATCTCCATGCACGCCGCGCACTTGCCGCATGGCTCCGGCGTCGGACCAGTGGCGCAGTTGAGGCAGCGCGCGAGAATCCGCGCCGCGGTGGTCTTGCCGACGCCGCGGATGCCGGTGAAGAGGAAGGCATGCGCGATCCGTCCGCGGCGGATCGCCTGAATCAAGGTCCGCGTGACGTGTTCCTGGCCGACCAGATCCTCGAAGCGCTCCGGGCGCCACTTGCGCGCCAGGACCAGATGGGATGCGGGGCTTGCGGCCATCGATACCTTTGGGCGATCGGCGCGACGCTAAAGCGCCGCGGAAAACCGAAACCGAGATTGCCCGCCGATGATAGCCAGGCGACCCTGCGGCACAGGGAGTCAGCCGGTACCGTTGCTTCCTTCCGGACCTGGCGGGGTTCGCGGCCTTCCCTTGCGCAGGACCCGGCTATCAGCGGCGCCAATCTCCTAAACCGGAACCGCTATTAAATTATCACACCGCGCGGCTTGCAACCGACCCGATAAAGCTGTTTTGCTTCACACTAGCGGAGCGCGGTTGCCGCGCGAAGCGAGCAGGCGAGCGCCAGTGGAGCGAAGCGGAACGAGCAAATGAGTCTGCGAAGTGCGTTCCAAAAGAGACGGGGAGGCGGCCGGATTTAAACCGCGCCTCGCGGACTCGGCCGCCCCCTGGAGCTGCGTCCAGAATCCGAAAACAGACCGGCATGACCCGGGGAGAATCGCGATGGAATTTGGCGTTTGCGTCGATACCCACATCAGCAAATGGGACGTGGTGCGTTATGCCGAGGAGCTGGGCTATGACCGCGCCTGGATTCCCGATTCCCAGATGATCTGGTCGGACTGCTACGCCACGATGGCGTTGGCGGCCCATCAGACCAGCCGCATCAAGATTGGCACCGGCGTCGCGATTCCCGGGACGCGGATCGCGCCGGTCACCGCGCACTCGATCGCGACCATCAATCAGATCGCGCCGGGGCGGGTGTTTCTCGGAATCGGCACCGGGCATACCGCGATGCGCGTGATGGGTCAGCATCCGATGCCGATCAAGGAGTTCCGCGAATACTTGCGAGTGGTTCGCGCGCTGCTCAACGGCGAAGCGGTCGATTACACCTTCGCCGGGCAGACGCGAGAGATCCAGTTTCTCCATCGCGATCTGCATTTCATCAATCTCGAGCATCCAATTCCGATTTACGTCGCGGCCAACGGACCCAAGGCCTGCGAGTCGGCGGGCGCGTTCGGCGACGGCTGGGTCACCGCGGGCGTCGACGATATCCGGCCCAAGCTCTCGTTGATCGAAGCGGGCGCGAGGAAGATCGGACGCAAGCTGCCGCAACCCTTCCAGACTACCGCGTTGACGACGGCGTGCGTACTGCGGCCGGGGGAAAAGCTCACCGACGAGCGCGTGATTCAGGAAACCGGATCCTACGTCACGGCGATCCTGCACTTCGCCTACGAAATCTGGAGCGACCTCGGCAAGAAGGATGAGCTGATTCCGCCCTACTTCCGCAATAACTGGGGGCGTTATCTCGAACACGTCGCGAGCTTCAGCCTACCCGCAGAAAAACGCTTTCGCCAGATTCACGACGGCCACTGCACCTATATGCAGGCGGGCGAGGAAATCTTCGTCACGCCCGAAGCGATTCGCGGCGTTTGCGTCGCCGGCACGCCCGAGGAGATCGCCCATCAGCTCCAGCAGATGGAACGCAACGGCCTGATGG